>NZ_MUNE01001290.1:286-515 GCF_002154605.1 Streptomyces milbemycinicus | reverse complement strand
CGGCGACGAGGAGCCCGAGCGCCAGCCCGGCCACGGCGATCACCATGACTCCCAGGCCCGACCGCGTCTGGGTCAGCAGCAGCATGGCGAAGGTCGAGAAGACGACGGTGGCCGAACCGTAGGCGAACTGTGCAGGAGTCGGACGCGGCATGGCTGGATCCGTCCTCAAGGCATCGACTATGCGGGGGGCATGAGTCACAGGGGTGTGCACCGGCAAAATGACTCTACG
>NZ_MUNE01001290.1:0-167 GCF_002154605.1 Streptomyces milbemycinicus | reverse complement strand
CTTGTCCCCTGTATCCAAGTCAAGGTCTGTTTTTTCTCCTGCCTCTCCGGTCAAATGTCCCGCACTGGTGTCACTGGGGAGGACTGGAGAAGCGTGAGCAGTCAACGGAGGGCCGTGAGAACGGCCGCCATCGCCACCGTGGTCGCCGCGCTCGGCGCGGCGGGGCT
>NZ_MUNE01001289.1 GCF_002154605.1 Streptomyces milbemycinicus | reverse complement strand
CGGTCTCGTCCTCGGCGGGGCGCGGGCGGGGGCGGGCCACGAGGAATTCGTCGCCCCGCTGATAGAGGGTGACGGTGTTCTCGGGAGTGGCCGCGGGGTCGCCGAAGGTGCGGTGGCTGCCGTCCTCGGACACCAGGGTGAGGGTGATCCTCTCCGCCCGCGCGGTCAGTTCGGCGGCCAGCGCGGCGGCGGTGGCGTCCCAGCGGCGGGCCGCGTGCAACTGGACGCGCAGCAGCGCCTCCCCGTTGGCGTCCGCGTCCCGGGTCGCCTGAGGGATCCGGCCGCCGGTGCGGCGCATCTCGCCGCGCAGGGCATCGCGCCGGGTGGCGTCGAGGCCCAGCGTGAGCCCCGCCACGTCCTCCCAGCGGAACGTCGCCGACGGGTCGAGGCGGGCCCCGTCCGGCAGGGGCTGCGCGGCCACGCGGGTGGCGATGCGGCGCGCCACCTGGGTGGCGGACAGGTCGGTCAGCGGGGTCGCCCCCGGTACGCCCGGTGCGCCCGGTCCGGTGTGCCGGCCCTGCGGGGCGGTCCGGGCGGTGGCCGGGGGCCGGGCCGCCGCCACGGCGGCGTAGAAGCGGTTGCCGTCTCCCTCCGCCTCTACCAGGTCGTACACCCGCCCGTCGGGGCCGGTGAGGGTGCGGTGGTCCTTCGCCGCGTCGAACCGGGGCCCGTCCTGGCCGTCCTGAGGAGCGGTCCAGGGCGGTGTGGTGTGCGCCGGGCGCTGGGTCCCCGTGGCGGCCGCGGGGACCCAGCGCCCGGCGC
>NZ_MUNE01000129.1 GCF_002154605.1 Streptomyces milbemycinicus | reverse complement strand
GTCCTCCCCCCTCCACCACGCCGAACCCTTCGGCCCCGTCGACACCCTCGTCCTGGTCGACACCGAGGCCGAACTGCTGGCCGCCATGAACGCCAGCAACGGCGCCCTCGTCGCCACCCTCTCCTGCGACGACCCCGCCACCTACCAGCGCCTCGCCCCCCAGATCCGCGCCTTCAAAACCGGCCACGGCAAGCCCCGCTCCCGCGGCGACCGCGACGAGCTCTTCGGCGGCTTCGGCGCCTCCTGGCGCGGCGCCTTCGTCGGCGGCGACCTCCTCGTCCACGCCGTCACCGAAGGCCCCGACCCCGACCGCACCCCCGGCAACTTCCCCGACCGCCACCTGATGCCCGCCTGACGCCGCCGGGCACCGCCTGACCACCCACCGTGACCCTCAACCCGGCCCCGGACCGCGTCACCGCAGGTCGGCGCGGCCCGGGGCCGGTCCCTTACGCAGGTGAAACGCACTCCAAAACCTTGGTATCGTTGTCCCTGTCGCCGCGGGGAACCGCGGAGCACACCTGGTCCGGGTGGCGGANNGTCCCCCCTCGGACACTCACTGGGACGTTCACGAGATCGTCCCGAAGCGTTCACGAATTACCGGTCGAGTCATGTGACTCACCGGTATTTCGTCGTTTCTGGGGCCTTCGGGTCGCACGGTCGACTCAGTGAGGGGTTGGTGCGGTGGCGGTCCGGGTGCTGCGCCTCTCACCTGCGGAAACAGGACATGCCTGTGCGACGGCTGGTGGCCGTGGCGCAGGCATGTGGGGTTTTCAGAGGGCGGAGCGCTGCGGGAGTGGGTCACTCACGTGGCGGAGGCTCGACCGGATGGGTCGGAAACGGCTGCCCGTGGGGTGGCTCGAGGGGCTCGCCGGATTGGGTTGTGGAGCTCGGCGTGCCAGCTTTGCGGGGCCGGATGCCCTGGTCGCGGCGGAACCGTTTGATGGCTCGGAAGTTCGCCACGAAGATGATCACGGCGTTGAGCAGGGTCTGCGCGACGCGTCCGTGGGGCAGTCGAAGCTGGGGGTTGTCGATGCTGTCGAGGGCGGACTTCTTGAGGTTGCCGTTGCCGCCCTCGTTCTGGCTGCGCAGTCCGGACCAGGCTTCCTGCCACATAGGGGTGAACAGGGGGTATTTCTGCCGCCACTTGGCCAGCACGGTGCCCGGCACGGTGATGCTCTTCCCCGTGCAGATGTCGGGGTAAGGGCTGGCGTCCCGCTTGGGTTTGCGGATGGCGGGCAGGGCGGCCGCGGTGCGGACGGTGGGGGCGTCGAGGTCGACAACGGTGGACCGGCGTGGTTGGGGGCGGCGGTAGCAGGTGACCGTGGCGTGTGGTCCGAGTGCTGGGCACTGCCGGCGCTGGTCGCCTGCGGGCCCGTACTCCTTGACCTTGGTTTGGTAGTTCCTGCGGGACTGGATCAAGTTGAGCGCGTGGGCGCGGTCCTCGTCCGTGCGGCTGTTGATGTAGGCGGCGCCCGCAGTGACGAGCGGGGTGGGCATGAGAGGGCAGTAGAACTCGCCTCCGACCAGCTCCATACCGCGGAAGGCCCCCTGCCGGTCGACCTTGTCGTCGTTGTAGTGCTTCACCGTGTTGAGGCCGAGATCGAGCAGCTGCAGATGCAGGTTGCGGGGCCTGGCCTGGGAGATGCCCCGGTCGGCACAGAAGAGGTCCTTGACCAGGCCCCGGTCGTACGCTGCCCGGATGGCACGCAGGGCGGCCGGGCCTGGTTCGGTGCCCGGGGTGTGGAGGATCATGCCGAGGCAGACCGCGGGGTAGGCGCCGGCGAGGTCGCCGTGGCCATGGCCGGGGAACGCGGCCATTATGGCGTAGCGGAACTCCTTCGTCTCCGGCACCTTCGCTTTCTTCTCCTGCGGTCCTTTGCCCTTGCGAGAGGCTGGCTTGTTCGCCGTACCGCGCCGGGTGCCGGTATTCGTAGGCGTCGACGTTCCGTTACCGATCTGCACCGGCCGCTTCTGCGCTCCTCCCTTCACGTACATCCCGGCGGTGATCTCCAGCGAGGCGCGGTCCCTGTCGTAGTCCGGCCCTTTACCCCAGACTGGAACCGGGGTGTCGTCGACCGCGATGTGACCTTGCCAGCGTGCGAAGTCGCCGCGCCGGTAAGAGGCCATGACCGGAGCGAGAACCAGATCCTGGGCGATAGCCTCCAGGTTGCGCACGGTGTCTGCGTTGTCGGGGGCGTTCCACTTGCGCCGGATCTTCTTGGCCTCACTGAGTGTCAGGCGTTTGCGGCGGTCGTGCGGCGCCGGGTCCAGGCGCTTGGTCATCGAGGCCCAGGACCGGTAGACCCGCTTCGACGTCGCGTACTGCCGGTGTGCGATGTCGTCGATCTCTTCGCTGGTGGCGTCCTCGGGGATGTCCAGGTCGATGTCGGGGACGTCGAGCAGGCGTTTGGCTCCGGGAGACAGTCCGAAGAAGAGTGTCTCCCACGCGTCGTCGAGGTTCGCACTCTTGCCCATGTACTGCGACAGGAGCAAGCCCATCAAGACGGTGCGGAAGGGGAGGCCCTTCGGACCCGGCTTGTGGGGGTTGGAGGGGAGGCGCTCCAGTGCACCGCAGCTGCGGACGAGGTTGAAGATCTCGTTCACAACCTTGTCGTTGAGGGTGCGGTCGGGGGCCTGCGGTGCGGGGCGTAAGGCGAGGCCGGTGCGTCGGCAGTGTTTGTTCTCGGGATTCTTCCTGCTCATGCCGCTGCTCCCCGCAGCAGATCACATGCCTCTGCTTCGGACACGTCGCTAAGGAAGACGAGGTAGCGCGAGAGGCTGTGCAGTGTCGCGAGCCCCGATGCTTTGAGGATCACCGTCAGCGGAAGCCCAGCGTTCAGCAGATCGACGAGCCATGTCGTGCGCAGCCGCTGGGTCTGCAGCACGGCGCTGTCACAACGGCCGATGATTCGCGGGTACTTGGCGAGCCAGTCCGATGCGATGTGCTTGCTGGTGCGGTTCTGCCAGTCCGGTCGGAACACGTAGGCGTCTGCCGGGATGGCCTCGGCTTCCGCCAGCAGCAGTTCCTCGTAGGCGTACCGGCATACGACAGTGCGCGGACGGCGCCCGTGCACGTTGACCAGCGCCCGCCCGGTCGGACCTGGTCGGATGTCCCGTCCCTGAACGTACACAAGGTCCTCGACGGCCAGTCCGCACCCGATGCCGAGGCAGAAGAGCAGACAGGCGTTGCGCCGCTGGGACGGGGTGGGCAGGCTCTGCGCCCAGATCAGCCAGTGAGCCACTTCTGCGGGCGGGTAGGGAGCCACCGGGGTAGCAATCGCCTTCAGCCGGATCGGCGGATGCTGCCCGAGCTGATCCAGCAGGAGCGCTTCGGAAGCCCGGCGCAACTGGCTGCTGCAGGTCCGGCGACTGTTGGCGGCCATGTCGCGGCAGCCGACCAGGATGAAGCGTTCGACGGTGCTCTGGTCAAGGAGCACCGAGGGTTCCAGTGGAAGGCCCTGGGCCTCGGCCCAGGCAACCAGTCGCGCGAGTGGCGTCATGATCACATCTGGGCCGTAGGGCCCGGCCGCGACGGTCAGAAAGCCCAGGGACCGGACGACTGGCGCGATGCGGCGCCACTGGGCGGGCGGCACCGTCTCCGGTTTCGGCGCGTACGCCAGCAGGCGATTCGACACAGCGACCTCCAGGCGCAAGGCCCATGACATGTGGCCGGTTAACCGGCCACTGATGTCAGTGTCGATCATGATCTGAAGGAACGCATCTTTATGACCGGAGGCCGAGCGCGCACGGCGTCGCCACGGAACTACGCCGTCGACCCGGACCAGTGGCCGGACGCCCGGATCGCCGGGGAGCCCGCCGCCGCGGTGGTCCAGACGATTGCCCGCCGCCTTGCCGCGGCCCTGTGTGAGCGGCCGGAGCTGTCGCTGCGTGCACTCGCCGCCCAGAGTGACGTCGGTAGGCAGACCATCGGTGATCTGCTGGCGGGGGCCAGCTGGCCGGACGTCCTGACGATCTGCCGGCTGGAGCACGCCCTGGGCCTGGCACTCTGGCCCGGATCGAATGCGACCCAATGTGTTCATGACTGATCCCCAATTGCCTATTCGAGGTCAGTCGTGCACGCTCCAGTGCGGAATGGCGCGGACGCCCTATAGCGCTACCGGCGGGAGCGCTAAGGTGAACGTGCACGACGGACCGGAACCCTGTCAGGAGAAGCGTCCGTTCGTGCGTTGTGGCGGCCTCCCTCGACCGTTAATCGAGGGAGGCCTGCTTGTTGGGTTGTGGGCAGTTCTCGGATGCATCAAGCGGCCTGGGATGACAGCGCGGCCCGGAACATTCCAGGCGCTACGTTTTCCACCTCACCGAGTTGCTTCATACGGTTGAGCGTTTTACCTACGGATGAGCGGACCGTCGCGTCCGCTCCTGGCCGCACCGCCGCCGCGATATCGGTGATCGACATCGCCTCCTGGGCGGCGCACAACAGCGTGAGGATCGCATCACGCATGCTTCCATTGCGTGGCGGCCCCAGGGTCCGGGCGCGAGAGTCCGGGTGTGCATCTTGGGCCGACGGCTCCTCGTCAGCGGCAGAATCTTCGGACGGATCCTCCCCGGACGGTTGGGCGGTTACCGGGTCCTCGTCAGTGGCCGGCCGCTCTTCACGGACGGCGGTAGATTCGACGCTCTGGCACATCATCGCGTGCACGGCTTCCAGCACGGCCAACTCGCCGCGCAGCGAAGTGATCAGTTCCTCCAGGGCATGCCGGGCCAAGCCGAGGTAGACACCTTTGCCTGACGCAGATGCGTCTGTCCGGTATCCCGCCATGGTGAACTCCTCAGGAAGACCGCTGCCAGTGTAGGGACGGCACACTGTGGCACGCACGCAGTTCCTGTGAGGTGACACTAAACGGTCAGGAGAGCGCCCGAGTGCGGCAAAAGCCCAGTCTGAGTTGTCGCAGTACTCGACCTTTTCTTGTCGCAGAGACAGCTCATCGGAATCGTGTGACGCCGCGCCGGATCCGTTCGGCTTGCCGCTGCAGAAGTCTGACGTGTGGATTCTGCCCAAGCTCCCGGTCCCCGGGAGCGTTTGCGCGCTACGGTTCCTTTATGGTGGATGGCAATCATCTGTCGGCGACGGAGGCTCTGGCGTCGGTGGCGAAGGCCCTCGATGTTCTCATCCTCGCGCATGACCGGGGGGAAATCGGTGTCACCGCAACCGCCCGTGAACTCGGCATCTCACGTTCCACCGCACACCGCATCCTGGTCACCCTGCAGCGCACAGGGTTCCTGCGCCACGATCCGGGCCAGCGCGGATACTCAGCGGGGCCGCAGCTGGTACGCATGGGATTGACAGCGATCGCCCAGCTGGACGTTCGACGGCAGGCTCGCAGGCCTCTGGAAGAGCTGTCCGAGAAGTTGCAGGAGACCGTGTGCCTCTACATCCTGGATGCGGCCGCCGTCCGACTGGTCGATGGAGTCGAGTGCCGGCAGGTCCTGCGCGTCAGCGTTCCGCTGGGCCAGGATTTCCCGGCTCATGTCACAGCGGCGGGCAAAGCGCTGCTCGCACTGCGTGACCCGGCAGAGGTACGCGCGACACTTCCCACCGAGCTAGCGGCCACGGCGGCAGGAAGCATCACTGAATGGCCGGTGCTTGAGGACGAGTTGGAGGAGATCAGAGCCCGGGGATGGGCTGCAGACCTCGAGGAAAGCGCACACGACCTGCACGGCGTCGGAGTGGCTATCCGCAACCGTATCGGGGAACCACTCGCCGCGATTTCCGTGCACGCACCCGCCGTGCGCCTGCGCGAACAAGACATGCCCGCGGTTGCCACGGCCCTACAGGAGACCGCCATCACGATCGCCAGGGCAGAGTGACAACGGTGCCGAAATGCGGAGGTGTTCAAGGTTCCAACGTGATCCGCCCATCCGGGATCCAGCCCTCCAAACATCCCGTCAACAGAACATCCACATCCGGCAGATCACAACGTGTAGATAACTCCGGCCACTGCTCAGGCCCCGCCCAGCGTGTCGCTCCCTTCCATGGCAGAGGTTCGAGTGGGTCGCCAGCCGCAGTGAGACGAAAAATGACCACGCGGGCCTCTCGGCGGCTCCGGCGCACTGGAACAGGAACCCGAGCCCACCGGCATCCCTCGACGGCGCTCCCGCGCACCGGCATCGCGCCGACTACGTCGCGCAGCACGCGCGCTGCCGCCTCACGGTAGGGCTCCGCAGCACGGGCGGATCCTGATGGAAGCACCCATTGGGGACGAACTCCAGGAATTTCGTCTGCCACCAGGGCAAGCTGCCCTGGTGGGCTCAGCACCGCGACGAATACCACCCGCCGCATCCTGGGGGCCGGCACGGCAAGGCGTCCCGAACCCTCGGCGGCGTCCAGAAAAACAGGCATGGCTCGATCGTGACATGCGGCCGCTTAACCGGCCACCTTTGTTTCGTGGCGACGCGGGATTCACCCAGACGGTCCGTACGACGCATTTGATCCGCTCCGGAGACGGTCGCGGCAATTGCATGGAGACGGCAAACTCCGGATCGTGCCTTCAGGGACGACCGAAGCCATCCCCCACCTCGGAGGCATCGACTCGGGCAAGGAAAGCCGCACGGCTCCAAGGGCTGGCCGGGGCCCGTTGAGCACGGGTGTCCGTACGCAATGGTGCACAAGTGGAGTCGTACACCATTCGGGATGTTCAGCCGTACGGCGTCCTCTCGGGCGGGGAAACGGTCACGGTCAGGCGGTGGTCTGCAGGGTCGTGTGGAAGGCGGCGCAGCCCGGAGGCGAGCAGCCAAAGACTGCGGGTCGAGTGCCACAAGGGCTCGCAGAGCACTGAGCTGACGACCCGAGGAGTAAAGGCCGTCAGTGGGCGGAACAGCGTCACAGTGATGTTGCGGCCCGTGAGCGGGGTTTCATCGCGAAAGGCCATGCCGTCGAGCCCGGAGAGATACGCGCGGGCGCCAGTCGTGCGGCCAGGACGACGCGCCGCAGGGAGCGGTCTGGCTGGGAGGGAAGGCGGCGGCTGGTGAGAATCTTTTCCCGCCGACCGAGCAGGGCCAACAGGACGCGGGTAGAGGCCTCGGTGACAGGTGCGGTCTTACCGATGGTGTAGACGTCCAGCAACGGGGCCAGGGCGAGAGCAGTCAAGCGAGGGCTGGGCCGGGGCAGCGCGGTCGCTACCAGGCGATGATGGTTGAAGTTGTGCCACTCGTGCAGCGAATGGGAGGGAGCAGGGTGTTGACCTGGGGTTTCTCGGTGAGATGTGCGTTGACCTGGGAAAACTCTTCTCGGTAGTTCACACGGGTCAACGCCGTTTCCCGGGCTCATGTGCCCTGGATGTGCCCTGCCGCCTCAGAAGGTCATCGGCTTGGCGAGCAGCAACGGTTCCTGATCCAAGCCCTCCAGCACGAGGTGAGGGATCGCTTCGAGGGCGATGTCCAGAGCGTACTCCAGGGCTGCCGCATGGGGAGACCTGTCAATGTCCAGGGCCTCGGACCATTTACGGGGCTGGTAGCGGGCCAGCATCGAGAAGCTGTAGAGGAGCAGCCACCAGGACATGAGTGGTGTCGGTGGCGTCTTGGCAGGCTCGAAGGCGGGCCGTAGGTAGCGGTCGGTGGCGAAGCGGCAGGCCGGTGCCCTGTTGTCGAAGAAACCCTCGATCTCCGCCTCCGTCATTTCCCTCTTGGGAGCCGGCCAGCAGAATTCGACAGAGAACCGTCGTGAGCGGATCTCTCCGAAGGCGTCCTGCTCACTGCCCCAGAGTTGCGCGTCGTGCAGGCCCGGATACTTCGGGAGGAAGGCCGCGAGCCACGCCTTCCTGTCCGGTAGCGCGGGCATTTCCTCGTTCACGTAGACCGACGCGCGCAGGTATTCGGTTGGCGGCGAAGGGGTGGCCGACCATCTGCGCAGGTCGTCCTGAATCGATGTGCGCCGGTCAGCAAGCAGGTCGACCGCCGGATCGCTGATCGCCCCTTTGAGAGGTGCCTCGGTAAGTTCGGGTATCGAGTTCCACAGGGACCCGAGGCTGATCGCACCCGACGTTCGCTCGGATCCCGTGGCATCAGACACTGCTTGGAAGGCACCCTGTCCGTCGGGCCTGACGGACACGTCAGGGATGTCCGGTTCCATGTCGACGAGTTTCAGGCCGTGCTTGCTGAACGTCCAAGTGCCTGGTGCGTGGGCAGCGGTTATCGCGAGTCCGGCCTGCACGAGGCCGTAATACAGGTTGATGGGGCGGGTGGCGGCGGAGACGACCTTCGCCGCGTTCATCTGCTCCTCGAACTGCTGAAGGGCAGCGGCGAACGTCCTCCTCCTGGATGCTGAGTCCTTGAGCTTGGTGCTGTCCGTCAGGCTCGTACGACGGTGCCGTAGCCCGACACGAATTGCTGTTGTCCCGTCCATACCCTCCGCCTCCGTCCGTGCAGGACAGTGTGCCCGGTCTGGAGAGAGGCAGTGTGGAAACGCGGCACCGGGTTGATGATGTGACCCCGTGGGGCGACGGCGCTTGCATACGCTCTTGGGGCTCGGGCCGTCTTGCCTGCAAGATGTTGCAGTGAGCAAGCCAACCGAACCCTTCGTCGTGATGATGACCCTCGACAGGGAGACGTCATCGGTCGTTCTGGCGCGTTCCGACGGCAAGGAAGCTCGGCAACCCATGACGAATCCACCGTTTGCGAGCACAAGCCTGCTCTCGCGCTTGCACTATGCGCCGTCTCTCGGTGGATTGCTTGCCGTCACGCGCAACGGTGATGAAGTCGCGTTCGAGCTGCCTGCTCGCGGTCGAAGCGAACAACTCGAGCGTCGACTTGTCGTGTACCTGGACCAGAACATGTGGCGTCCGGTCAGCGATGCACTGCAAGGTGAGAGCGCGGTAGGCGGGAAAGAGCGTGACGCTGCCGAGCAGTTGGCTGAGTGGGTACGCTCCCGGCGTATCGTCTTGCCGGCTTCCGCTGGTCACTACCACGAGACGACCAAGTGGTCGTTGGCAGACAAGCGGTACCGCCTAGGTCTGACGATTCTCCAGCTCAGTCGGGGCTGGCAGATGCGTGATCCGCTTCAGGTGCGGCGTGACGAAATCGGTGGGATGTTCCGCTGTTGGCTGGGCAAAGCCGACGATGCGCGGCCGGCGTCGGCATTCACGCTCGCGCCGAACTCGCTCCACTCGCCGAGTCGGCTAGTGCCCTATTCGCCACCTGCGGACTTCTCCGCTGATGACGCCTTCCGCCTGGCTGCCCTGACGTCTGCCTCTGCGTACATAGACGTCATGCTCGATGCTGAGCGCGTTGAGCCTGGTGCGGAGCCAGGGTGGGTCCAGGCAAATCAGCAATTCAGCGACTGGCTCGATGCCCAGAAGTGGGACTCGCAGCAGAAGCGTCGATCTATCGATGCCTTCCTTTTCGCCGATCTTCGGCGGGAGCTGGCGGAAGGGGCGCATGCGGCTGGGCTGTCTCAGCAAGAGCTCCAACAGTGGTCACAGAAGCAGCCGATGGAAGGCTTCAGCGCACTGCCTGCGACAGGGCTTTACCGCGAGATGCTCCACAATCGGCACCTCAACAGGGGCACACGATGGGAGAGGAACGACCTCACGGACATGGTCTACCTGTCGTGCGCTGCCGGGTACGCGGACTTCGTGGTCTGTGAGCGACACATGCGCGAGCCGCTGGAGCGAGGTGTCAGGCGCCTTGGCCTGCCCACGAAGGTGTTTCGCCGCCTCAGTGAGGCTGTTGCGGCTCTCGGTGATGCCTTGGAACAACAAGCGCCCAACAGCGGCGCCCGCACAGAGCGTGAAGCAGAGGCGCCTGGGAGCGGGTAACGGCCTGGCGTAATCGCCGATGCTGCGTGGGGCAGAGCGAGCCGGGGCGGCCCAGCACAGGCTCGTGTTGGCCGCCCCGCTACTTGCCTACGTCAGACAGGCACTGCGGCACAGGCCGTTTCGGTGCTGCCGTCGGCGAGTGCGGCGAGGTACCGCTCGGCGTCCAGGGCGGCAGCGCAGCCACCAGCGGCGGTGATGGCCTGACGGTACGTGCGGTCGACCACATCGCCGGCGCCGAAGACACCCGGGATGTTCGTGCGGGTCGACGGGGACAGCACCTTCAGGTAACCGGCGTCATCCAACTCCAGCTGGCCTGCGAGGAGTTTCGTACGCGGATTGTAACCGATCGCGATGAACAGGCCCGTCACACCCAGGTCGCGGGTCTTGCCGGTGAAGACGTCACGCAGCACAACCCCCGCGAGCTTGCCGTCCGCTTCTTTGATCTCCGCGATCTCGCTGTCGAACGCAAAGGAGATCTTGTTGTCGGCGAACGCGCGGTTCTGCATCACCTGCGAGGCCCGAAGCGTGGAGCGACGGTGGACGACGGTCACGGAGCGGGCGAAGCGGGTGAGGAAGGTCGCCTCCTCCATGGCGGTGTCGCCGCCGCCGACGACCACGATGTCGCGGTCGCGGAAGAAGAAGCCGTCGCACGTCGCGCACCAGGACACGCCCCGGCCGGACAGCTCCTCCTCCTTGGGCAGGCCCAGCTTGCGATAACCGGAGCCGGTCGCCAAGATCACCGGGCGTCAAGCGATCCACTGATCGATCCCGCCTACGTGTCGTCGCTGCGATGTCCGTGCAGGCGGTAGCCCATCTCATCCGGATGGCGCATCACCCGGGCAAGACGCCAGGCGGCGTCATAGGACAAACGGCCACGCTCTCGTACACGCAGCCGCAGAGCCAACACGCTGGTGACGGGATCAAGCACCCAGCGCAGCGCAGCGCTCTTCACCGCACCTCGCCCGAAAGCAGGGCGAGGTGATGGGCTGTGTTCTCGTCGCCGAATGCGCGGACAGCATCGGCAAGGATGGTGAGCAGCTCTTTCCGCCCTTCCTCCGTCAGGCCGGAGACGAAGTCGTGGAGCAGCTGTGCGGCTGTCACCCATTGCTGTCCCGGCTGCCACTGCCGGACCTCACGCACCAGGTCTTCGAGGTCGGTGCCCGCCGGCGGCCCCCCTAGTCGGGACCAGTGCTTCGACGCTCCCTCCAACAGTCCGTAGAGGCGGACAGCGGCCGGGTTGGCGAGGATCTCCTCTCGGAGGAACGCCTCGCGTGCTCGGACCTGCCGCCGTGCCAGGGCGTCCAGCTCGTGGTCGCGTCGTATGCGCTCTTCCTGCCGCTGGCACTCTTGCCGCAGCCGCTCCGTGCGGAGAGCAGCCTCCCGAATGGCGTCCTCCACGGTGATGTGCACCTGGACATCGGTGACCACCACACCGTCGGCGACGAGAGGCAGCTGTCCCTGGATGGCGACGGTGATGTCCTGTTCGGCGGCTTTGGGACGGAGGACGTCACAGCGCTCGGCCGCCTTCTCGATCTCCCTTCTCGCAAGGCGCGGTGCTGTGTGCCGATTCGCTGGCGCGGTGGCGCTGGCGCGGCGCCAGGCCACCCGGATCTCGCTGGTGAAGGACAGCACTGGATCCATGCTCTTGAGGCGGTCCGTGAAGACGGACGTCCAGCTGGCGTTGTCTTCTGCCGTAGAGGCAGGCGCCTTGGCGGCCCGGCGTCTCATGCGGCGTCGGCCTTCGCATCGGCCTGGGGCTCATCACCTGGAGCACCTGGCGACGAGGGCTGAGGCGCGATTGGCTGATTGCGCCGGGCGATGAGGTCCTGGTCGAGCAGGGCGGACAGTTCGTGTTTGAGGTCTTCCTTTTCCTTGGAGTAGGGACGGTCCTGTCCCTGAACCCACCACTGGGCAGAGGTGCGCAGAGTTTCGCGAAGGATCGGCCCTTCAGCCCCCGGAACGTTCACGGCCTGGCGCAGGGAGTCGAAGACAACGGACTTAAGTTCGTGCCGTTCCAGTGCTGCATCGAGCCACGTGAAGACGGCCTTATCGAGATCTCGTTCCCCTGTCGGCCCTGCCGTCTGGCACAGCAGGGTGCGCCAGCCGATCACAAGCCCTTGCACGGTAGGGCGGAAGGCGTCCTCCTCGTCGTGGTTCTCCTCGGCCATGGCTTGGAGGAGCGGAGGAAGGCCAGATGCCTCGGGAGGGGAGTTCAGGGCTAGCGCGCTGAACGTTCGGTGCCCGACGGTCTGGCTCGTCTTTTCCGACTTGCACCAATCGACGACGTACCCGAACAGCATCTGCCGTACGGTGACGTCCTCCCAGAGGACGCGCACCGCCGCGCGCAGCACGTCGATCACGTCAGGACGACCTTGCGAGGCCACATTTCTGAGCCGACGCAGGGCCTTGGCTGTATGCCGGCGACCGAACGCGCCCGTACACACCTCTACGACGACGCGTTGCAGGTGGGGCTGGCTTCGGCTCGACCAGGCCAGCAGCATTGAATGGATATACGGCGCGCTGGCGGCATGGATGGCAGCGGAGTCCAGCAGTTCAACGGCTAGGGGCCACAGCTCCTTGGCAGTCCCCGGCTTGTACCACTCCTCGACGATCCGCTCCAGCGGAGTCTGGCGACGATGTCGAACGGCCCATCGCAGAGCGAACTGACCCACGCGCTCGGCCAAGGCAAGTCGACCGTCCTTGCTGATGATCTCCAATGCATCCTTGCTCACGTCGGTATCGACGACGGGTGCATGTGCGAGCCACGCGAGGAAGGTGGTGCGAGCCAGGGGGCGGTCGTTCCAGAAGTACTCGATGACGGCGTCGTCCCAGTGCGGGCGAGTGAAGGTGAGGGTGCCGTCGTCTTCGCGTCGTGCTCCCACAGCCCTCGTCATGGCGATGACCCCGGGTTCCCGCTGTCCGTCCACCTCGACTGGCACGTCTTCGAGCTGTTCGGTGAGTTCCGCCGCCTTGGCGTACACATGCCCGACCGGATCACCGCGCAGAACAGCCGCAGCCAGCAGGAAGTTGCGTTCGAAACTGGTACGGGTGCGTTCCTTGGGCTCGTGCCAGCGGTAGAGCGCGTCCTCCCAGTTGCTATGAGCGGCCACCACGTTGGCCACCTGCTTCTCGAACGTCAGGCGAGGAGAGTCCTCCCGCTTGTGCCTGAGCGCCTGATCCGGGGCGGCGGTAACCGGCGCGGCTGACTGGGCTGCCCGGTGCTGTTCCAGCATCAGATACACGAGGTTGAGCACATCGGTCGGGGCTTGGCCAGCAAGGAGCAGCTTGATGTCCTTGTGATCGAGCCACAGGTCTGCTGGAAAGTCGGCCTCCTGCGCCAGAAGCCACCGTTCGGCGATGTCGCGCGGACCCACCACTCCCAACTCCGGGGCGACCTCATCCGGCGCCCCGTGGCTGATACGCCTCCACTGCTCGGGACGAGTGAGGATGATCAGACGGCAGTCACGTCGCAGCAGGCGCTCGACGAGTTTGTTCAGGTTGCCGCCGAAGGAGTCGTCGACTGCGAAGTCATCTTCGTCAGGGGGAAGCTCGAGCAGGTATCCGCAATGGCGGTCGTGTGGCAGGCGTCTGGTCGGAAAGTGCTTGGAGCCGCCGAAGGACAGCGGTCGCACTTCGGTGATGACGCCATCGTCCAGGAGATGGGCGAACAACGCGTAGGCGGTAAAAGTCCGGCTGCTGTTCGGCGGGCGGCTGATGACCAGTACGGAGCCTGCCGCACGCAGGGCTTCAAGAGCCTGCTTGAAAGGGCTGAGTGCCAGCCGGTCCTCACGGTGGGGCTCGGCGTACACCTCGCGGACTACGGCGAGGTACTCGCGCGAGATCGGGGCGTGCGAGTCGAGGGTCTGCTCGTACACGTACTTCGTGCCGATCTGCTCGCCGTAGTTGTTGAAGGCCCGTTGCAGCACGGCGGCCTGTCCGACTGCCTCAACCGTGTCTCGCGCCGGTACCCCGGCTGGAGGCCGCCGCGGGAAGCGGTCGGCGGAGGCGTTCTCGGCGGTCGCGGTCTCTGCTGACGTTCCGGGTGCCGCTGCTGCGGTTGACGCAGCGATGCTGGGCGGCACGGGAGGCGGTGGCGGCAGCTCGGGCAGGCTGTTCGGTCCGGGGCCCGGGTTCAGTGGTGCCGGCGTGGGTTGCACCCGGGCTGTCGGCTGCTTGCCCTCCCGGCCCTCATCCCCCCTGGACGCGGGCAGAGCCTGCTGCGGGCGTTCTCCGGTACGGCTGCTATCGAAGCTCATGCTGTTGCCGTCCTGCATCAGCCGATGGTGCCTTCTACCTCGATGCCGACCTGTTCTCCTCTCTCTTCGATGGTCCCGGCCTCCTGATCGACGCGTACCCGTCCGCGTTCCGTGATGTCTCCGCCGACGCGCATGCCGACCTGCTTGCTCTGAACGGAATCGGCCCGTTGAGAGACCTCCACCCCGGGCCGGTCTGCCTCCTTCTCGTCGCCGAAGGGCAAGCGGCGCCCATACACCTCCTCCAAGTCCCGGCGAAGGCGTCCCAGAAGCTCCCGCAATTCGGTGTCATCGCCCTGGAGGAACTCGGGCCGCGACAGATAGACACGGAGGGCACCGTGCGCCTCGGTGATGCGTGCGATGCGCTCGTCGGTGAGTGCAGGAGCCCTGACCAGCAGGGGCTGCATCTGCCCTGGAACCTGCTCCGGCTCTTCCACCGCCACTCGACCTGCTCGCCGGTCCAACACCGCACTCGCTCGGTCGAAGAGAAACCTGACCGCCTCGGTCAGCAGCGTCCCGGCCAGTGCAGGAAATGCCAACGGATCCATGTGTGTGCTTCCTCCCCCTGCCCCGTGGGTCTGCGAAGCGGTCGCGCCTTCCGCCGGTAGATGCGACTGGCACTTACGCAGCCAAAAACGGGATTCACCGTACTAGGGTGATCATTGCGAAGGGCAGAGAGGAAACTGGTCGAATGCCGAAATGGCCGAAGGGGCGATATTGACACAGGGTGGATATAGCTTTGACAGAGGGTGATCTCGCTGGTGGTGAGCATCGCTCCCGGCACTCACGTCGGCCGACGGCTGGAAGTCCACGATGTTCGAAAGCCGTTCGCAGGTAGGTGGTGTCTGATTCCTGCTGTGGCTACGCTCGTGACGGCCGATGCTTCGCCGTCCATCCACGCATCGTTCACGCGTGCGGCGCTGACTTTGCCCTGCGTTGCAGCAGCCACGAGTGAGTTGATAGGCCCTCAACGGCCTCCTGCCCAACGCGCTCATCCATGCGACTCCGGGAACCCCCGTGGGCGTACGCGTCGGGTCACCCGTTCAGGGCTACGACGGGCGACATCGACAGCCTCGGCCGTACGAGCGCCTCCTCACCTCCGGCCGCTGGCGCACCCATCTATGTGATCGTGATCGTCGACCGAGGGCCCGGACTCTCGACGGAGGAGGCTGGGCGGGTCTTCGAGCGCTTCTACCGCGTCACCCCCTCCCGCTCCCGTACTCACGGCGGCAGCGGTCTCGACCTCGCCATCGCCGCAGCGATCACCCAAGGTCACGGCGGACGCATGGATCTGGACATCGAACCGGCAAGGGACGCGCTTTCCGCTTGGCCCTCCCCTTGAGTGACGGGGCTCGACCCGTCTGAGAAAGACTGCGCAGCGCCGCATCGTGTCCTCACCGGCGCCTGGGGTGACGAGTCACGTTCGCCTAGCGTGCACCCATTTGTTTGAATCCGCAACTATCCGGGGAGTGATCTTGATGCCGCCGGGAAGTGCACGCTCAACTGGCTACGTCGTCGCCGGTCAGCAAAACTCGTGAACGACCCACTCACTCCAAAAGCCTGGTCAGTACGCTGACCAGGCTTTCTGCGTGAGGCATCGAGCAGGTGACCGAAATGGGTCGCGCGAGATCGTCGGGGTGGCAGCGCGCTGGCCTGGGGTTTCTCTCGGTGCGGGGCGCAGCTGGCCGCCCGGGGTCCGTCCGAGGCGGAACAAGCTAGCCCCGCCTTGCGCGGGTCGAGGCGAGGCTCGGCCTGCGCAAGGTGCTTTCCGGCTCGTGATCTGCGCGAGTCCCGGGTCCCGTAGACCTCGGCAGTCCAGCAGGCGACCTCGCGTGTTCTGGACCCGGTGGCCGGTGCCATGGGGGTGAACAAGACCGCGCGGAACCCGGTGGCTCAGGTGACGGAGAAGCCCTGGAAACCGGCGATCCCGCGGGTGCCGGTCCAGCCGTTGGCAGCCGTCATGAACACCCCGATGTCCTGGGCGTCGGCAACGCCGCCCGGGGTGGCCGTGCCGACCGTGGTCCATGAGACGCCGTCACCGCTGCATTCGCCGGTATAGGCGTTGCCGGAGCGCGTCAGCCGCAGATGCACCGGAGCGGTGAAGGACCCGGACAGTTCGATCGAGTCGAATGTTCCGTTGCCGTCGGCGTCCCAGGACAGTGCGCATCCGTTGGACGGTGTCACCGCCAGATTGACGTACCCGGCCGAGCCGTCGCCGTTCGCGGAGAGGTCGTTACGGACCATCAGCCCGGCGCGGGCCCAGCCGCCGGTGTTGTCCTGCGAGGTGACCTGGACCGTGGCGACCGAGGCGGAACCGAAGGCGGCGACCTGGTGGATCGTGGCGAACTCATTGGTGCCACCCCACAGATCGGCGCCCCCGCCCTCGATGGCGAGTCCGTCCTCCGACTGGCCGAAGACGGCGTCGTTGAAGGAAGCCGTTCGGTAAGGCGCTTGTACACCGGTGCCCGCCATCAGACGGACGGCCGCCGAGGCCGAGCCCCGCGAGCCGCCGCTCCGGTAGGACGCGCCCACCGGCACCCGGGAGACCAGCGCACCGGCGGCCGCGGTGAGGGTGACCCGGAAGCTCGCCGAGAATGTCTCGCCCGGGGCGACGGACGCCGTGGTGGTCGGGCCGGCCGGCTCGGCGGTCATCCCCTCCGGCGCGTCGACCGACAGGCTCACATCCGTCGCGGGGCCGAATCCATTGCGGTTGGTGAACGACACGGTGACCGTGACCGGGCGGCCCTCGGCCACCGCTGCCCGGTCGGCGGACGCGGTCAGCGCCACCTGGTGGGGATCCGCGGTCAGGGTGTCCCGCACCTTCCGGGCCAGCTTGTGGATGTCGCCCGACGTCCGCACCGGGTAGCTGTCGTGCCGGCGCGCCCAGTGGTCCTCCAGCGCGAACCAGTCGATCCCGGCGGGCTGCCGGCCGGCCGCGAGCGCCGTGGACAACTCGTCGAAGTACGTCTTCCAGCGCAGGTGGTAGAGGCCGCCGAGCAGTCCGGACCACTCCCGGTTGGCGTAGTCGTGCAGGCCCTCCTCGCTGCTCGCCCGGCCGCCCCAGGTGGTGATGATCGACCGCGCGTCGTACTCCAGCTGGTCCTTCTCCGCCCTGGTGGCGCCCCAGGAACGGGCGTCGGCCAGCCACCGTCCGAGCAGGTGCTGGCCGCTGGTGGCCAGCACCTTGTCCATCAGCTTCATCCAGCTGAGCCAGGTCTTGGTGAGCCGGTCGAAGCGGCCGCGGTCCCCGGCCTCGTACGCCGTCTTGATCTGGGGCAGCAGCACCCGGCTGCGGTTGGACAGCACCTGACGGGCCACGTCAGCCAGGTCGTACGCGTAGGCCGAGCTGTCGCGCAGCCCCGGCGCGACCTGGAGCAGTTCGGTGAGCGCCGCGTCGAAGGCCGTGGTGTCGTAGCGGTCGGCCTCCGGGCCCCACGCGGCGGCCTTGTTGGCGCCCAGGCTCGGCCGGGCGCCGAACAGCCCGTCGGGAGCCTCGCTCCACGCGTCCGCGCGGGACATGTTGTACGCGGTGTCACGGATCGCCTTCCAGGCGGCGACGGCGTGCGGGTCCTCGCCGCCGTACCGGGACACGGCATACGAGGCGAACCAGTCGTCGAGGCCGATGGCGCCGGGCGTCCAGGCCAGGTCGGTGAACAGGGCCATGGCGGCAGGATTGTTGTCGGCGCCCTCCGGCATCATCGCGATCCCGGTGAGCGCGCTGCCCGTCTTGTCCCGCCACTTCGGGTACTGCTCCACCCAGTCGGGAGCGTTGGCACCGATCGGGGTGTGACC
Organism: Streptomyces milbemycinicus; assembly: GCF_002154605.1. Lineage (GTDB taxonomy): Bacteria > Actinomycetota > Actinomycetes > Streptomycetales > Streptomycetaceae > Streptomyces > Streptomyces milbemycinicus. Next base: position 31,699 of record NZ_MUNE01000129.1, on the reverse strand, counting down.
GCCGAAGTTCCAGATGGAGCCGAAGGCGTACGGGGTGCCGTCCCAGTCGCTCTCCCGGTCGATGACGGTGGTGTAGCGGTCGGACAGGCCGTCGACGACGAGCATCATGCTCTTGTCGACCGCGCCGAGGATTTCCCGGCTGGGGTTGGTCTGCCAGCCCAGGATCGCCCAGACCGCCCCGGCGTGTGCCTTCTGGAGTGCCGCCTCGACGGCCTTGGCCGCCTCTCCGACCGGCACGTCACCGGGGTTGCCGCCCTCGTGCAGCAGGTCCATCTTGTACATCGAGCTGTCGCCGTAGCGTTCCCGTTGGTGCCGGTAGAAGGCAGCGGCGACCTCGGCGAAGAGGTCCGTGCGCGGATCGAGCCAGTCGGGGCGCTTGAAGGCGCCCCAGGTGCCCTGGGCGACCAGCGACGCGCCGGGGTTCTTGGCCAGGAAGTCGTCCGGCACGGTGCCGTAGTAGCCCGGCAGCACGGGGGTCATGCCGAGTTCCCGCACCCGGTTGATGATCTTCTTGGCGAGGGCGGCCCGCTGGTCGATGAGGTGCTTGGACACCGGACCGCCGAACCCCGACATGTTCTGCAGCAGCCACCAGGGCTGGTGGGAAGGGGCGGGGATCCACTCTCGCAGCTCGGCGTCCGAGTAGCCGAAGTCCCGGAAGGTGTCGTAGTAGACCGCGTCGGCACCGATGTACACGAGCACCTCGTTGATGCCGTGCAGCGCGAGCACGTCGATCTCGCGCTCCCAGGCCTTCCAGCCCCGGTAGGCGCCGGTGTAGCCCTCGTTGGTGTCGTTGTACGCGAACCGGTGGGCGACATTCGCCGCTCCCGTGATCTCCGCGCCGGGCGCGGGCAGCAGCCGCGGGAGGTTCAGCTGCTCGCCGTTCCAGGAGATGTCTGCCCTCGCGGCCTCGGCGAGGTACCGGTTGAACCCGGTGAGCAGTACGGCGGGGCTGGTGCCCTCCACCGTGATGCTCCCGGCCCGGCCGGTGACCCGGAAGTGGTCGCCGCCGCCGGCCGCCACCGCGCGCAGCGTGACCTGCTGGTGGTGGGCTGGCACCAGCCGCCGCAGCGCGGCGGTGGCCGGTGCCGTGTCGAACGGCCGGGCGCTCCCGTTCGCGGCGGCCGCCCGGGCGGTCTGCGGCCGCGCCAGCAGCAGCGCGCCGCTCACGGCGGCCGCTCCGGTCAGCACTCGTCTGCGGCTGACGCCTTCGTCGTTGTCCATATTGTCCAGAATTTCCTTTCAGGCGACCGTCATCGCGAAGATGTGCAGGGCGGGGACGCCCGACTGCAGGCCGTCGCTGACCTTCGGCAGCACGACGGCGCGCACTTCCTTGTCCTGTAGCTCGACGCCGAACACGTAGAGGCTGACCGGGGTGTCGTCCCGGCCGGTGGAGATGTGGCGGTACGGCACCACCACGGCGGCGGAGCCGTTCGCCCCGTACCAGTCCGGGACGGCGACGGAGAACGCATGCCGCGTGCCGTCGGCGTAGAGGACGGCTCCCTCGCCCTTGCCCTCGCCCCAGGTGCTGGTGCCCAGGAAGGCCAGCCGGGTGCCCGAGCCGGACAGCAGCACGGTCTGCCCGGAGGCGACGACGTTGTCCTTGTTCCCCGGCCGGGTGTCCGGCCAGGTGAAGGTCGTCCCGTCGTACGTCACCACCGCCCCCGGTGTCAGCCCGACCGAGGCCAGCGCCTGCGCGGACAGGCTGGACCGCGACCCGTCGATGTCGGCGACCGTGAGGGCGTCGTCGGAGGCGATGCCCGCGTTGTCGAAGGCACCGGCGAGCGACCGGTTCGGCAGCCGCACCGACGAGGTGGCGCGGGCGCAGTCGGAGCCGTCGCGGTGGACGTCGAAGAGTGCGTGGGCGGTGAACGAGACGAGGCCCTCGGCGTCGTCGGCGAGCCGGGTCCGCCAGCTGCGGGTGGCCGTGGCACCGGGCGCCAGGCTGCCCAGACGGGACGGCCGCCCGGTGCCGTCCACGGCGAGGTAGAGCACCGTGTCACGCAGCGCGATCGGGGCGGTGTTGGTGACGGTGGCGGTCAGCGTCACCGCCGAGCCCGCCTCCGGACTCGTCGGCGACACGGTCAGCGAGACGGGCGGGGTGAGGAAGTCCTCGTCGGGCCGGTACGCGTGGCCGCTCATGGCGCCTCCACCGAGAAGTGATCGAAGACCGCCCGGACGGTGGTGCCCGGGTAGTTGGCATTGACGGCGCTGGCGACGACTCCCGCGTCCCCGGCGCCGCTCGCCGACGGCACGGTGGCGGTGCCGACCCGCTCCCATGCCAGCCCGTTGCCGGTGGCGTACGCGGTATAGGTGGTGCCCGAGCGCACCAGGCGCAGCCAGGCGGGGTGGTAGGAGCCGCCGCCCCCGGCCCAGGTGTCCAGGCGGCCGTCGCCGTCGCTGTCCGTCATGAACTCGAGGCCGTACCGGGCGGACATGGTCAGCACCGCGTAGCCGCCCTTGCCGGGTGCGGTCAGGTCGCCCGCGATCGCGATCCCCGACTTGGCGCTGGGGTTGTCGCTGCCGGTCAGGCCGGCCGTCCTGACCTGCACCACGCAGGACTCGGCGGCGGCGCCGGGGAGGTAGATGACGCCCTTTTCGTCGGAGCCGCCGGACAGGTCCCGGCCGCCGGCCCAGATCACCAACTGGCCGGGGGCGTACTGGCCGAACGTGGCGTCGTCGGTGGTGGCGAAGGTGGTGTACGGCTCCCGCACCCCGTTGGGCTCGTAGGGGATGCTGACGGTCCTGGCGGAGCGGGCGCAGTCGGAGCTGTTGCCGTCGACGTCGAAGACGAGGTGCGCGGTGAACGATACGTCGCCCGCCACGTCGGCGGGCATCGCGGTCTGCCAGCTGCGGGTGATCTTCGCGCCGCGCCGCAGGTCGCCGAGGGGGATGGTCTTGGCGGCCGTCGTCGCGCCCGGGCCGATCAGGTGGAGAACGGCGTCGCGGAGCGGGAAGGGGCAGTCGTTGGTGAGGTGCGCGGTGGCCGTCACCGCGTCGCCGCCGGCCGGGTCCGCGGGCACCGTGGTCACCGTGAGGGTGGGCCCGAGGGTGTCGAACCGGGTCTCGTCGCGTCCGGTCATCGCGCTCATCCCCGGTCCCAGTCGACGGTGAAGGTATTCGCGATGTCGCTGGGGAGAGCGGAGGGGACCGTGATGTGGATCTTGCCGTCCTCGCGGGTCCACCGCAGCGGGCCCTGGTGGCCGAGCAGCCGGATCCTGGAAGTGGAGCTGATCGGGATGTCGGCGGGCACCGACAGGGTTCCGCTGGGGGCACCCAGCGCGATGATGTTGAACCTGCCGGGGGTGACCGTGTAACGGATGCCGAGTGGGCTGCCCTCCTCCTCCGCCCGCACCCACGGCGTCGAGCCGTAGATCGCCGGGCCGTTGACGTCCAGCCAGGCGCCGATGTCGCGCAGCCGCTCCCGCATGATGGCGGGGATGGTGCCGTCGGGCTTGGGGCCGATGTTGAGCAGCAGATTGCCGTTCTTGCTGACCACGTCGGCGAGCAGGTGGATCAGGAACTCGGAGGTCTTGTAGTCCTCGTCCAGCTCGTGCTTGTTGTAGCCCCAGGAGTAGCCCATGGTGATGCAGCACTCCCACTTCTGCGGGTCCATCGTGGGGTTGGTGCGCTGCTCGTACGTGGCGAAGTCGAAGTGGGTGTCGAACCGGTCGTTGATCACGACGCCCTTGGGCCGCGCCCGGTTCTTCGCCTTGTTGTAGTAGTAGGCCATAGGCTCTTCGCTGCGCCACGGCGGCTCCCCGGTGGGCCGGAACCACTGGCCGTCCGCCCACAGCAGCTCGGGGTCGTACCGGTCGATGACCTCGTAGAGCTGCTTCAGCTCGTAGTCGCCGACGTAGTCCTCGACCGGCTTGTAGCCGACCATCGGGATTTCCTCGTCGGTGTAGAAGTTCTTCATCGGCCGGCCGATGGCCGGGTTGAAGAACTCGCCCAGCGAGTAGTAGAGGCCCGGCCGTACGGTGCCGCGCTTGCGGGCGGCGGTCATCAGCTCACCGACCAGGTCGCGTTTGGGGCCGTACTTCACCGAGTGCCGGTCGGTGACCTCGCTGGGGAAGAGGGCGAATCCGTCGTGGTGCTTGCTGGTCAGCGCGAAATACTGGGCGCCCGCCTGCTCGAAGAGCCTGACCCAGGAGTCCGGGTCGAAGTTCTCGGCCTTGAACTGCGGGATGAAGTCGTCGTAGACGAAGTCCTGGCCGTAGGTGTCCCGGTGGTACTTCCACTCGGCGGTGTCCTTGAAGCTCTGGTACCACAGGTACCACTCGCCCGCGTTGTGCCGTCCGGTGCCCCCGGGCACCGAGTAGACGCCCCAATGGATGAAGATGCCGAACTTGGCGTCCTTGTACCAGCGCGGCACCGGGTGGGTGTCCAGCGACGCCTTGGTGGGCTCATAGTCGGGGCGCGCCCTGCCGCCGAGGGCGTGAGCGATCCCCGGCGGGCCGAGCAGCACGGCCCCGCCGAGAGCGGTCGCGGTGGTCAGGAGGTCTCTGCGGCTGACTGCCATGAAGGTGCCTCTCACTCGGTGACGGAGAAGGAGTCGAAGACAGCTGTGGTGGTCTGGCCGGGATAGTTGAGGTTGACGGCACTGGCGACCAGGCCGGCGTCGCCGCTGCCGCTCGCCGACGGCACGGTCGCGGTGCCGACCCGCTGCCAGGCGGTGCCGTCGGCACTGGCGTACGCGGTGTACGTCGTGCCGTCGCGGACCAGCCGCAGCCAGGCGGGGTGGTAGGAGTCGCCGCCGCCGGCCCAGGTGTCCAGGCGGCCGTCGCCGTCGCTGTCGGTCATGAACTCCACGCCGTACCGCGCCGACATGGCCAGCACGGCGTAGCCGCCCTTCTCCGGCGCGGTCAGGTCGCCTGCGACGGCGATCCCGGCCTTGGCGGACGGCCCGCTGCCCGTCTGGCCGACCACCCGGGCGGTGACGCTGCCCGAGCGCGGCGCGGCGCCGGGCAGATAGACGGCTGCCTTCTCGTCCATCCCACCGGAAAGGTCCCGGCCGCCCGCCCAGATGGCGAACTGGTCACCGCTTCGACCGCTGTTCCGGGCGTACTGGGCGTCGTCGGCCGTGGCGGTCGTCAGGTACGGCGCCCGCACCTCGGACGGGACAGGCACGACGGTGGCGTCCACGCTGTCGGAGTCGTGCCGTGGCCGGCCGCCCTGGCGCCAGGAGGCGTCCACTTTGATCGGGTGGGTGCCCCATGCGGCGTCGGCCGCGGGGGTGACGGTCCAGGTGACGGCGGCGCGCTCGCCCGGGGCGAGGGTGCGGATCCGTGCGCTGCCCGCCGGTTCGGCGGACCAGCCGTGCGGCAGCTTTAGGCGGGTGCTGACACGGGTGACGGCCGTGGGGCCGGTGTTGGTGACGGTTGTTGTCATCTGCGTGGCCTGACCGGCCCGCAGGCTCGGCTGGTAAGGGGTCAGCCGGACGCGGGCCGAGGGGCAGTCGCGGGCCACGCCGAGCGCGGCCAGGTCGACCGCGTCGGCGAACGCTTTCATCCCGGTGTCGTTGGGGTGCAGATGGTCACCGGAGTCGAACGCGGCGGCGTACCGGGTGGGGTCGGCCGGATCCCGGACCGCCTTGTCGAAGTCGGCGTACCCGTCGAAGACGCCGCCGGAGTCGCGGATGAACGCGTTGACCCGCTGCCGGCCGGCCTCCTTGTCCTCGGTCCACCAGTCGCCCCACCCTCGGTACGGGACCACGGTCGCGCCGATCACCCGCAGCCCGCGGGCGTGGGCCCGCCGCGCGATCTGCCGCATACCGTCGATCACCTGGTCGCCGGTGGCGCCGCCCCAGCTGAGGTCGTTCACTCCCTCGAAAAGGATCACCGTCCGGGCGTTCGGCTGGGACAGCACGTCGCGCTCCAGCCGGTCCAGCGCCGACGGGTTGCCGTCGGTCCCGGCGGTGATCCGGTTGCCGCTGATGCCCTCGTTGAGCACCCCGGCGGTGGACGAGCAGGCCGAAAGCCGGGCGGCCAGGTAGTCGGGCCAGCGCCGGTTTGCGTTCGCCGTGGACGACGCCCCGTCGGTGATGGAGTCGCCGAGCGCCACCACGGCGCCCTTCGCGTCACCGCCCCGAACGTCGACCCCGGTCAGGAACGGGAAGGTGGAGTCGGTCGTGGTGAAGGCGCTTCCGGCTGAGTCCCCGGCGTGGTCACCGCCGCCGTCCGGGGTCCAGTAGACGGTCTGCAGCCCCATCCAGTGCTGGCTGATGTGGGTGAGCCGGCCGGGGAAGTACAGGCTGACCACCAGGTCGGTACGGGCGGGCACCGCGAGCCGGACCGGGTCACTGACCGCCTGCTCGCCCGCCGCGATCGTCACCTCCCGCTTCCCGCCGAACCGCAGGTCGTACGGGTGCGCCACGGCGGAACCGCCGCCGCGCAGCCCTACGGTGGCGTGACCGATCGTCACCGGCTGGTCGGTGAATCCGTTGGTCAGCCGGATCCGCACGCTCGACCCGCCGGCGCTGACGCGCACCGGTATGCGTACGGTGACCTCCGAGGTGCCGGGGTCGTACGAGGCGTGCTGCGCGGTGGCCCACGTACCCGTCCAGGCCGGCTGCCCGGCCTCGGCCGGCGCCGCCATGAGCAGCGCCGCCAGGGTGGCCGCCAAGCCCGCGGCGAAGGCGGCGAATCCGCGGTGTCCGAGCCCTCTGAACACACCAGGCACGCCGAGCACGGGTCCTCCTCAGGAAGCATGGTGGAGTGCCTTGAGCGCCTTGGCGGCGCCGTTGGCCTTGAGGTTCACGAACGCCGGGGTGATCCCGAGAGGCGCCGCGTAGTCCTTGAGTGTCACGGGGCCGTGGATCACCGTGCCGCGGCCCACGTCCCGCCACACTCCGGACGGCAGGAAGATGTCCCGGGTGACCTCCCGGACGAGGTACCAGTCACCGCCGATCCGGAACCGGAACGCCCCCTCCGCCGTGGCCAGGACGGTCCGGCCCGCCCGTACCGTGGTGAGGGTCAGCCGGTCTGTCGCGACGCGCAGTTCGTAGTCCGGTGTCGCGAGGGTGATCGTCCCGGTTCCGGCGGCTGCCGGGGCCGCGCCGAGCAGCGGGGCGGCCAGGGCCAGCGCCGCCGAGCAGCGGCGGAGGGTCCGTCTCACGCCGGGCATCAGGCCCCGCCGCCGCAGGTCAGCTTGGCGTCGGCCCAGTCGGCGTGGTCGAGGGCGTTGCCGTCCCCGGCGTCCGAGACGACGAGTTCGAGCCGACGCGCGCCTGCCACGTCGACGTCGATCTTCTTCGTCGCGGTGTCCCGGTCGACGGTGCCGCTCTCGTAGACGGGCGTTCCGTCGGCGAGGACGGTGTAGGTGACGGTGGCCGGGCCGTCGGTGCGGCCGTAGGTCTCCTGGTCGAGGCCGAGGGCCGCGTGGAAAGTGGTGCAGGTGCCGCCGAGCCACACCTGGAGGCTGCTGGCGGCGTGCGTACCGAGACCCTTCTCGTAGACGGTGTCGTGCAGGGTGAGCGGCCGGCCGTCGCCTTCGGCGTTCTCGCCGACGGACTGGTCGCGTTCGACCGGGCCCCAGCCGTTGCTGCTGGACTGGAACGGCAGATCGCTGACGTAGTGTTCGCCGGCCGTGAGCGGCGGTGGCTGCGCTGCCACCACCTCTTCCCCGGCCGCCGAGCCGGGTTTGCCGCGCCGAGTGAACGCGGCGGTGGCGCCGACGATCGCGACGGTGCCGGTCTTCTGGGCCGATGGCACGGAGATGGTCCATTTCACGCTCGCCGAGGCACCGGGTTCCAGGGTGCCGAGCCGGACCGGGCCGGCCGGGGTCGCGGTCCAGCCGTCCGGCAGGTCCGGGCTCAGGGTGAGGTCGCGGAGCGGCTTGCCCTCGTCCGGGACGGAGACCGCGGCCGTGACCTGGTAGCTGCCGTCCGGCTCGACGGTGTCGGGGGCGTCGACGGTCACCCGCGCCGGGGTGGCCGGGTCGGCGTAGGCGGCGGCGTCGTAGGCCGGAGCGGCCACATCGGCGACCCGCAGCGAGGAGGTGACATTGCCAAGGGTGGTGAGACCCACCTTTCCGAGGCCGCCGCTCTTGGCGTCCTCGCTCCACGAGGCGATGGCGATGGTGTTCTTGCCGTCGGCGCGCAGGATGCCGCCTGGAACGGGGAAGGTGCGCTGCGGGCCGGTGTCGTTGACGTACTGGCCCATCAGCCAGCCGTTGACATAGATGAGGGCGCGGTAGTTCCGGTCGGGGTCGTCGGTGATGGTGACGCCGACGGACACGTCCTGGCCCTTGGGCAGCCGGGGGGTGAAGGTGGTGCGGTACCAGGCGATGCCGGGGGTGTTGCCGATGGCCGGCAGTGTGGCGTCGGCCCAGGAGCGGTCCGGGTGGCCGGGCAGTGTCCAGCCCGCCCGCTCGCCGTACAGACCGCCGTTGTTCATATGCCCGCGCACGGTGTCGACGGGTTTTTCGCCGCCCCGGGCACCCTGGACGCGCCAGGTGATCTGCGCGTCGGAGCCGGCGAGATACGCCGTGGTCAGCCCGCGCGGCTGCTTGTGGTCGTCGCTGTTCCAGGTGAAGTCCTCGTTGTGGCCCATGGTGCCGACCAGGACGGAGACCACGTTGTCCTTGCCCTTGCGCAGCAGACCGTCCGCGATGGGGAAGGTCCGGCGGCCGGTCTTGCTCGTCCCGGCGAACTTTCCGTTGATCCACACCGAGTACGCGCCCACCGCCCCCGACGAGGTGTCGGGGTTGGTGGCGTTCGCGGCGAGGGACAGGGACTTCTCGGTGCCGGTGGCCTTGAAGCGGCCGCGGTACCACACGTAGCCGTAGTGGTAGCCGTACTCGTCCTGGTAGAGCACCGGCAGAGTCCCGGGCTCGGTGGGGTTGTCGGTGGTCAGCTTGTCGGCGTACGTCCAGGACGAGTCGTCGAAGTCCGGGTCGGCCTCAGGGGTTTCCGCGGATGTCTTCCAGCCGGTCAGCTCGGGGAGGGTGACGTCTTTCGGACCGGGCACCGTGCCGAGCAGGCTGCCGGAGGCAGTCGGCTTCACCTTCAGGGGTGCGCCGTTCCAGGTGACGCTCCGTACGCCGGGCGGTGCGAAGACCTCCAGCGGCCCGGCCTTCCGGGCGTCCCCGGTGAGGGCGAGCGTCCGGCCGGTGACGGATGCCGTACGGACCAGTTCGGTGCCGCGTTCCAGGACCGGACCGGCCTTGGTGTCCTGCCGCCAGAAATCGGCGGCCTGGCTGTCGGTGCCGATGAGGAGCAGCAGATCGGGGCGGCCACCGCCCTGGACGAGGACCCGGGTGAGACCGGAGTGGGTGTAGTCCAGCTTCAGGTCGCCGCGCTCGGCGTCCCAGGTCGCGTCGGCCTCGCCGTCGACCACGGTGACCTTGGGCTTGGCGGAGTAACGGAGCATGGTCTGCCCGGGGTCGCCTTCGCCGCCGTACAGCACGGCTTGCGTGCGGCCACCGGTCCGTGTGCTGGTCAGCAGCTCGCTGGTGGAGTAGACGAGCCGCTGCCCGCCGCCGAGGTCGTGGCCGGCGATGAGGATCTTGCCGGTCCTGCCGTTCAGCCGCGCGGTGACCGGATAGCTGCCGTCCGGGGTCGCCCAGTCGAAGGCGGTGGTGGCGTCGGCGCCGGCCATCGGGTCGCCGTGGCGGAGGTAGAGGAACTGGGTGCCGGTGTCCGGGTTGGCGCGGGCTTCGATGTGTACGGCGTCGTTGGACGAGTCGGGCGCGTCGGCCGGATCGGTCGCGGTGAGTGGTCCTGTGGTGGTGTAGAAGAGGCCCTGGCGCTTCATCTCGTCGTAGTCGGCGCCGGTCTGGCGCGGCTCGCTGATCGGTGCGCCGTAGTCGTACGAGGTGTAGACCTGGCGCGGGTCGGCGAGCCAGCCCCAGTTGGTGCCGCCGTAGGTCATGTAAAGGTTCTCGATCGTCGTGCCCTGCATGACCTCGTGCTTGTTGACGATCTTCTGGTACGCCGGGCCCATCTTCTCCCGGCACTTCTCGTAGCCCGTGTCTCCCCAGGTCTGGAACCAGCCGGTGCCCGCCTCGAAGATCGCCAGCGGTGCGTCGTCCTGCTGCCGCTTGAGGGTGGGCAGCCACCACTCGCCCTTGCAGAAGGAGTTGTACTGGTCCAGCTCGCCGACGAAGTCCAGGCCCTCACCGCCCGCGTACTGCGGCATCGGCTCGTTGCCGACGAGGGGCACGGTGATGCCGTCGGCCCGCACCTGCTTGCTCAACTCGACGATGTAGTCACGCCCTTCCGGGTCGTACAGCTCGTTCTCGACCTGGTAGAGCAGCACCGGTCCGGTGCCGTCGGTGACCTGGCGGCGGGCGAGGATCCGGTCGATTTCCCGGAGCCACTCGCGGGCGGCGGCGAGGTATCCGGGGTCGGTGGAGCGGGCCTGTCCCTTCTGGGTCATCAGCCAGCCGGGGAAGCCTCCGCCGTCCGTCTCGGCGTTGATGTACGGTCCGGGGCGGGCGATGACATAGAGCCCGGCCTCCTCGGCCATGTCGAGCAGCTTGTCGACGTCACGGACGCCGGTGAAGTCGTAACGGCCCTTCGCGGGGGAATGGTAGGCCCAGTCGAAGTAGATCGAGACGGCGTTCATACCGCTTGCCTTGATCTTCTGAAGGACGTCACGCCACAGGTCGGGGCTGGGGAGCCGCCAGTAGTGGAACTCTCCGGACCATACGAAGAGCCGTTCTCCGTCGACTTTGACGGAGTACTTGTCGTAACTGACCGTATGAGGCGTGGCCTTGGTGGCTTCGGCGGCTGTGCCCGTGGCGTGGGCGGGCACAGCCGTGGACAGGACCGCGAGCAGTACGGCGGCCAGCGCTCCGGCCAGCGCGGAGCGGAGCCGTCCAACTCGCGCGAGGCCGGAAGGGGACGGAAAACGGACGGAGTTCACGAGGTGCCTCCCGCGCAGGTCAGCTTGGCGTCCGCCCAGTCGGCGTGGTCGGTGGAGACATCGCCGTCGCCGTCGACCAGCAGGTCCAGCCAGCGGGCACCGGTCACGTCCACGTTGACGGGGGCGCCGCCGCCGGAGCCGTACAGCACCGGACCAGTGAAGAGTGAGCGGCCGTCGGCGATCACCTGGAAGGAGGCGCTGCCGTTGTCACCGACCTCGTCGTCCACCCCGGTGGTGGCGGTGAACCGGGTGCAGCCGCCGCCGAGGTAGACCCGGATCTGGCTGTTCGCGTGCACGCCGAGGCCCTTGGCGTATGTGGTGCCGCCGATCGCGAGCGGCCGCCCGTCGCCCGCCGCGGACTCGCCGTTGGAGGCGTCCTTCTCGACCGGGCCCCAGCCGTTGACCGCCTTGACCAGGGTCAGGTCGCTCACGTAGGCGTCGGCGGACAGCCCCGGCGGCGGCACCTGAACGGCCCGCCGGCCGGTGACGGTGCCTGGGTGGCCGGTCTGCGTCAGCTCCGCGGTCGCGGACAGGACGGCGTAGTGAACCGGGTCGCCGGGCGGGGTGACGGTATAGGCCGCGGTCACCGTGTCGCCGGGCAGGACCCGGTCGAAGCGGGTGGTGTCGTCGGTGGTCGCGGTCCAGCCGTCCGGCACGGTCAGCGCCAGCTTGACGTTCCGGGCGGTCGGCGCGCCCTTCGGCACGGTGAGCGTGACGGGGACCTCGGTGGCCGTGCCGGTGCTCAGGAACGGCTCGGCGCCGACGGTGACCCGGGCGCCCGACGCCGGCATGGCGTAGGTCCTGGCGTCGTACGAGGGCGCGTCCACCGTACGGACCTTGATCCCGCCCGCCGACGCGCCGAGGTCGACGAGGGTCGCGGAGCCGGGGCCAGAAGCCTTCTCGGTGGACCAGACGGCCAGGGCGACGGTGTTGCCGCCCTGCTCGTGCAGGATGCCCTTGGGGATGACGAAGCGCGTCTGGGGCCCGGTGTCGGCCAGGTAGCGGCCGATCAGCCAGCCGTTGACGAAGATCTGGGCGCGGTAGTCGGTGCTTCCGCCCTTGGGTTCGGCGAGATCCAACGCGATCGCGTTGTCCTGGCCCCGCGGCAGGTCGAGCCCGGCGGTGGTGCGGTACCACCGCACGCCGGGCCCGGTCTTCCCGGTCTGCCCGGACAGGGTGGTGCGGCTCCAGCCGTTGTCGGGGTAACCCGGCAGCGACCAGCCGGCCCGCTCCCCGTACAGCCCGCCGTTGTTGTACGGGCCCCGTGCGGCGTCGGCGGGGTTCTCGCCGCCCCGGGCGCCCTGGATCTTCCAGGTGAGGGTGGTGGCTCCGCCGATCACCTCGGCGCCGAGCAGGCCGCGCGGTTCCTTGGAGTAGTCGTGGCCCCATTCCTCGTTGTGGCCCGCGTTCTCGACGAGCGCAGAGAGGACGTTGTCGCCTTCCGCTACGAGCGTCCCCGCCGGGATGTCGAAGGTGTGCGCGCCGTCGCCGGAGCTGCCGAGATAGCTGCCGTTGAGCCATACCGAGTACTGGCCGGTCGGTCCGGTGTTGGCGTTCAGCGCGATCGCGGTCGCCTTCCCCGTGGTCGTGAACCGGCCGCGGTACCAGACGTCGCCGTGGTGGTAGCCGTACTCGTCCATCGCGAGGACGGGCAGCGATCCGTCCAGTTCGGCGTTGTTGGCGCTGAGCCTGGCGGCGGTGGTCCAGGCGGAGTCGTCGAAGCCCGGGGCGGACTCCGGCGCTTCCTCCTTGTACTTCCACGTCGTCAGCTCGGGCAGTTCGATGGGGCGAGGCGCCTGGGTGACGGCCGCCGCGCGGCCGTTCCACGTCACTTTGGTGGCGTCCGCGATGACCTCGATCTTCGAGGCATCGGTGGAGTCGCCGGTCAGCTTCAGCGTTCCGTCGGCCAGTTCGGCCGTACGGACGAGCGACGGGCCACGCACGAGGACCGGGCCCGCGGCGGTGTCCTGCCGCCACCAGCGGGCGGTCTCCGCGGTGTCGGCGATCAGCAGTTCCAGGCCGTTCACCAGCACTCGGGCCAGTCCGTCGTGGGTGTAGTCCAGCCGCAGATCACCGCGTTCGGCATCCCAGGCGGTGGTGACATCGCCGTCGAGCACGGTGACCTTCGGCCGCTTCGCGTACCGCAGGACGGTCTCACCGGCCTCGCCCTTGCGTCCGTACAGCAGCGCCACGTCACGGTCGCCGACGCGTGCGTGCGTCATGATCTCCGAGGTGGAGTAGACGAGCCGCTGATCGCCCAGGTCGTAGCCCGCGACAAGGAGTTTGGCGTCCCGGCCGTCGACCGTGATCGTGCCCTGCTGCGGCACGCGCGGATAGTCGCCGTCCGCGCCGGTCAGGGACAGAGTGGTCTCATCCTTGTCCTTCACCCGGGTGTCGGCGTGCCGGACGGTGAAGAACTGGGTGCCGTCGTCGGGGTTGACCCGCCGGTCGACGCGCAGTGCCTCATCGGAAGGAGTGGGCGCCTCGGCCTTGTCGGTCCGCGCCAGCGAGCGGACCGAGTTGACCAAGTACCCGAGGCGCTTGAACTCCTGGTACTTGTCGGTCAGCTGACGGGACTCGTTGATCGGAGCCCCGTAGTCGTACGACGTGTACACCGCGTTCGGATCGGCGAGCCAGCCCCAGTTGGTGCCGCCGTACGTCATATAGAAGGACTGGCCACTCACCCCGGCGGCGATGTTCATCTTGCTGAACACCCGGGTGAAGTCGGCGCCGGTGAGCTGCGCGCAGTCCTGGTACCCGGTGCCGCCCCAGGGGTCGAAGGCGCCGCCCTGCGCCTCCGGGATGATCAGCGGGGACTCGGGCTTCCACTCGCCCGCGTACGAATAGTCCGGCAGGTTCTTCCAGGTGTCGGGTTTCGAGCAGTCGAAGCCCTGCGGGTAGGCGTCGAAGCCGTAGATGTCGGGGGCGCCCTTGCCGCTCACCCAGTTCTTGTTGGCACCTCCGTCGTTGACAAAGGTGGGCACGTCGATGCCGTCGCTCTTCGCCCAGTCGATGAGGGTCTGCATGTAGTCGGCGTCGTGGCGGCCGCCCTGGTACTCGTTCTCGACCTGGTAGAGGATCACTGTGCCGGTGCCCCGGGTGAGCTGGCGGCGGGCGATGATGTGGTTGATCCGGCTCATCCACTCGCGCGCGTCGTCGAGGTAGTCGGTCTCGGAGGTGCGGTTCACGCCCTTTCGCGTCTTCCGCCAGGCCGGGAAGCCGCCACCGGAGACCTCGGCGTTGATGTACGGGCCGGGGCGGGCGATCACATACAGACCCGCGCGCTCGGCCTCGTCCAGCAGCCGTTCCACATCACGGATGCCGGTGAAGTCGTACGAACCCGGCTTGGCCGAGTGGTAACCCCAGTCGAAGTACAGCGAGACCGCGTTGAATCCGCCCGCCTTGATCTTCTGGAGTACGTCACGCCATGCGTCGGGGCTGGGCAGCCGGAAGTAGTGGAACTCGGCGCCCCAGATGTACAGGGGCTCGCCGTCGACCTTCACGGAGTACTGGTCGTAAGTGACCGTGTGCTCCTGCGTCCGCGGCTTCGCCTGAGCCGGTGTCGCGGCGGCCGGACCGGTCAGGGGAATGACGGTCAGAAGCGCGGCGAGCAACAGGGAGCGCCATCGCCCTTTCATGACGTCAGCCCCTTCACCACGGCCGCCCGCGCGGTCTCGATGTCGGTGACGTCCTTCGTACGGCCGTCGAGGTTCCGGGTCGCCGTGGCGAGGGCCTCGGTCAGGGCGTCGCTGTCGGCGGCGCCGGCCTCCTTCTTCCTCAGCTCGGCGATCAGCTCGTAGTCCTCGATGCCCTCCTTCAACTGCTCCCAGCGGATGCTGGACATCGGCCCGTCCTTGCCGGGGTAGACCAGGTATTCGTCGCCCTGGGTGAAGATGTGCACCGGCTGATCGAAGGGGTCACGGGTCCAGCTGTTGTACGACCAGCGCAGAAACCCATCGAGATTCCGCTGGGCGGAGATCCACGGCAGCATGCGTGCCTCGACGGCGGGAGAGTACGACAGGGTGTTCGGATGAGCCGGTGAGCCGTACACGTAGAAGGTGGTGATCTTTCCGGCCGCGCGCCGTTCCGCCACTTTCTCCTTCGTCATCGCGTCGATGCCGCCCCAGTCGACGGACAGGTTCGACGCGACGCCCTCCGTGCTGATCGACCCGGCGACGGAGATACGGTCGTCGAAGGCCGGCGCGATCTCGTGGACGAAGTCCTTGACGACCGTCATGGTGCTGATCGGGCGCTCGTCGAAGGACAGCCAGGTGTCCTCCAGCCAGCCCTTCGCCTTCAGATGCTTCTCGAAGGCGGGCAGAAAAGCCCCCCACGCCTCCCGCCAGCGGTCCCCGCCCAGATCGACGTTCTCGTAGACGGTCCTGCCGGTACGGGTGTCGGTGTAGGTGAGGTGCTCCTTGTCCTGGAACGCCAGCATGGAGAAGGCGCCGATGTCGGGCCCGAGCCCGGCGCGTCTGGCGGTCCGGACGTACTTGTCCCAGCGGGCGAAGTCGAAGGAGAACTTTTTCCCGTCCCAGGTCCAGCCGACCATGCTGGAGTACGGCGTGGCCGTCTGCGACTCCCGGGTGCCCAGCGACCACTGATGGTGCCAGGGGTTGTCGACGATGGTGGTGTTGATGACCTTCTGACCGCGGGAAGCCAGGTCGCGGCTGTAGGCCCCGATCAGCTTCCAGTGCTTGTCGGACCAGAGCTTCACGCCGTGTGCCTGTGCGATGGTCTCCGGCTGCGCCCATACGTCGAGGAAGAAGCCGTAGTCATCGGGGTCGGGCGCGCTCGCGTCCGCGACCTCGATGGTCAGCGGGTAACGCGCCTGGGTGCGGCCGTCGGCGTCGACCTTCACCGTGCCCCGGTAGGTGCCGGGCCTGGCCTTCTCGGGGATGTGGAAGGTGAACCACAGCGGCTGCGCCGCGTACGCGGGCACGTCCACGGAGGACCGCTCCTCGAGGGGGTCGCCGACCACATCGGGGTTGCGGTCGCCGGAGACCTCCTTGCCGGAGCTGACCTGGTCGATGGTGGCGGACCAGTCGACCTCGCTCTTGGAACGCTGTACGGGTACGTACTTCACGAACCGGACCTGGGTGTCGTCTCCGGACAGCTTCGCCCCGCCGGGTCCGGTGAGATCGCCGACCACGGCCTTGACGTTGTCGAGATCCTGGCCGGACGCGATCGCCAGCTGCGCCGAGACCTGCTCGTTGCGTACGGCGGAGAGGTTCAGCTCCTTGGTGTCCTTGCCCTGGATGGCGGTCATCGGGTAGCGCGGGACCCGCTCCTCCGCGGAGGTGGCGAAGGATCCGGTGGGCACCCAGGTGATGGTGTCCTTGGTGCCCATGGCGTCGGCGACCTTGACGGTCAGCCAGGTGGTGGTGGCCTTGGAATCGAGGTCGGTATCGGTGTTCGCGCCGGTGACGGCGATCGCGGTGGTGCTCGCGGCCACCACGACACCCGCGACGAAGCCGGCGACGAGCGAGGACGTACGTGCCATGGGTCTGTGCTCCCTCTCTCACGGACGTGTGGAGGCGTGGTCCCCGGCAGGCCCCGGGGTGGTGGGGCGGGGCCTGCCGGGAAGGGGCGGTGCACGTGGTCCCTGTGGTGTCAGGAGGTGACGGAGAATCCGCTGAAGACGGCCTCGATGTTCTCGCCGGGGTAACTGACGTTGGCCGCGCTGGCGACCATCCCGGCGTCACCGGTGCCGGCGGCCGACGGCACCTCGGCGGTGCCGACCCGCGACCAGGTCTCGCCGTCCTTACTGGCATACGCGGTGTAGGAGGTGCCGTCCCGGGTCAGCTTCAGATACGCCGGGTGGTAGGTGGAGCCACCGCCCGCCCAGGTGTCGAGCGCGCCGTT
The DNA here is from genome assembly GCF_002154605.1 of Streptomyces milbemycinicus. GTDB lineage: Bacteria > Actinomycetota > Actinomycetes > Streptomycetales > Streptomycetaceae > Streptomyces > Streptomyces milbemycinicus. Next base: position 14,969 of record NZ_MUNE01000129.1, on the reverse strand, counting down.
GCCATCGCTGTCGGTCATGAACTCCAGCCCGTACTGCTCGGTCATGACCAGCACCGCGTAACCGCCCTTGCCGGGCGCGGTCAGATCGTTGGCGAGGGCGATCCCCGCCTTGCCGAAGGGTGAGGCGCTGTCCTGGGAGACCAGCTCGGTCCGCACCGTGGCCTTCTCTCCGGCCGCGTCGTCGAGGTAGATGACGCCCTTCTCGTCCTTCCAGCCGGACAGGTCCTGACCGCCGGCCCAGATGGCGAACTGGTCACCGCCCTGGGCGTATCGGGCGTCATCGGTGGTGGCGGTCGTCAGATACGGGGCCGCCACACTGCCCGGGGCCGCCTTGACCTCCGCCCGCACGGTGTCGGAGACCTTCTGGGCACGGTCGTACGTCACCCTCCCGGTGAGGTCGTGACCGCCCCATTTCGCGTCGGCGGCCGGGGTCACCGTCCAGGTGGTGGTGAGCGTTCCGCCGGCCTTGAGGGACTTCGCGGTGGTGGGGCCGGTCGCCGTGGCGGTCCAGCCATCGGGGAGGTCCAGCGCCGCTTGGACGTTTCTGATGGCCCGGGTGGACCAGTTGGTCGCCTCGGTGGTCACCTCGAAGGGGGTGCCGGAGCCGGTGGACGGGGCGTCCGGACTGATCAGGACGGAGGCGGCCGGGACGTCGTGGCGCTTCAGCGCCTTGATGGCCTTGGCGGCGCCCTTGGCCTTGAGGTCGACGAACGCCGGGGTGACGCCGAGCGGCGCCGCGTACCCCTTGAGGGCCTTGGGGCCGCGGATCACCGTGCCCTGGTTGACGTCGTACCAGGTGCCGGGCGGCAGATGGACGTCCCGGGTGGCGCGGGAGGTGAGGTTGGGCGCGGCCAATACGGCCGGGCCGAGCATCCATTCGTCGGTGACGGTGTAGCTCCCCTTGTCCTTAGGGAAGTCGAAGAACAGGGGCCGCATGATCGGGTCGCCGGTCTTGAGGGTGGACTGGACCTGGTCCCAGATGTACGGGGCGAGCTTCTTGTGCGTCTCGATCGCCTGCCGGTAGAGATCGACCGTCTCCTGGTCGTAGTCCACCTTCTGTCCGGTGGTGGTGTCATTGGTGTCCACTGGTGACGTCGAGGAGTACATCAGCGGCATCAGCGAGGCGGACTGCGCCCATCGCACCAGTACGTCCTTGGACGGTGCGGGCTGGCCGCCGGAGCCGCCGATCATGTCGGACTCGACGAACGGATAGCCGATGGTGGAGATCGCCAGGTTCTGGGTGACGGAGGCGCGCAGGGAGTCCCAGCCGGTGCCCTTGTCGACCTGGCGGGTGACGAAGCCGGCCTTGTGGGCCGTCTCGTTCCAGTGCACCCGGATGCCGGCGCCCTGGAGGTCGAACTCGTCGGCGAGCTGTGTGCCGAGCTTCTGGTAGTCGGTGGCCTGGTGGCCCTCGCGCGGCGCGCACTTCTCGTCGAAGAAGCGGGTGTCGAACTTCAGCCCGTCGACGTCGTAGGTGTCCATGAGCTTCTTGAGGTTGCCCTCGTACCAGGCCCTGGCGTCGGGGTTCGCCAGGTCGATGATTCCTGCCTGGCCGTTCCACCAGGTCACTTCGCAGGGCTTGCTGGTGTCCTTGGCGTCCATGAGGAGATAGCCGTTGTCGACGGCGTGCTGGTAGTTGTCCGAGTCCAGGTTGATCCACAGGGTGACCCAGAGGCCGAAGTCGAACCCCATGTTGTGGATCTTGTCGGACATGCCCTTGGGATCGGGGAAGGTCTTGGGGTCCCAGGTCAGATTGCCGTAGTTCGACTCCCACTTGTCGTCGAGCTGGATGGTGTGTCCGTCCAGGCCGTTGTCGTGGAGGTCGGTGGCATAGTCGAGCAGTTTCTCCTGGTCGACCTTTGTGTAGAACTGTGCCCAGGAATTCCACAGCGGCTTGGCGTACTGCTCGTATGTGGCATCGCTCTTGCCCGGCTTGCCGACGATGCCGATGTAGTCGCGGTAGACCTCCAGCGGGGTCGACTCGACGAACACGGTGGCCTTGTAGGTGTCGGGCGACTCGACGGTGAAGCGGCCGAGGCCGTCCTTGTCCTTGTTGAGCGCCACGTCCATGACATCCCCGGTGTCGACCCGGAGACCGGTCGCGGTGGAGGTGTACCAGAACGGGTCGATCATGTTGTACGAGGCCGGGCCGAAGGCTCCGTGTTCGACCTCGCCTGTGTCGAGCGGCCAGGGCTGATTGACACCGGGGCCGCCCTGCGGGGTCTCCGCCTCGCCGTGGCCGTACCAGTGGCCCGCCGATGACAGGTCGTAGGCGAGGCCGAGTTGGTCGGGGCTGCCGCCCTCGACGTCCCAGTCCAGCTGGTAGCGGTCGGATGTGGGGGTCAGCCGCGCTTTGACGGTGGCGCCGTCGAGCGTGGTGTCGGCGGTGAGGGCGAGGACGCCGTCCTTCCATGCCCAGTCGGTGACTTCGGTCGCTCGCTGCCACTGGCCGCCGGAGCGGAATCGCAGGCCCCCCGTCTCGCCGCCCGCTGTGCTGAGCACGGCCTCTCCGGCGCGCTCGGTGGTGATGGCGAGTTCGCCGGTGGCGATGTCGATGGTGTAGCCGGGGGTCTTCTCGGTGACCGGCACGGACACGGTGAGGGCATCCGCGCTGCGGGTCACCTTCGGCTGGGCGGAGGTGTCTGCCCGGGCCGGTGTGGTGAGGGGTTCGGTCACGGACGGTATGAGCGCCAGGGCCAGCGCGGCGGCCAGAAGCATGCCGAATCCGCCGGTTTCGCGCGATCTACGGGGGTGGGTGCGCACTCACGTCCTCCTGCGGGGCGGGCATGGTGTCGTTGAGTAGCACTGCAAGATCATGCTTATTTGTGTTCATATTCTTGCGATAAAAGTCAGCTGTCAACACTCGTCGCCGTGATTTCTTGACCCCAACCATCGGGCCCGACGTCCCTGGTGACGGTGGATTTCCCTGGTTCGCGCCCTGGCTCCCGAGGCCGCGAGCCAGGGGAAGACGGCGGTAAATTCTGTGTGAACCACGCCCGATTCGTGCGGTTCCGCCTCCTGTGTGCGGGTCAGGCGCGAAGGGTGAGCCGGGTTCGGGTCAGGATCACCGAGTACGCAAGATGGATGTGGATGCTTGATTCTGGCGATTTCGCTCAGAATCAAGCATCCCAGCGCACGGATGTAGTTCTGCAACAAGGACATCTTCGCCAAGGCCGGTGTCTCCCGAGACGCTTGACTTCCTGCGGAAGCTGACCAAGGCCGGGCTGACGCAGCCCAACCCGGCGGCCGCCAACCGCGCTCATGCGCAAGGGCTTCATCGGCACGGTCGACAAGAACCTCTACTACAGCGTTCTGTTCGTCTTCGTGGAGCGCTGTCTGATCAGCGGTCTGACAGCGGGTGGCGTCAAGCGAATCATCACGTGAGCTGACGCTCAGGCCCGGACGATCTCCACGCCCGCAGCGGCGAACGGGTCGGTCAGCGCGGGGCCCGCCGCCTTGTCGGTCACCAGCACATGGACGTCCTCCACCGGGCAGATCCGGGCGAAGGCCCGCCGGCCCAGCTTGGAGGAGTCCGCGACGACGACCACCTGTTCGGCGCGCAGTGCCAGCGCCCGGTTGATGTCGGCCTCGCCCTCGTCCTGGGCCGTCGCACCGTATCTGACGTCGATCGCGTCGACGCCGATGAAGACGTGGTCGAGGGTGATCCGCGTGAGCACCTCGGTGGCGAGCGGCCCGGTGAGCTCGTACGAGGCAGGGCGGGCCACGCCGCCGGTGACGACGAGTTTCACATGGCGGCGTACAACCAGTTCGTTGGCGATGTTCAGCGCGTTGGTGACCACCGTCAGCGAGGGCCCGGCGCCCTCTGTGCCCAGCTCCGGCCGGGCGGCCAGCGCACGGGCGACCGCGGTGGTCGTGGTGCCGCCGTTCAGACCCACCACGGCGCCCGCCTTCACCAGGCCCGCCGCGGCGTCGGCGATCCGCTCCTTCTCCGGAGCGTTGCGCGCGGCTTTGTAACGGAGCGGCAGATCGTACGCGATTGCGTTGATCACGGCGCCGCCATGGGTACGGGTGACCATCTGCTGACGCGCCAGCTCGTCCAGATCACGCCGGATCGTGGCGGCGGAGACCTGCATTGCGTCAGCGGCGGCCTCGACCTCGATCCGTCCGTCGCGCGTCAGTATCTCCAGCAACGCGCTCCATCTGGCCTGCGGTGCCCCCATGTGTCATCCCCTGTTCCGTGGTGTGCGGGCCCAAGACTTTATCTCGCCGGAACAAGCGTTTTCGTCCACGATCATTTCAGCCGTGAGGGAAGGCCACCGCCACTCCATGCCCCTGATCCCCACCGCCGAACTCGTCTGCGCGGCCCGCGCTGATGGCCGTGGCGGAGGCTGCCCGGGTCCCGCAGGATGCTCTGGTACGGCAGGCCGCTGAGGCGTTCGCGGCCAAGCTGATCCGATTACGCACCGGGCGGGGGCTGTCCCAATCCGCTCTGGCCCGGCGTATGGGGTACGACAAGTCCTATGTCACCCATGTCGAGCGGTGCACTCAGGCCCCCACCCGGTCGTTCGCCCAACAGGCCGACCGTGTCCTGGGCTCCGGTCAGGCCCTGAGCCGCCTCTGGCAGGCCTACCACACCGTCCGGGCCAACGACCGGCGGCGCCCGCCTCAGACCCGGCCGTCGGCCCTGGCCACGCCCGGTGCTCCGGACGGCAGCGGCGGTCAGGACGACGAGGCCGCCCGCGAGGCCAAAGCGGGAGTGAACGCGGTGACCACCGCAATGGCGGCGGAGTTGGGCGGGAAGAGCGTGCTGGTCAACGCGGTGGCGCCGGGCAACATCGATACGGAGATGACGCGTGCGGCCGGCACTGCGGTGGTGGACTGGGCAGTCCAGACCACTCCGGTCGGCCGCCTGGGAAGTGCCGATGAAGTGGCGGAAGCCATCGTTCATCTGGTGCTCAGCGACTTTGTGTGCGGCCATACGTTCGTCGTGGACGGTGGGCAACTCTTGCGCATCTGATCCATCGGGCCGGTACAGCGCGCTCTCCAAGTCGACGATCGCGTCATTGCCGCACCTGGATGAGTGCGTGGGTGCCGCTGGTGCGCCACCGCTGGTCGTGCGCGGCAGTGAGCGATGCTTCTGTTCGCTCGTCGAGTCCGACGATCACGTCGGACTTCAGCGTGCGCAGGGCCGCCACGGGGCTGGGGAAGTACGCGGTGCGCTCCGCGAATGACGTGGTCGCGGGCCAGAGCTGATCGCCCACGAGGCGGCGGTAGTTCAGGTCGCCTTTCATGATGGTCGCGGTGGCGTCTGCGAACTCCTGGCGCAGGTCTTCGGGCATATCCGCATACGGCAGCGGTGCGCAGAAGAAGTCATGGCTTCGAAGCGTGAGCCGACCGCGGCTGATGGACTCCCACAGCCGCTTGCCGACCACGCCGGCGACACCGTCGGCCTGCTTCAGGTGGCGCAGACAGTCGACCACGTCGGCGGTTGTGGCGTCGGAGACGTAGTACGGGTACGGCTTGATGTGGAGGGTGATGTGTTCGGCGTGCTGGTGCCGCAGTAGGTGGTCGATCAGGAGCAGGTCGGGGACGAGTTCGCGGCCCGCGTTGTCCGCGACGAGGCAGACCGTGTTCGGACCTCCGGCGGGCAGCAGCGACCACAGTGCCGCTGAGTCGTCCGCGATGAGTGGGCTTTGGGAGCCGGTGGTTGTGTGGCTGCCGGGGGTCATGCTGAAGCCGAGGTCCGCGCGGTTGCCCCACAGAGATCCGTGCAGCAGCGCCTGTGCCTGCTCACCGACGGGCCGCAGCGCGAGGCGGTCCAGCGCCGTCAGTTCGGCCTCCGCCTCTTCGGTGTGCAACTCCGCCTGCTTGAACGGCCGGAAAGGATCGATGTCCTGCCAAGGGCCCGTCGCGAAGTATCCGACCGCTTCGAGGAGTTTTCGGTAGAAGTAGCTCTCCGCCCACAGAAACGGCACGTCGAACCAGGAGCGGCCGAAGTAGCCCCGCCCCCATTCCGCCCACTGGTCGTGGTCTGACGCGGCAGGGTCGAGGGGGCCGATCACGCCCTTGGTGCACTCGGTGAGCAGGGCATCGAGCGCCCGGTGCTGCTGGGGGCCGTACGGGAAGGTATCGCGCACCCTGGCGATGAGCGCCGGGTGACGCTCGGCCAGCACGCTCCGGGCGAAGCTCCCGGGCTCGTTGCTCAGGATGACGGGCGCGTCCACGTTCTCGGACATGGCTTGGTGCTCCTCCGTAATAGTGCTGCTCACTCACTGTCCACTGTCAGTGTCGCGACGCCGCGCGCGTGAAGGTGCGGAGATCCTGAGACGAGCCTCGGCGGTGTCACAGATCGGGTGGTCCCTCGGTCTAACCACGGGAACCCACGGGTCCGGTGCCGTGGTGAGAGAGGTTGATCATGAGGGTTACTTATCGCCGCAGGTCGGTGCATTGGCACGCTCCGGCTTCAGTGGGGCGACTCGGCAAGAGGCTGTGGCCATGAGAGCCGTCGAACAAATGACCGGCGGGGTGACCGGCGGTAAGGAGACGCGGTCCCTGCCATGGAGCCGACCGCCCGAAGACGCGACCTCGGCGGGATTGCGCGCCCTTCCCCGTCCCGTGGCCGTGGTGGTGGGCGCTGGTGGTGTGCTCGGAGCGGCACATGTCGGTGTGGGGTACGCGCTGGAGCAGCGCGGATTCAACCCGGACATGATCATCGGAACCTCGGTGGGCGCCCTCAACGGGGCAATCGCGGCCGCCCACCCCGACAAGGCCGCGCCGTGGCTGGACCACGTATGGACCCAGTTGCGTCGCCGTGAGGTGTATCCGCTCGGCTACCTGTCCTCCCGGGCCAGCGTTTTCACCGATCGCGGCCTGCGTCGACTGATCGCTCGGGCTGGGCTGCCGTCGCGGATCGAGCAGCTAGCGGTCCCGTTCACCGCGGTGGCCATGGACCTGGGCACCGGTGCTTCGGTGCTGCTCGACCACGGAGACCTCGAGTCCGCGCTGCTGGCCAGCGCGGCCATTCCCGGGATTCTGCCCCCGGTGGATCGTGAGGGCCGGACGCTCGTCGACGGTGGGGTGATCGCCTATGTCCCGGTACTGGCGGCCCAGCAGGCTGGGGCGGCCAGCGTGGTAGTGGTGTCGACCGGGCCGGAGAGCTCGCCGTTGCGCCACACCCTTCCGCGCCGACGTGCCCGTGCGATCGCCTCCAGGGCCGGGCTGCTGCTGTTGCACCACCAGATCGAGCGTGACCTGCACGAGGTGTCGAAGCACATCCCGACCGTCGTCCTGCCGACCGGCATCGAGGCCTGGCCCGCCCCGTGGGACTTCGGCCATTCCCAGCGGCTGATCAGCACCGCGTCCCTGGCGGCGGGGCGCTTTCTCGACGGGCTGCGCATCAGTGGGCCGGGCCTGTATCGGGCCGACGATCCTCCGGCGACATCGGCCGGTGCGGGCGAGGTATCGACTTCCGCCGTCTTGGGGGCCGGCCTGTGAGTACCATCGCGTTCCTCAACATCGCCATGCACGGGCGCGTCAACCCGACGCTGCCGGTCGTGGCCGAGCTTGTCCGGCGCGGCCATACCGTCACGTACTACACCTCGCCCGCGTTCCGTGAGGAGATCGAGGCCACCGGCGCGACGGTGTGCCTCTACCCCGGGGGCGAGCAGCCGCTCCCCGAACGGCCGACGCCGCTCACGCTCATAGAGGGGCTTGCGCACACCGCCGTCCGCTTGCTGCCCGCTGTGCTCACCGACCTGCGCCGCGTCCGGCCCGACCTGATCGTCCACGACAATGCTTGTTTGTGGGGCGCGGTCGCTGCCCGCGAACTCAAGGTGCCGGCGGCGGCGTCGCACACTACGTTCGCGTTCAACCGGCATGTGCCCAGCCCCACCCGCGGCTCGTGGGACCTGCTGGCCGCGGCGGCGGCTCGGCCCCGCAGTATCCAGGGCTACCTGCGGTCGCGCTGGGAGCTGCGCCGCCGCTTCGACACGCGTGGGTTGCCACCGGTCGACGTGGGAAGCATCCGCCAGCCGCTCAATCTGGTCTACACCTCGCGGGCGTTCCAGCCTGCCGTCGAGGACTTCGACGACTCCTACCGGTTCGTCGGCCCAAGCATCGGCGCCCGCCTCGTCGACCCGTCGTTCCCGGCCGATCAGCTGCGGGACCCGGTGCTGTACGCCTCGCTGGGCACGGTGTTCAACGCCGACCCGCAGCTGCTGCGCACCTTCGCCACCTCGCTCGCCCCGCTGGGCGGCACCGTGATCGTCTCCACCGGGCAGACCGATCCCGCCGCGCTGGGTCCGTTGCCGGCCAACGTGCTCGCCCGCCGCTCCGTGCCGCAACTGGAGGTACTGGCCCGCGCGGCGATCTTCGTCACCCACGGCGGGATGAACAGCGCCAACGAGGCCCTGTACGCCGGGGTTCCTTTGCTGGTGGTCCCGCAGGGCGCCGACCAGCCGATCGTGGCCCGACGCGTCGCCGAGCTCGGCGCCGGCCTGTCGATCCGTACGGAGGACGTCACCGAGGACTCCGTACGTGCCCTCGCCCGGCGCCTGCTCGACGACCCCCGGTTCCGGGCAGCCGCGACCACCGTGCAGGCCGCCCAGCACGAGGCGGGGGGATATCGGCGAGCCGCCGACGAGCTCGAAAAGTACCTGCATGCGGTCGGCTTGGTCAGTCAGCCGGCTCCCGGCGATCCGGCACAGCGAGGCTGAGTGATGTCACCTGTCGTCATCGTCCTACTGCTGTTCGCCGGGCTGTCGGAGGCAGCCGGGCGCATCCTGCCTCTGGTAGCGCGCCGGCCTGGCATGTCGCGGACTTTTGTGGCCGGGTTGCTGCTGCCCGGTGGCCTCGTCGAGAGCGCTGTGTTCGCGCTGTGGCCGCTGACCGCGTGGACCCTGGCCAAGCTGGTGCTGTCCCCTCCGCTGCAAGGCGGCGGGTTGGCGTGGACACCCGGCCTGGTCGCCCCGCTGGTGCTCGCTGCCGTCCTTGCGTTCCCGCTGCTCGGGCCCCTGCTCCACCTGCTGCTCTTCGTGGGGGTCGGAGCCGGTCTGGCCGATCCGCTCGCCGCGGCGACCGGGCTGGGCTGGTGGGCCGCCGCCGGTTGCGTGGCCGTCTCCGGGGTCGGGCTCGGTATCGCGGTGGAGGCCGTCCGCCGACTGGTCGTGAAGCTCAGTGCGACCGAGGCGCTGGAGCCGATCGCATGAACGATTTCCTGGTCTGGGTCTGCGTGCTTGGGCCGGTTCTGCTCGCCGAAGCTCTGCTGGCCCGCTACGAGGTGCTGGCCTACAGCGCCGGCTGGCGGGCCCCTACCACCGAGCTCCCGGAGGGTGTGCCCTACGCCCGGGGTGCGGCCCCCGATGGTCCCCCGGATGCCTACCTCGTCTACCTGGACGGCATCGGGAAACGCCGCGTCCGCGACACCCGGGACGGCGGCCAGCTGGTCAAGGCCCTGATCGCCGGAGCGCCGGAGCTGCGGGTGCTGGGGCAGGTGCAGCCCTACTCGCCGCTGGCCGACCCGCTTGCCGATCGGCCGGTGTGGGTGTGGCTGCGCCGCCACATCGGGCTGCTGCTGTTCCTGCACAATGTCATGCAGATCTTCGTCGCCGCCGACCACCGGTACCGCCCCCTGTACAACCGGGCCGTCGGTTCCCAGATCGTCACTCAGCTCCGGCTCGCCGGCTACCGGCCCGACAGCGGTATCCCCGTGGTGCTGCTCAGCTACAGCGGCGGCGCCCAGGTCGCCACCGGCGCGGTCGAGGAATTGCACACCCAGCTACGCTCCCCGCTCCTGTTGATCACGCTTGGCGGGTTCCACAACGGCGCCAACGACCTCACCCATGCCGAGCACCTACATCAGCTCACCAGCGCGGGCGACTGGATTGAGCGGGTCGGCACCTGGATCTTCCCTCAGCGCTGGCGGCTGTTCCGCCGCAGCGGATGGAACCGGGCCGACCGCGCCGGGAAGATCACCGTGCACCGGCTGGACCCGGCCACCCACCTCGGGTCGCACAGCTACATCAGCCCGGAGGCGTGGCTGCCCGATGGCCGCAGCTACCTCGACCACACCGCCGACACCGTGATCGCGCTCATCCGTGCCCGCTGTAGCGCGACCGCGGCGTAGGGGTTTCCTCCGGACCCAGGGGCTCCCTGCCTTGGGCCGCTCGCTGCGGGCGGGCGGCCCAGGACAGAAAGCGGCAGGTCAGGTGTTGGTTTCCGACCGGAGGGCGGCATCGCGGTCGACGTCGAGTCCGGCGACCAGGCCGCGTAGGACGGGGCCGTACTCCGGGTGGGCGAGGGCGGACGCCATCTGGGCGACCAGGTAGTCGGCCGGGTTGCCGGTGTCGTACCAGCGGCCCTTGATGACCTGCCCGTACACCGCGCGGGTGGAGGCGTAGGCGTTGATGGCGTCGGTCAGGTAGACCTCGCCGGTCTTGTGCTCGTACCAGCGGCGGGTCTGCTCACGCAGTTCGTCGATGATGCCAGGGGTGACGACATAGCCGCCGATCGCCGCGTACGAGGACGGGGCGGCAGCGGGCGTGGGCTTTTCGACCAGGCCGGTGATGCGCAGTTGGCCATCTCCGAGGTCTTCCTTGACGATGGGCACGCCATAGCGCTGGGACTCGTTGGGGTCCATCGGCATGAGGGCCAGCACCGGGCAGCCGGTCTGCTCATACGCGCGGATCAACTGCTGGGCGCGGGGGACCTCGGCCACGAAGACGTCGTCGGGCCACAGCACCAGCACCGGCTCGTCGCCGAAGGCACGGGCAGCGTTCAGCACCGGGGTGCCGTTGCCGTACGGGCCGTACTGGTCGAGGTAGGTGATGTGGCCCCGGCGGGCCAGCTCCGCGACCTCCTCCACCGCGTCCGCGTAGGCCGTCTTGCCGTCTTCGCGGAGTTGTTCGACGAGGGCGGGGTTGGGGCGGAAGTGGTCCTGGATAAGGCTCTTGCCGCCGGAGACGACGATGGTGATGTCGGTGATGCCGGAGTCCACCAGTTCGCGCACGGTGTGCTCGATGACCGGCTTGTCGCCGACCGGGAGCATCTCCTTCGGTGTCGCCTTCGTCAGGGGCAGCAGACGGGAGCCGAGTCCGGCGGCGGGGATCACGGCCCTGCGAATCGTCAGGGACATCACTATCTCTCGGTCGAGCGGCACACCGTACCGGCCGGCACGGCACACGCCGACGCTACCAATGCCACCGCTGCCGCTGCCGACCACGGCGATGGATGCGCACGCAGTCGCTGACGGCGGCCTGAGCGGGCCTCGCTCCTGTCACGACCCGATCTCGCAGGTGCTGAGCACGACCAGTGGGCCGGCCGTGTCCGGCGGGCGGGCGGTCGGCGGCGGCGTCGTCGTCGTCCAGGATGCGGGCCACGGTCAGCAGGCCCCCGTCGAGGTCGGCGTCCGGGCTGGCGGCCGGCCGCAGCGCGGACCGGGTGGGGTGCGGGCCGGCCACGGCGTGGCAGGAGATGTGCGGGACGGACGCCGGGGCGTCGCCGCCGGGCAGGACGGCGAGCAGATCATCGGGGGTGCCGGTGGCGTCCACGGGCTTGTCGGAGATGAGGAACGCGCCGTAGCGCAGGGCGCCGGGGTAGCAGGCGGCGCGCAGGGCCGAGGGGGCTGATCACGCCGCTCCGGGCGAAGCTACCGGGCTCGTTGCTCACGAGTGCCCGTCCCGGCGCCCATTTCAATGGCCCGCGCTGACGCCGCCGTCGACGTGGAGGATTTCGCCGGTGACGAACGGGGCGTTCTCCAGGTAGATCACCGCGTCCACGATGTCGCTCACCTCGCCCAGTCGGCCGACCGGTTGCAGGGCGGCGAGGTCCTTGATGGTCTCCTCGGGGTGCATGGGGGTCCTGATGGTGCCGGGTGAGACGGCGTTGGTGCGGATGCCGCGGGTGGCGTATTCGATGGCGAGGGACTTGGTGGCGGACTGGAGGCCGCCCTTGGTCAGCGAGGCCAGTACGGAGGGGACGCGGGAGTCGGCGTTGTCGACCAGGCTGGTGGTGATGTTGACGATGTGACCGCCGCCCTGGGTGAGCATCTGCTCGATGGCCAGTTGAGTGATGCGGAAGAAGCCGGCGAGGTTGACGCCCGTCGTGGCGGCGTAGTCGTCCTGGGTGTAGTCGGTGAAGGGCTTGGCGACGAAGATGCCCGCGTTGTTGACCAGGGTGTCGACGCGGCCGAAGCGCTCGCTGGCGGCGGCGATGACGCGTTCGGCGGTGGCGGGGTCGGCGATGTCGCCGGGGACGGTCAGGACGGCCGCGTCGGGGGAGGGGGCGATGGTACGCGAGGTCGCGACGACGGCGTAGCCGAGCTTGCGGTAGGCGTCGGCGAGGGCGGCGCCTATACCGTGCGAGGCGCCGGTGATGGCGGCGACCTTCTGGTCATGAGTGCCCATAGTGACATTCTTCGGGCTAGGGGTGGGGCTCGCGACCCGAGGCCGTGGTTACATGACCGATCGGTCCACTAGGGCGGGCCGGGCGGACTTGTGCCCATCCGTTCTGCCGAATCGCCACGCCGTCGGGCCGGCCGGCCGTGTCCGCGGTCCAGCCGACCGGCAAGCTGAGCGCTTCGGCGGACGGTGAGCCGGGCGGCCTGCCTACAGCGCGGAATGCGCCAGCCAGTGGTCGAACAGCTGCCCATCCCCATCGATCGCCACGTGCTGCGGCGGCAGGCGTCGCATCAGCACCAACAGCAGGTCTTCCACCGCACCCGTCACGGTCACGTCCGCCCGCCCCGGACCCCGCCGCCATGACACCCCCGTCTGCGTCCGCGTGATCACCCACCCCTCGATCGCCCCTTCGGACGGTCGCAGCCCAATCGAGCCCGCACCCCGCAACGCGGCCACCGCGGGCTTCAATGCCTCGGCCACCGGCGAAGACAGCAACTCCAGGCACTGAGTCACCGCGTCGGCCGCGAGGTCCGGTTCGAGGGCGTACGGAACACCGGCCAGCAGCGCTGCATCGACGGCGTGCACCGATGTGTCGTGCGCCGCCTGCCGCAGCCAGAACGACGCAGGTCCCGGCCCGGTGAGCGTCCAGACCGGTGTGCCGGGACCGATCGCCCGTACCGCCTCGACAAGCTCCGAGGCCCCCGCGAGCAGCCATGCCCGCCAGTTCTGCGGGGGCACCGCTTCACGGGGATCAGGGATGCCGTCGGGCGAACCGCCGCGTACGATTCCCGCCGCCCAGCGCGGTGCCTGCCCGAGGTGTCCGACGAGGACCCGGAGCGGCCACTCCGGACATGTCGGCACCGGGGCGTCCCAGTCGGCGCCGTCCACGGCATCCGCGAACGCCGCGATCTGTGCGAGCAGGCCCGAGGCCAATTGGTCGATATGAGGCTGTGTCATGCGGCGTAGGGTAGGAACTCCACCCGGGTGGAGGTTCAAGTGCGCGCGGATACGCTGTCCATCGGCGAGCTCTCACAGTTGACCGGCGTGCCCGTCCGTACGATCCGCTTCTACTGCGACGAGGGCTTCGTCGAGTCGGTCCGCAGCACTGGCGGACACCGTCGCTTCCTCCCGGACACGGTCGAGCGGTTGATGCTGCTGCGCCGGCTACGTGCACTCGGACTCGGGTTGACGGCGATCGACAGCGTGCTCGGTGGCCGGCGTTCCATCGCGGAAGTCGCCGCGCAGGAACGCGCGAAGGTCGACGTCGAGCTGGCCACACTGGCCTGGCGCCGCGCCTCGCTCCGGGCGGTCGAACAAGCAGCACCGGTCGAGCGGGCCGCGAGGTTGGAGCTGCTGGCCGCGGTCACGGACGGCCGGGCGGCGCAGCACATGCTCGAGGCGTTCTGGAGCCGGATCGCCCTGCCCTCAATGTCCGAAGACGGCGCGAGCATGTTCATCTCGGTCAGCGTCCCCGAGCCACCGAACGACCCCACTCCCGAGCAGGTGGTCGCCTACGCCACGCTGGTCGCGATCGTCGACGACCACCGGCTCCGGCAGCAGATCTGGGCCCGTACACGTACCGGCGAAGAGTTCGTCGCCTACCAGAACGCCCTGCTGGACGGGGGAATCGCCGAAGCGTGCGAGCTCGCGCGCCCATGCGTACGGGCGGGGGAGCAGCCGGGGCCCGGACCGTTGCTCGACCGGTTCGTCGAGGCGCATGCCACGACACGAGGCAGGCTGGACAGCCTGACCTTCCGGCGCGCCCTGCTGCGCACCGCGGCGGTCGATCGGAGCCCGAGCCTGCGCCGCTACTGGGAACTCGTCGGCGACATCACCGGCGAGGACGTCACGGTCGGCGAGGCGCATTCGTGGTTGCTGGACTCGCTCGACCGCGCGGTGGCGTAGCCGTCCGAGGGCATGGGGGTTGTCCAGCCGTCCGGCCCGTCGTCCGTGCCGTCGTCGCGGGAGGGGATGTCGGCCAGGGGCAGATGCCCGGCGACCCCGAGCGCCGCCAGGCTGGCCGATCTGCGCGACGTCCTCGGCACCCTGCGCCACCCCCAAACCATCGCCGCCGACGCCGCGCCCGCCCCCGTGCTGCGCGATGTGCACGAGCGCATCCTCACCGCGCTCGAGGTCACCAACCGCCTCCAGGCGGCCCTTCTGGCCCGCGACGCCGGTCTCGGCTGAGCGGTGGGACGCTGATGATGGTGGTGTAGCCGCGCTCATGGGCGGGTTCGCCGATCGGCTCGCCGTCCACGGCCACCCAGGCGTGTGCGCCGAAGGGTTCGGTACGCACCCCCGTACACCAGGTCGGCCATGTCCCGTGGGCCCGGCACAGCAGCGTGGTGGCCAGTGAGCGGTGCAGACAGCTTCGGGCGGCGGCGCAGCGCGCGCTGGCCGTGACCACGGCGTGGCGGGCGGCGGCCGTCTGTTCGGGGGTGGCCGGAGCCGCGCCGCGGCGCAGCAGGTGGAGTACGGCGCGGATATGGCGCGGCCGGGCACGCGCCAGCGGGGCGGCGACCGCGGCGCACAGCACGGCGAGCACGCGGTGCGCCGGGGTGATCCTGCCCGGCGGCGGCAGCGTGGCGCCGGGATCGGGGTCGGGGCTGGGAG
>NZ_MUNE01001288.1 GCF_002154605.1 Streptomyces milbemycinicus | reverse complement strand
GCGCCGGTAGTAGGGCTCGACCAGGGCCAGGTACGCCGGGTCGTCGGTGCGCGGGGTGCAGTCGACCTCGTTCAGCCAGTCGGGGTGGCCACCGTTGCGGCATTCGCCGTGGGACCACGGGCCGAGCCGGACCACAAGGGCCAGGTCGAGTTCGGCGCAGAGCTCCGCGAAGCGGCGCAGGTCGAGGTCGCCGTCGAAGTGCAGGGTGCCGCGCTCGTTCTCGTGCTGGTTCCAGAACAGATACGTGGCCAGCAGGTCGATGCCGCCTGCCTTGATCTTGAGCAGTTCCTCACGCCATTCGGCGGCCGGGTAGCGGCTGAAGTGGAACTCGCCCATCACCGGGATCCAGGGGCGGCCCTCCCGGATCAGGCTCTGGCTGTCCACGGTCAGCGAGCGCGGTGCGGCGTCGGAACTGCCCAGGGGCAGATGCCCGGTCAGGGGCGGGGGCACTTCATGGGCGTGCAGGGACAGCACAGACGGCTCCTACGACAGCGGCTCAGTGAAGTGCGTTCATCGTGGGTGGGGCCCTCGCCCCTGTCAAGATGTATTCATAATT
>NZ_MUNE01001287.1 GCF_002154605.1 Streptomyces milbemycinicus | reverse complement strand
CCCCGCCCCGGCCGTACCGGCCGACCCAGCCGCCCCCGCGGGCAGCCGCGTGGCCAGCCAGAGCGCGTCGAGCAGCTGCTCCTGGGACAGCTGCGCACCGCTGTCCGCGAGGAGCGCGAGCGCGTCATCCAGCCGACCGAGCGCCCCCGGCCGCCCTCCGCCCCGGCCTTCTCTCGCCGCGGAGCCCGCCACGGGTCACACCACCCCGCCCAGCCGGTGCAGCACCGCGTCCAGCAGCCCGTCCGCCGACAGGTCCACGCCGCTCGCGCGCAGGAACACCGCGTTCAGCAGCTGGTCAGTGGCCAGTTGGCGGGCGGAGCGGCGGCTGAGGAACGCCTCCAGCAGGCGGTCGACGTCGTCCAGCGCGTCCTCGCCCAGATGCGCGGTGACGATCTCCCGCAGCCGGGCCTCGTCGGGGGTGGGCAGCTCCAGGCGCACGCAGCGGCGCAGGAAGGCGGGCGGGAAGTCCCGCTCGCCGTTGCTGGTGATCACGACGACGGGGAACTCCTGGCAGCGCAGCCGCCCCCGCCGTACCGTGGCCCGCTCGTCCGCGCGCTCGGTGAGCACGTCGACCACCGACTGCTCCTCGGGCAGCCGGGCCAGCTCCGGGATCTCGAACTCGCCCTCCTCGAAGACCGTCAGCAGGTCGTTCGGCAGGTCCACATCGCCCTTGTCGAGCTCGTCGACCAGCAGCACGCGGGGCATCGGGCCCGGCACCAGAGCCGTGCCGAGCGGCCCGAGCCGTACGAAGCTGCCCAGGGGCGGCTCGGCCTCGCCGCGGTCGCGGCTGAGCGCGGTCTCCCGCAGCCGTCCGATCGCGTCGTAGCGGTAGAGCGCGTCCTGCACGGTGGAGCGGCTGTTGACCGGCCAGTGCAGGACCTCGCCCAAGTCGAGCTCATGGGCGATGGCGCGCGCCA
>NZ_MUNE01001286.1 GCF_002154605.1 Streptomyces milbemycinicus | reverse complement strand
CCTGGCCACCCTGCGCCGCATGGCAGAAAACGTCGGCATGCGGGCACCGCTGTGGACGGCGACGGCCTGGGGCGCGGCCGACATCCCGCGCGACACGCTGCTGCCGCTGTACGGCGGTTACCCGGAGGCGTTCTGGGAGGACGCCGAGATCGGTCCGGCGCGGGAGGTGCGCCGCCACTTCTTCTTCACGCCGATCCGTGACGACCACGCCATCGGCGCCGACCTACGCCCCTCAGCGTCCACCGCGACCGGCCCCGACGCCGGCCGCTACCCGTACGCCACCTGCGAGCTGGGCGGCGGCATGGCCATCGCCTACCACCGCAGGCCCATCGTGCCTGCCGAGGACGTCACCTCGCTGGCACTGACCAAGCTGGGCAGCGGTTCGGTCTGGCAGGGCTACTACCTGTACCACGGCTGCTCGCAGCGGGTGGACCTCAAGGAGCCCAACCAGGAGAGCCACGAAACCGGTTACCCCAACGACCTGCCGACGGTCTCCTACGACTTCCAGGCGCCG
>NZ_MUNE01001285.1 GCF_002154605.1 Streptomyces milbemycinicus | reverse complement strand
TGCGCCGGTGTCCGAGGCCGAGAAGGTGGCGGACGACCTCCTCGACGGCGGCGCCCTGGTGGCCGAGGCCGACGCTCGGCACCCCGCCGGCGCGGTCGGGCGGACCGAGCAGTACGGCGGGCAGCCCGAGGCGGGCCAGCAGGGCGGGGCGCGGGTCGTTTGTGCGCGCGTCCGTCAGCACGGCTCCGTCGACCCGGCCTTCGGCCGTGAGCTGCCGGTAGAGGGCGTTCTCCTCCTGTGCCCCGGCGACCAGATGCAGCAGCAGACCGTAGCCGCGGGGTGCCAGTTCGCCTTCGATACCGGTGATCAGCTCGCTGAAGTGCGGGTCCGCGCCCAGCACATCGGTGGGGCGCCGTACGACGAGCGCGAGGGTGCGGGTGCGGGCGTTGCGCAGGGCGGCGGCGGGTGCGCTCGGCGACCAGCCGAGCTCTCCCGCGGCGTCCAGGATGCGCTGCCTGGTCGGCTCCGACAGCCGGCCCTTGCCGTGAAATGCCTGGGACACGGCCGCCGTCGACACTCCGG
>NZ_MUNE01001284.1 GCF_002154605.1 Streptomyces milbemycinicus | reverse complement strand
GGAGGTCCGCAGCCGGTCCAGTACCTCGGGAGGGTAGACGCTGGGCAGGGTCTTCGTACTCATGGCGAACAACGCCAGTGGGCGCTCGGGCAAGGCATGGCCTCCGGCTCAGGGGATGTCATAGCAACCGGTCTCTATAGCAACCGGTCTCTACGGTATGGCCGCGTTCGCAAGAGGGTCAATGGAGCGGGAGCGAATGGCTGAGCTGGGAGATGCGACCGGTTGCCATCGGTTGCCATGGCGGCTTTATGCGGGGACAGAGGCCGGACATGGCAAAGGGCCCGGCGTCGGCGGTGTGCCGACGCCGGGCCCTCTGGCCGTTTGGCGGGTGCTTCGGGGCCTGAGGCGGCCTCAGTCGAAGCCTTGATGGGTGACGCGATCCGCGCTCAACCCTGATTCGGCAAGGAACTCCGTCAGCACGGTGCGCAGTTCCTCACCCCCGATGGCCGTCAGGATGTAGCCGGGGTGCGGGGCGTGTTCGACCTCCCGCACCAGGGCCACGAGCGTGCCGCTGTCGAGGGCGAAGGCGAAGGTGAACCAGACGCCCAGGTCATCCCGGGTCAGCTCATGAGGGCCCCAGCGGGACTCCAGGCCCTCGGTCGTCACATCGAGCTGGGCGACATACGCCTGAGGGGACCCTTGGAATGCCTCCGCGTCAATGCGCCGCACGCTACCGCACCTCCGTGACGAAAACGGGAATCCTCGCGAAGTCCTCGCCGCCGTGGTGGACTCTACCCACCCCCGATTCGCTGCCGAGCTCCCACGCCACATAGCCAGGCGGTGTGTTTCTC
>NZ_MUNE01001283.1 GCF_002154605.1 Streptomyces milbemycinicus | reverse complement strand
GGCACCAGCCCGGTCACGGAAGGGGCGGGAGTTTCTGGCGTGGCGTGCACCGCCCTCTGCTCCGACTTTTGATGCTGCGCGCTTCTCAGTACGGCCAAATCGGCGGGTTCGTGCAGAAGTGCCCGCCCAGGTAAGCATGCTCGGGGTTGCCCGGATCGAGTTCGCCCTGCTCAGCGATGAGCTTCGCCGCGTACGGCTCCGAGTCGTCCTGCGGTTCGTAGCCCAGCGCGCGCGCTGAGGCGAGGTCCCACCACAGGCGGGTGTTGGCGGAGCTGCCATACACGACCGTATAGCCGACGTCCTCCGCCGTGAGGGCCGCGTGGAGCAGCCGGGCGCCGTCGGCGGGGCTCATCCAGACCGACAGCATGCGCACCGACGTGGGCTCGGGGAAGCAGGAGCCGATGCGGATGGCGACTGTCTCAATGCCGTGCTTGTCCCAGTAGAAGGACGCCAGGTCCTCGCCGAAGGACTTGGACAGGCCGTAGAAGGTGTCCGGGCGGCGCGGGGTGTTGATGGGGATGAGGGATTCATCCGGCACGGGGGTGGTGGCCGGGCGGGGGGTGAAGCCGATGGCGTGGTTGCTGGAGGCGAAGACGATGCGGCGGATGCCCGCCTCGCGCGCGGCCTCG
>NZ_MUNE01001282.1 GCF_002154605.1 Streptomyces milbemycinicus | reverse complement strand
GCCCCGCCTGGTTCGGCGGCGCGGTCTTCAAGGACACCCTCAAGACCCCGGCCAAGCACATCGCGGCAGCACCCATTCCCCAGTGGCAGGGGGACACTTCGCCGTCCACCGGCAACGTCGGCGGCGGCACCTGGCTGCTGTCCCAGCACTCCACTCACATCAAGGCCGCCACCGACTTCCTGAAGTGGGTCACCACCGACAACGCCTACCAAGGCGAGAAGGCGCCTGGTTTCCCGGCCTACGCGCCCGCGGCCGAGGCCTGGCTGAAGGGGCAGGACGCCTCCGGATACTTCGCCGGCGACCTGAGCGCGCTCAAGGACGCGGCCTCCCAGGTCTGGCCGGGCTGGGGCTCGGGCCAGTTCAGCCAGGAGGCGATCTGGGCCGCCACCGTCAAACCCGGCCTGACCCAGGGCAAGACCGTCGAGTCGATGCTGTCCGCCTGGCAGGACTCCGTCGTCAAGTACGCCAAGTCCAACGGATACAAGGTCTCCCAGTGACCGTCACCCACTCCACGGCCGACTCTGCCCATCGGCGCCG
>NZ_MUNE01001281.1:315-758 GCF_002154605.1 Streptomyces milbemycinicus | reverse complement strand
CCGCGCAGCAGCAGCCGCTCCGTGACGGCCTCGCCGAGCTGTGGCCCGGCGTTCTCACCGGGGCGGCGCACGGGTGTTTTGCGGGCGCGCTCGGCCATGAAGGCGCGCTCCGCGAGCACCGGACCCTCGAAGCGGCGCACGCGGTCGACGGGGATGCCCGCCATTTGCGCGACCTCTTCGGCCGAGGCGCCGGCGCGTATACGGGCCTGGATGTCGCGCGGCCGCAGATGGCTCTCGACCTCGATCTCGATCTGGCCGAGTCGAGCGCGGTCATTGCGCACTGCGGCGCGCAGACGCTCGTCGATGGGAAGTGTGTACTCCGTGCTGTCCGCAGCCTTGAGCACCAGCCGTGTGCCGTCGTTGCTGACGGCCACGACACGCAGTTCGGGCATGGGGACCTCCCGGGTGGTGCCTGCCGACGTCACGGTTGCGTCGCTGCTCTC
>NZ_MUNE01001281.1:0-283 GCF_002154605.1 Streptomyces milbemycinicus | reverse complement strand
CCATGTCATGTCGCGGCGCCGCCGGTTGAGTTGCCGCCTTTTGACCCCTCCCGTTGGGTCCGGGCGGCCGGACGGGAAAGCGAGGCCAGGGACCGTCACAGTACTCCATTCGGGCCGCTCGGGTGGAGCGGCGCGCCAGTCAAGTTCTCGCCACGGGGGGCCTGTGGACCATGAACTGGGTGGCGTGGGGCGTGATGTGGGTGGCAAGTTTCACATGATCGACAGAAACGGAACGATCCCCTTCGATTTTGTCCACTTCCCTTCCCGGGTGGGAACGAATGTG
>NZ_MUNE01001280.1 GCF_002154605.1 Streptomyces milbemycinicus | reverse complement strand
CCTGCTTCTAGAGAGGGAACACCAGCGATGAGCGACGGGCCCAGCGGACCGAATCAGATCTATATCTCCAGATGGTCGGCTGTTTCCCCCTTCGGGATAGGCGGCGCCGCATTCTCCGAGGGACTTCACGCCGGGCGGAAGACCGCAGCACCCCCGGATCCCGACGATTGGCAGACCGTCCCCGACGCCAACATCTGCCTGGTTCCCGACTTCAACATACGAGAAGTTCTGGGAAAGAGCGGAACGCGCATACTGGGGCGTGAGGCCGCCTTGGCGGTCACCGCCGTACGCGAACTCTTCCACGAGGCGCCCGAGGAAGCCCCGATATCCGGCGGGCCAAACATCGCCATGGTCATGGGCACCACCACCGGTACCCCCCAGGGCTATATGGACTTCACCAAGGCATCCCTGACCGGACCCAAACCGCACCATGTGCCGGCCGCGCTCGCCCCGAACATGGTGATGAACCGCGCCGCCTCAGCCAGCGCCATCTGGCACCAGCTTCAAGGCCCCAACAGCACCATCGCCGGCGGCCG
>NZ_MUNE01001279.1 GCF_002154605.1 Streptomyces milbemycinicus | reverse complement strand
GAGCGGCGGGCCGAGGCGATGCGCGAGCTCGGCGTGCACATCAACACGTTCCTCCGCGACGCCGCGGCCACGGTCCGCGAACGCTTCCAGGGCAAGCTCACCTACTCATCCATCCAGTTCGAGCAGGTCGACTGGGCCCCCTTCGACTTCGTGACGTTCGAGCTGATCCGCTCCGCAGAGGTCGCCGACCGGTTCCAGGACGCGGTACGCACCCTGGCCCAGGGCACCAAGCCGCTCGCCATCACCGGGTTCGGCACCGCGGCCTACCGAGGCGCGGGCGACCGGGGCGGGCGGGTGCTGGAGGTGGTCGAGTACGACCCGGAGACCAAGGCCCCGGTACGGCTGAACGGCATATACGAGCGCGACGAGGCCGGCCAGGCCGCGTATCTGAGCGAACTGCTGGAGATCTTCGAGACCGAGGGCGTGGACAGCGCGTTCGTGTTCCTGTTCGCCCTGCCTGGCTACCCGCACCGGCCCGACGCCGACCCCCGCGACGACCTGGACCGGGCCGGCCTGGGCATCG
>NZ_MUNE01000128.1 GCF_002154605.1 Streptomyces milbemycinicus | reverse complement strand
CGGTATGGCCTGCCGCTTCCCCGGGGCGGATTCCACCGATGCGTTCTGGGAGCTGCTGCGCGACGGCGTGGAGCCCCGGGAGGCCGTTCCCGACGAGGAGTTGAGGCGCGCGGAACTGCTGGACCGGGTGCGCGACGACCCGTCGTACGTCGCCACCCGTATGCGGTTCACGGACCCCTCGCTCTTCGACGCGGGCTACTTCGGCATGACTCCGGCCGAGGCCGCCGCGACCGACCCGCAGCAGCGCCTTCTGCTGGAGACCACGGTCCACGCCTTGCAGGACGCCGCTCTCGAACCAGGGACGTTCGAAGGCAGCGTCGGCGTATACCTCGGCATGAACCACTCGGACTACCTGCTGCACCATGTGATGAGCCACCCCGAGGTGGTCGAGGCCCTGGGCTGGCACCGCGTCCTCATGGGCAACGACCGGGGTTTCACCGCGACCGGTGTGTCCTACCGCCTGGGCCTGACGGGCCCGAGTGCGGCGGTCGACTGCGCCTGCTCCTCCAGCCTCGCGGCGGTGCACCACGCCTGCCGCGCGCTGCTGGACTACGAGACGGACGCCGCCGTGGCCGGTGGCGCCGGCATCAAACCGACCGACCTCGGCTACTCCTATGTGGAGGGCGGCATCGGTTCCCCCGACGGCCGCTGCCGGCCCTTCTCCGCGGACGCCCGGGGCACGGTGTTCTCCAGCGGTGTCGGGGTCGTGGTGCTGCGACGTCTGGAGGACGCGCTCGCCGACGGCGACCGGGTACTCGCGGTGATCCGGGCCGGCGGTGTCAACAACGACGGGGCGCGGAAGAGCGGTTACACCGCGCCCAGCGCCCAAGGACAGGCCGAGCTGATCGCCTCGGTGCTCGAACTGGCGGGCATCGACGCCGATCAGGTCTCGTACGTGGAGGCGCACGGCACGGGCACCGCCCTCGGCGACCCCATCGAGGTGAGTGCCCTCACCGAGGCCTTCCGCACGACGAGCCGTGCGACCGGCTTCTGCGGGATCGGGTCCGTGAAGTCCAACATCGGTCATCTGGACTCGGCCTCGGGGATCGCCGGCCTGATCAAGGTGGTCCTCGCGCTGCGCCACCGCACCCTGCCCCCGACGCTGTGGTGCGAGGAGACCAGTCCGCACATCGACTTCGACACCTCGCCGTTCCGGGTCACCGGAGAGCTGCGGCCATGGGACGGCCCGCGACCGCTGCTCGCCGGGGTGAGCTCGTTCGGCGTGGGCGGCACGAATGTGCACGTGTTGGTGGAGGAGGCGCCGGAGGGACCGGAGGCGGCCGTCGGCGGCCCGCCCCGGCACGCACAGCTGCTGCCTTTCTCGGCCGCGTCGCATACGGCCCTGGACGCATGGGAGTCCGGCCTGCGGGAGCGGCTTTCGGCTCAGACTCCCGAGGGCGTACGCGACATGGCGTACACCCT
This sequence comes from Streptomyces milbemycinicus, assembly GCF_002154605.1. Classification (GTDB taxonomy): domain Bacteria; phylum Actinomycetota; class Actinomycetes; order Streptomycetales; family Streptomycetaceae; genus Streptomyces; species Streptomyces milbemycinicus. Next base: position 18,919 of record NZ_MUNE01000128.1, on the reverse strand, counting down.
TGCCCGCGGGCATGCCGTACTGCCCTTCCGGCGTGCACTGCTCTGGGTCGATGGCCGGGAACCCGTCACCCTCGACGGGGACGGCGCGGATACGGGGCGCGGGGGCGTCGCCTTCGTCCTGCGGCACACCGAGCCCGACCAGAAGTCGCTCCAGGAACTTCTCGGCCGCCATCCGGTGTTCCGGAAGACCGCCGAGCGGCTCGTCGGGCCGTGGGCCGCGGCGCGCGGCATGACCGTCCAGCAGGCGCTGAGCACCCTGACGGCCCGGGCCCCGGCGCCGCTGACATCCGCCGTCGTGGCGCTGGGCGAGGCCGCCGTGTGGGCGGAGCGCCAGGGAGCCGCCCCCCGGGCCATCGTCGCCGACCGGGCGTCCCGCCCCGCCGCGGCTGTGCTGGCCGGCGCGCTGACGGAGGACGAACTCGCCGCCGCCATGGCGGACTTCCCGGCCGACAGCGCCTCTGCGGCCGAACACGTCCTGCGCCGGGTGGCGCTTCGTCCGCTGACCATCCCCTGGTACGACGAGGACGGAGCGGAGTTGTGCCCGGCGGGCCGCCTGCCGGACCCGGCCCTGGCCTTCGGCGACGCCGCGGCCACACCGGGCCGGCGCACCCTGCCGCCCCGGATCTCGGCGCTCGTCCACCTCGGCGCGGCCGCGCGGCTCCCCGCCGCCTCGGCACCGGACGTGTTCGCGGGAGCGGTGCACGTCGTCGGTCCGTCCGGCACGCGAGGCGGCGACGCCTCGCTGCTCGGGCGCCTCGGCCGCGCCTGGGCGCTGGGGCTCCTGGAGGACCGCTCGGGACTCGTCGATGCCGCCGGCGGCCGGGTCGTGGACCTCCCCGCGTACCCCTTCGACCGGCAGCGGCACTGGCTGGAACCACGGCCGCCGCAGGGCGCCGCCGAGCGGTCCGTACGCTCCTCCGGCCCAGAACCCGCCTCGGTGGAGGCAGGCGGTGCGCAAACCGCCGGACAGTCGGCTCGGCACATCTTCGCGCAGTGTCTGGGGGTCGAAGACGTCGCGGAGGACGACGACCTGTTCACACTCGGCGGTGACTCCCTGCTCGCCACCCGGGTCGTGGCCATGGCCCGTGCGCGGCTCCGGGTGAACGTACCGTTCGGCACGTTCCTGCGGGAGCCGACGCCGGCCCACCTGGCCCGGCTGGCGCACAGAGAGCGGGAGGAGGAGGCGGCGGCGGGCACCGGAGCACGACCCGGGCCGCGCGATCGAGGCCCGGTGTCCGCCGGCGGTCCGATCCCCCTGACTCCCCTTCAGGAAAGGTTCCTGTTCCTCAGCGAGATCGACGGCGCGGCCGAGGCGTACAACGTGCCGGTTCTCGCCGACCTGCGCGGCCCGTTGGACATCGAGGCGCTGCGCGCCGCGCTTGCCGACGTCGTCGCCCGGCACGAGAGCCTGCGCATGGTGTTCCGCACGACCGCGGACGGCACGACGCAGGAGATCCTGCCCGAGGTGCCCGTCGAGCTCCCGGTCCTCGCCGTCGACGGCGAGGAGTCCCTGCGGTCCGCGATCGCCGGACTGCTGGACCGCGGGCTCCCGCTGGACCGGGCTCCCGCCTTCGCCGCGCGCGTGTTCACCACCGGGCCCGGCCGGCACGTCCTCGCCCTCTCGGTGCATCACATCTGCGCGGACGCCCACTCCACCGGCATCCTGCTGCGTGACCTCTACGCCTGCTACGCGGAGCGAACCGGCGGCGACAAGGCCGCCCTGCCCGCCGTCGAAGGTCTGCCGGCCGCCCACATGCGTGCCGTCGCCGCATGGCTGACCTCCGCGGACGCCGACCGGCAGCTGCGCTTCTGGCTCGACGAGCTGGCGGATCTGCCCGAGCCGCTCCAGCTGCCGGGTGACCGGCCGCCCGGTGCGGTCCGCGGCTACCGGGGCAGCACCGTCGACTTCGCCCTTCCGGCGGAACTCTCCAGCCGGGTCCGCGCGCTGGCCGAGCAGCACGGCGTGACGCCCTTCGTCGTCGTACTCGCCGTCTTCTTCCTGCTGCTCGCCAGGGTCACCGGGCGGACGGATCTCGTCGTCGGGACACCGGTCTCCGGACGACACCGGCCCGAGACCCGCGACCTCATCGGAAACTTCGTGAACACCCTCCCGCTCCGGGTGCGGACCGAGGAAACCCTGGACTTCCACGCGTTGCTGGGGCAGGTCGCCGAGCGGGTGACCACGGCCTTGGACCACCAGGATCTGCCCGTCGAGGTGGTCACCCGCCAGCTGGGAGGCAGCGGCCAGGACCTGAACGCCACCCCGGTATTCCAGGTGCTGTTCAACATGCTCAACCTGGACGCGGGCAGCGCCGCGCCGCCGGCCGGGCTCGACCGCCGCCCCCTGCCGTTCGAGCGGCACACCAGTCCGTACGAGCTCTCCCTCGACTGGTGGTTCGGCCGGGACGGGAGCATTACCGGACGCTTTCTCTACAACACCGAGCGCTTCGAGAGGGAGACCGTCGCGGGGTGGCAGGACACCTTCGCCTTTCTCCTGGCCACCGTCGTGGACTCGGCGGACCGACCGCTGAGGGACGTCCCCTCCGAGTCGCCCGCCACCGCCGCCCGGACCTCCGCGGCCCTGGCCGGCCCTCGGGTCCCCGTCCCGCCACGACCGGTCCACGCGGTCTTCGCCGACTGGGCGGCCAGGGAACCCGGCCGCCTCGCGGTCACCGACGGCCGGACCTCCCTGACGTACGGCGAACTGGCGCGTGTCTCGGCGGGGGTGGCCGACCTGCTCGCCGGGCTCGGCGTACGTCCCGGCCACCACGTGGGCCTCGCCATGGAACGGGGAGTGCCCCTGGTCGGCGCTCTCGTGGGCGTGATGCGCGCGGGAGCCACGCCGGTGCCCTTCGACCTGACTCACCCGCGGCGCAGACTCGCGGCCATGGCCGAGGACTGCGGCGCCGCCGTCGTCATCGCCGAGCGCAAGGAGGACGCCGACTTCGCCGTCGGAGCGACGGCCCTGGAGCTGGCGGACATCACGGCGGTGCGAGGCGGCGCGGACACCGTCCCGGGCGACGCGGTGGACCTGTCGGTGGGTGCCTATCTGACCTACACGAGCGGCACCACGGGCCGGCCGAAGGGCATCCACTTCCCCCACCGCGCGCTGGCCAACCTCATCCACTGGGAGACCGCCGGCCACACCGCGGGGCTGCGCCGGCTGCAGCTCGCGTCCTTCGGTTTCGACGCCTCCTTCCACGAGGCGTTCGCCGCCCTGTGCTCGGGCGGCTCCCTCCACATCGCCGACGACGAGACCAAACACGACCACGACATGCTGGCCGGCTTCATCCGCGACCACCGGGTGGAGAAGGCCATCCTGCCGGTGTCCCTGCTGCACGCGCTCGCCGCACGCTTCGAGAACGACACCGCCGCCTTCTCCTCGCTCAAGGAGATCGCCTCCACCGGCGAACAGCTGCGCCTGAGCGCGCCGCTGATCTCCTTCTTCGAGTCCCTGAAGGAATGCCGGCTGATCAACAACTACGGGCCGGCCGAGACACACGTGGTGACCTCCTACCGGTTCAGCGGACCGCCGGGTGCCTGGCCACGGCACGCACCGATCGGCCGCCCGATCCAGAACGTCACGCTGTCCGTGCTGGACAGGCAGGGCCGCGACGCTCCCCGCGGCGCGGTCGGCGAGCTGGTCATCCACGGCGACTGCGTGGCCACCGGCTACCTGGGACAGCCTCAACTGACCGCGGAACGCTTCCCGCGTCCGGGCCCGGACGGCGGCACGGCGCACGGCGCCGCTGCGTACCGCAGCGGAGACAGAGCCCGGCTGCTGCGCTCGGGCGACATCGAGTTCCTGGGCCGTGGCGACAACCAGGTCAAGATCCGCGGCTTCCGTGTGGAGCTGGGCGAAGTGGAGACGGTGATCCGCGAGGACCCGGCGATCCGCGACGTCGCCCTGGTCGTCGGCGGCACGGAGGGTGATCAGCGCATCGACGCCTATGTGGTGGCCGCTTCCGGGGCCGGGGTGGCCGAGCGGACCCGCGACCGGCTCAGGGGCGAGCTGCCGGCGGCGATGGTGCCGTCGTCCTTCACCGTCCTCGACAGCCTCCCGGTCAACGTCAACGGGAAGGTCGAGGTGTCCCGGCTGCCCCGGCCGGGCAGCCCGGTGCCGCGAAGCGCGGGCACGGACATAGCAGATATATCCGAGGCGGAGGGTGTCCTGCACGGTGTCCTGACCGTCTTCCGCCGCGTACTGGACAACCCGCTGCTCGGCCCGGACGAGGACTTCTTCGACGCCGGCGGCCACTCCCTGCTCGCCACCCGCGTCATCCACGGCGTACGGGAGGAATGCGGCATCCGGCTGTCGGTGCGGGAGCTCTACCGGCACGGCACGGCCGCGGAAGTGGCCGCCCTGGTGGCCGGCCGCCGCCCCGTGACGGACGCCGAGGAAGAGCTGCCCGCCGTCGCCGCCCCGCTCGTCGTCCCCGCGGGGCACCGCGCGCTCCTCGACGGCTTCCCGTCCTCCGACCGGCAGAAGACCTTCGTGTTCGACACCGGGCAACGGCTGGACCCGGCACGGCTGAGTACGGCGGTGGAGGCCGTCCTCGGCCGGCACGCGGCCCTCCGCGTACCGTATGCGGCCGATGCGGACGGGGAGTCGCAGGCCCGGGCACAGGGTGTCGCCGTGCCCGATCCGCCCGGGACACCGGCGGGCATGACGCCACACGAAGCCGCGGCATGGATGTACGACCGGGCTCAGCGCAGGCCCATCGATCCCGCCGCGGAACCTCTGTTCCGGGTCGCGGCGGCGCAGCTGCCCGAAGGCCCCACCCTGCTGGCGCTGACCGTCCATCTGGCCGCCCTGGACGGGCGGAGCCTGAACACCCTGTGCCGTTCCCTCGCCGAGGCCTACGCCACACCCACGGCGCACCGCGAAACGGACGACGGATTCCTGCGCTACCTCACCTGGCGGCAGTCCCTGGCCGGCAGCGAGCGCGCCGAGGAAACCGTACGCCGCTGGCGCCGGCTCCTGCCCGGGACCCCGCGGGACGCCGACACCCTCGGTCCTGCGGCCGACGGGGAGATCGCCGGGCAGCGGTCCTGGGCCCCCGGGCAGCGGCTCCAGCAGACGCTGCGCCGCAGGTGTGCCGAGCACCGCGTGACCCCCTTCCTGCTGCACCTCACCGCCTTCGCCACCGCCCTGGCCTGGTCGCGGGACGAGGACGAGGTCTGTCTGGCGCTGGCGCTGGACGGCAGGATCCACCCCTCCCTCGACGCGACGGTCGGCAGCTTCGCCAACGTCGTCCCCTTCCCGTTCCGCCTGCGCGCCGCGGAGCCGCTGCGCCACGCCCTGGAGGCCGTACGCGAGGTCTTCGACGACGTGGACGGCGTACGCACCGTGAACTACGCGGACCTCGCGGCCGTCGACGAGGGACTCGGGGCCTTCCGGAGCCTTCCGGTCGTCTTCACCTATGCGCGCGACGAGGGCGAGCCGCTGCGGCTCGGCACGCGGGAATTACGCGCCGTCGGGCCCGACGTACTGGCCGCCGGGCAGCGGCTGCAGCTGACCGTCGCCGACAGCCCGCGCGCCTTCCGCACCCGGCTCACGTACGCCCGCAGCCCTGCCGAGCGGCGGGACGCACGGGTGATGGCCCTGTATCGCACCGTGCTGTACGCCCTCGTGTTCGAGGCCGACACCACCGCCGCGGACCTTGCCGCATCCATCGATCCCGGGGAGGGCGCGTGAAGTTCGGCCTTTTCTTCTTCGCCAACGGGCAGGACACCACCGAGCAGTACCGTCTCCTCCTCGAGGCGGCGCGGTTCGCGGACGCGGAGGGCTTCTCGGCCGTCTGGACGCCGGAGCGGCACTTCCACGACTTCGGCGCGCCGTTCCCCAACCCCTCCGTCACCTCGGCGGCCGTGGCCACCATCACCTCGCGCGTCGACGTACGCGCCGGAAGCGTCGTGCTGCCGCTGCACGACCGCCTGCGCGTCGCCGAGGAGTGGGCCGTCGTCGACCAGCTCTCGGACGGCCGGGCGGGCCTCGCCATCGCCTCCGGCTGGAACCCGCAGGACTTCGTCCTGGCACCCGGCAACTTCGAGAAGAACAAGAGCCTGGTCCGTGACGGGATCCAGGAGCTGCGCGCGCTGTGGTCCGGCGAGGCCGTGCGCCGTCCGGGGCCGGGCGGGGAGGAGCGGCTCGTCCACACCTACCCGCGCCCCCGGCGGGACGAGGTGCCCCTCTGGGTCACCGCGGCAGGCTCCGCCGAGACGTTCTCCCTCGCGGGAGAGCTGGGGTGCGGCATCCTGACCCACCTTCTCGGGCAGTCCTGGGACCGGCTGGAGGACAATCTGGCCGACTACAGCGAGGCGCTCGAAGGTGCGGGATACGGCATCGAGCGCGACCGCGTGACGGTCATGCTGCACACGTTCGTCGCCGAGGACAGCCGTACGGCGCTGGAGACGGCCCGTGCCCCCATGACCGCGTACATGCGCTCGTCCATGAGTCTCTTCGGCCTCAAGTCGCCGCAGAGCCACGGCGTGGGACCGGCATCGGACGCCGCGATGCGCGAGTTGCTGGACCACGCCTACGAGGAGCACGCGCGGACCCGGTGCCTCATCGGCTCCGTCGACAGCTGCCTGCCCCTCGTCGAACGCCTCGCCGACCTGGGCGTCGACGAACTCGCCTGCCTGATCGACTTCGGGGTCGCGGCGGACGAGGCGCTCGGCGCGCTGCGGAACCTGGCGGTGCTGCGGGAGAGGTGCGAACAACTGTGATCTCCCGGACCGGAGGGCGGCGGGCGGCCGTCTGCCGCCCGCCCGCCCCCCGCGCGCTACGCCCGCACCGCGGTGAGCCGGGCGACCGCCTGACGCAACTGCTTGACGGTGCCCACGGCCATGGCCGGCACCTGCGAGGCCGAGCCGCGGCTGATGTTCGTCAGCACCCTGCCGGGACCGACCTCGACCAGCGCGTCGACGTCCTCCTTCACCAGCAGCTCCAGCGTCTGGCTCCAGTGCACCGGCGAGGAGAGCTGGCGCCTCAGCGACTGACGTGCCTCCTCGCCCGTGTGCACATACGTGGCGGTCGCGTTGGCGATCACCGGGATGACGGGAGTGGCGAACGGGACGGCCTCCAGATGGGCGGCGAACTCCTCCTCGATGTCCTTCATCAGGAGCGAGTGGAAGGGCGCGCCCACCTTCAGCTGTGCGACGTGTGTCGCACCGGCCGCCCGTGCGGCGACGGTGACGGCCTCCACCCCGGCCACCGTTCCGGACACCACCGTCTGCGTCGGCGCGTTGTAGTTGGCCACGGCCACGCTCTCACCGGTGGAGCGCGACGACTCCTCGCACAGGTCACGGATCCGCTCGGCGGGCAGCCCCAGGACCGCCGCCATCCGTCCCGGTGTGCGCCGGTTGACCCCGGCCATCAACTCGCCGCGACGGCGCACAAGACGCAGCGCGTCCTCCCAGGCGAGCACCCCCGCGTGCACCAGGGCCGGGTACTCACCGAGGCTGTGGCCGGCCACCACGCCCGGCCGGATGCCGTGTTCCCGGAGCACCGCGGAGACGGCGAGGCTGGTGAGGAACACACCGGGCTGGGTCACGGCGGTGTCCCCCAGCTCCTCCTCGCTGCCCTCGAAGCACAGTCGGCTCAGCGGAAGTCCCAGAATCTCGTCGGCCGATGCGTAGTAGGCCCGTACGCTTTCCGCGTATTCCCGGGCGAAATCCTTTCCCATTCCGGGCACCTGCGAGCCCTGCCCGGGGAAGAGAAACGCAATCCTGTCCACGGCCACCCCGTTAGCGTCGTGACAACAAAACTTGACGCGGCCTCGACCGCGATCGCTCACCCTATCGATCAGGCGGGACGGAGACAATGCCAAGTCAAGTAATCATCAGAGATCTAGGATCCCGGTCCAGGCGATACGGGAACGCGGAGCCGGAAACAGAGCTGACGTGTTTTCTCATTCACCATTCCGGAGGCTCGGCCGCCGGCTACGCGCCCCTGGCCGAGCATCTGCCCCGTACGTGGCGAACACTGGCCGTCGAACTGCCCGGACGGGGCGCCTCCGTCGGCGAGTCGGCCTGCGGCGACATGGCCGCGCTGATGGCACGCGTCGCGCCCGCGGTTCTCGACAACGCCGGTGACCGCTATGCCGTCTTCGGCCACAGCCTGGGCGCGTTGGTCGCGTACGAGCTGGTCAGAGAGGCCGAACGGCGGGGCACCCCACCGGTTTGGCTGGGTGTCTCCGGAAGCCCCGCACCGCACCGCATCCGGGACCGCCCGCTGGAACGGCGTGATCTGTGGCCACGCGAGCGGCTCGTGGCGTTCCTGCGGGAGCTGGGCGGCACACCGGAGGAGATGCTGGAGATCCCGGACGTGGTCGACTACATGGTGAACGTCCTGCGCGCCGATCTGCGCATCGTGGACACCTACGAACACATCGACGGACCACCCCTCTCCACTCCCGTCTCCGTCTTTTCCGGGGACGTCGATCCGCTCGCCGCGCACGAATTGCTGGGCGGTTGGCGAGAGAGAACCCTGACGCCGGTCAGCTTTCACACCTGGCCCGGTGGCCACTTTTATCTGTTCGATCATCCGGAAAGCTTCTGCAAGAGTCTCGTGGCGGACGTCAATTCCGCTATGTCCGGTACACCAACAGCGGCGCGAGAAGAAATGGAAGACGCTGAGAGTCATGGCTGAGAACAAGCCCTCCGGTCCGGGGGGAGAGAAGAAGACGCGGCAGATCGCCGGTGCCGCGCTCCCGCTCTACCTGACGATGATCGCCTCGTCGGCGGCATCCCTGGTGGACACGGCCGTCCTGGGGCGGCACGCCACGGCCTCGCTCGCGGCCTTCGCCGTCACTCTGGCCGTGTTCAGCCCGGCCACCGCCGCGGTGTCCGGAGCCATGCGGGGAGTCATGCCGTTCGTGGCAACCAACAAGGACGACGCGGACGGCCTGCTGCCCGTGCTGCGCAACGGCATGTGGCTCGGGATCTGCGTCGGACTGCTCGGTGCCGCCGCCGTCGCCTCCGTGCCGCTGATCGGCAAGGCCGGTGGAGTGCCGCAGAGCACCCTCGACGAGTTGGGTGTCTTCCCGTACATCCTCGCCTGCAGCGTGCTCGTGATGTCGATCGCGGCCACCGCGACGTCCACACTCGTCGGGCTCGGCAAGGGCAAGGCGGTGATGCGTTCCGGGATGACCGGCACCGGCGCCGCAGTCGTGCTCTCGCTGGTCCTGGTCGGCGGCGTCGGTTCGTTCGAGGGCTTCGGCCTGCCCGGCGCCGGCATCGCCATGCTCACCTCCAGCGTGATCAACGCCTCCCTGGCACACATCCAGTTGCGCCGGGACACGGTGCTGGCCGGGAGGTCGCTGCGGCTGGGGCGTCCGCATCCGCGCGAGGTGCTCAAGCTGGCCGCGGTCGGCATCCCGCTCGCGGCCACCGTGCTCATCAAGTTCGCCGTCCTGGGCGTCCTCGCCTTCTCCGCGGCCCGGGTGAACACCGACAGCGCTGCCGTGCACAGCATCTCCCTGTCCCTGGTGAACCTCATGTTCACCGCGGCGGTGGCGGTGGGCCAGGCGACCGTGCCGCTCATGGCCGCCCATGTGAAGACCGGCGACGTACAGGAGGTCAGGCGCAGCGCTCACGCGGGTGTCCTGGTGGCCCTGGGCGCCGTCTGCGGTCTTGCCCTCCTCCTGGTGGTGGCACGCACCCCGGTGATCTCGCTGTTCACCGAGGACACCGGCCTTCACGACAAGGTGCTGGACCTGCTGCCCGTCGTCCTCCTCGCGGTGCTGGCGGACGCCGCCCAGGCGGTGTTCGGCTTCGGACTGATCGGCATCAAGCGCACCGTCCCCAGCCTGGTCATCTTCGCGATCTGCTACGGGTTGCTGGCCCTGGTGGCCCTGCCCGTCGGCGCCGCGGGCGGTCTGAAGGCGCTGTGGCTCTCCCTGGCCGGCGCCAACCTTCTGCTGGTGGCCGGGCAGGCCTTCTTCTTCCAGCGCCGCAGTGGCTCACTGACCAGGCCCGAGCCGGCCCCTGCGAGCGCCTGACCCACCTTTCCGCGACCTTCCGCGACCTTCCGCGACCTTCCGCGACCTTCCGCGACCTTCCGCGACCTTCCGCGACCTTCCGCGACCTTCCGCGACCGAAGTCAGGAGTACCTCCATGGGCATGTCCGACGATCGTGAGCGACCCGGCACTCTCGTTGAACTCTTCGAGACGACAGCGGCCCGTCACCCGGACCGCAACGCCGTGAGTGACGGCGAACAGACCCTGATCTACCGGGAGTTGAGCACACGCTCCGACGTGCTCGCCGCGCACCTGGTCGCGCGAGGGGTCGGCCGGGAGGACCGCGTGGTGGTGCACCGCCCCCGCTCCAGCGAGGTGTTCGTCGCCCTGCTCGGCATTCTCAAGGCGGGCGCGACCTATGTCGCGGTGGACGTCCGGTATCCCGACAAGCGCCGGGACCTGATGATCCAGCGAAGCAAGGCCAAGGTCATCGTGACCGAACCAGGGTGGGGCGCGCGGCTCTCGCACCTCGGGCCCGACGTGATCGAATGGCACAGTTCGGCCGACTCCCCCGCCCCCGGCGACCTGCCGCTTCCCGCGCCGGAGAACGGGGCCTGCGTGCTGTTCACCTCGGGCTCGACCGGGGTCCCGAAGGCCTTCGTGCTGGAGCACCGCAACCTGCTCGCCTTCGCCCGCAACCGCGTCATGCCTCAGCTGCTGCCCACCGATCGCACCAGCCAGATCGCCAGCGTCTCCTTCGACGCCTTCCACTTCGAGACCTGGTGCAGCTTCGCGTACGGAGCGGAGATCGTCGTCATGCCCGCCATGGCGGAACTCCTGGCCTCCGATGTGAAGCGGGAGCTGGAGGACCGCCGCATCAGCGTCATGATCGCTCCCACCATGGCGTTCAACCACCTGGCCCGCGAGAGCCCGGAGACGTTCGCCGGCCTGCGTGTCCTGCAGGTCGGCGGTGGCACCATGCTGGCCTCCGCCTGCCGGGACGTCCTGGCGAGCGGCTTCAAAGGGTCGCTGTGGAACCTCTACGGCCCGTCGGAGACCACGACGGGCTGCTCAGTGGCTCATATCGAGTCGGTGGGACCCGAGGACACCTCGGTGCCCATCGGCCCCGTCCTGGACGGCTTCTCCATGTACGTGCTGGACACCGACCGGAAACCCGTGCCCGTCGGTGAGGTGGGCGAGCTGTACGTGGGCGGAGTGGGGGTCTCCCGCGGGTACATCGATCAGCCGGAGCTGACCGAGCAGCGCTTCGTCCCCGATCCGTTCGCCGGGGACGACAGCCGCATGTACGCGACCGGCGACCTCGGCCGGCAGCGGCCCGACGGGGTCTTCGAGTACGTCGGGCGCGCCGACGACCAGGTGAAGATCCGCGGCTACCGGGTGGAACCGGGCGAGGTGGAGCGCGCGCTCGCCCAGCACCCGCTGGCCCGGGAGGCGATCGTGCTGGCCACCGGCGAAGAACTGGACCTGCGCCTGGTGGCATTCGTGGCGGCGGACAGCGCGCTGACCGACGAGGAGCTCCTGGCGTACGCCAAGCGGGAACTGCCCGAGTACATGGTGCCCAGTCGCGTCCTGCTCCTGCCCCGGATCCCCGACAACGAGAACGGCAAACGGGACGTGACGGCGCTCAGGGCCCTGCTGGCCGAGGACTCCCGGCAGCTCTCGCCGTCCGACCTGCCGTCGGGTGAGACGGAGACGTACCTCGCCCGGCTGTGGCGGGAGTTCCTGGGCGACGAACCGGTCGGCGCCACACACGACTTCTACGCCGCCGGCGGCAACTCGCTCCTCGCCTTCCGCATCCGGCAGCGGGTGGCCAAGGAGCTGGGCGTGTCCATTCCCTTCAACGCGATCCTCAACCACCCGGTGCTCCGGGATCTGGCGGCGCTCATCGACGCCCAACGCGACACCTCGGACCGGCAGGTGTCGTGATGCGGCGGATCGCAGTCGTCTACGACATGGGCGCCGCGGACGTGGTGGAGATCGCGGCCGCACTCGAAGGGCTGGCGGAACCGATCTTCGTCTGCCCGGACTCCCAGTTCGGTGAGCAGCCCACAGAGCTCATGGCCGAGCTGGGCCGGCTGTGCGACATCAGTGGGCTGGACCTCGGCCGCGCCGCCACGAAGGTGCGCGCGGAACGGCCGGACGGAATCGTCACCTTCACCGACTATCAATTGGAGAGAACCGGGGCACTCGCAGCAGAACTTGATCTTCCGTTTCACTCGCCCGAGCTGGTGCGCAAGCTCACCCACAAGCATCTGCAGCGCGAGGTGCTCAACGGCTGCGGTGCGTCCGCGGTGCCGGCGCGGCTGGTCACCGGGGAGGATTCCGCCCGGCTCGCCGTGGCGGAGGTGGGCCTGCCGGCTGTGTTCAAGCCCGACGTGGGAACCGGCAGCCGAAGTACCTACCGCATCTCCTCATACGACGACCTTGTTGCCGCCTGCCGTTCGGAATTCCCGGGACCAGCGGCGTCCGCCGCGACAGAAGCCTTTGTCTTCGAGAGGGAACTGCAAGGAGTCGTGAACACCGCGCCCTGGGGCGACTACGTCTCCGTGGAGTCGGCCGTCTTCGACGGTGCCATCACCCATCTGACGGTCACCGGAAAATTCCCGCTTGCGCCACCGTTCCGGGAGGCCGGGTCCTTCCTGCCCGCGGCCTTGCCGGAAGAGGACGAGAAATCCGTCCTGGACGTGGCCACACGCGCCCTGACCGCCCTGGGCGTGCGCACCGGGGTGTGTCACACCGAAGTGAAGCTCACTCCGTCAGGACCGCAGGTCATCGAAGTGAACGGGCGCCTTGGGGGCCTCGTCAACGCTCTTCTCGCCCGCGCGACAGGGGTGGACGTCATCCGGCTGGCGGCCGGTATCGCTCTCGGGGACGAGGAAGCCACGAAAGCGGTGGACAACATCGCCTACGAGCGGATCGCGTTCATATACGCTCGCGTGCCTCCCTTGGAGGCGCGGCGGGTCGCCGAGGTGTCGGGCCTCGAGCAGTTGCAGCGTCTACCCGGCATTTCCCGTGTCGTCCTGAAGCGCGGAGCGGGGCACTCCACCGACTGGCGTGCGGGGCGGCTGGGGCAGGTCTACGTCTGCTTCGGAGCCACGGAGACCCATGAAGCGCTGGCCTCGCTGCTCGATGAAATGACCGATGTGGTCAAGGTCCGCTATGAACCGCGATATCCGCCACTGATCAATTGATTCCGCATCCGCACACCGCACCCTGGAAGAAGTTCCTTGAAAAAACCTCAAGTCATACGCTCCTTCAGCGACCTCGCCACAGGGGTCCTCGACCAGAACCTGCCCGTGGTCACGCTGTTCAGCGGAGGGCTGGACAGCACTTATCTGCTGTACCGGCTACGCCGGTCCGGGCACCGTGACATCCATGCGATCAGCGTGGACGTGGGAGGTGACGAGACTCTCGAAGAGAAGCAGCGCATAGCCGACCGACTCGGCATTGGATTGCACATCGTTGATGCACGGGAAACTTTCGCGCATGAGTTTGTTCTCCCAGCCATATCCGCACAGGCCGTCTATCTGAACACGCATCCGATCAGTTCCTCGCTGAGCCGTCCCCTGATGGCACGCATAGCGGTCGAGATGGCCCAGAACATGGGGGCATCGACAATACTGCACACCGCCAATCAGTCCCAGAACACGCTGCGACGACTGAACGGGGCAATCAACCTGCTCGGCTTCTCGGGTCGGTACGGAAGCCCCTACGAACTCGATCCGGTCGACCGCGCCCAGAAGATCGAGGAACTCAAGGATGCCGGCCTGGACGAGATGGCAGATCGGATCGTCAGCGGTGACTCGAATCTGTGGTGCCGGGAATTCGAGTCGGGAATCCTGGAAGATCCGGAGGACCATGCAGCTCCCGAGCATCTGTATCGGTGGTCCATCACCGAGAATTCCGCACCCGAGGGCCTCATGGACATCAGGTTCCGGGCAGGAGTTCCCATCGCCGTCAATGGAACCCAGCTTCCGCTGACAGGGCTGATCCGCGAAATGAACCTGCGTGTGGGTGCCTTCGGTATCGGCCGTTACAGTGGCCTTGAGCATTTGGCCGACGGAGAAAAGGTGCTGGAGATCCGGGAGATGCCGGCGGCCTGCCTGCTCTTGCGCACATACCGGCATCTGGAAACGGCCACCCTGGACGCCGAGACCATCCGGGAAAAGATGCACATGGAGCAGCTCTGGGTGCGCGAGGCCGTCGAGGGCCGGTGGTTCGGCCCTCTTCGAGCCGCCTGCCAGTCATTCCTTGACAACTGCTCGGCTCGTATCACCGGATCCGTGCAGTGGAGACTGACTCCCGGCTCGGCACAGACGACGGCAATCCTCGCGGAGCACCCCCTTTACCTGCGCGACCGGGAATCCTGGGAAAAGGAAAAAGTCGCCGACGCCTCCTGTTCCTGGTGAACCGATGCAAGGTCAAAGCGCGAGATAAGGAGGCCCGATCGGATAAAGACCGACCTGATCGGCAAGCCATTGGGCCCTCAAATGCACGCCTTTCCGGTCGTGAATATGCACCGTATGATCGGGCGCGGGCTCATCCCAGTGAATTTGTCGCGAATTGATGGAGATGGAAACATGCGCATACTCCTCCTCCGCGGACAGCCGCAGCGCAGGCACCTCCGGCCAGCGCACCCCACTCCACACCAGCGTCGCGGGACATTTTCCCGCAGCAGCGACGAAGCGGTCCTCGAGCCGGCCGAGAGGCTGGGATGTCCACTCCAGAAAAATCGGAAACGGGCCCGCGACAACTGAACTGGCCGACGGCTGAATGGCCGGACTCTGCCCGCACCCGAATGCGGTGGCTGTCGGCATGGCGGCGCTCAGCATCTCCAGTTCCGAAGCCTCGGATACGGTGGCCTCGAGACTCACCTCGGCATCAGTCGGGTCGCCGATCGCCAGCAAGCGACGAGCTGTCTTCACCGCAGCCACCAGATCCGTCGTCCGGAACACCGGATGCGCCTGAGAGTTCCCCATGGAAAGCATTGTGCCAGCGACGACATGTGGTGTCCCACGAAGCTCTGCATAAATATTTCACAAAACGGTCTTTCATAGTAGGGAGGGTGCATCATGTCTACAACGATCAAGGACTCTTCGGCCGCCCTGAAGTCTGCTTACGCCGAGGCCGGGTGGAGCCGGATACCTTTCCGATTCGACAGCAAAGCGCTTGAGCTGATCCGCGAGCGTGTGGCGTCGATCAGCCGGGAGCGCAGGCCGGAGGTCGTCCATGAGAAGGACAGCGATGTCGTCCGAGCCATCCACGGCTGCCATCTCTTCGACGATGTGTGCTCCGCGCTCGTGAGACACCCGCAACTCGTCGCTCTGGCCGAGATCCTGACGGGAAAGCCGGTCTACGTCTACCAGTTCAAGGTCAACCTCAAGCAGGCCCATGAAGGCGCAGCCTGGCCGTGGCACCAGGACTACGCGTTCTGGAACAAGGAGGACGGCATGCCACGTCCGGAGGCCGTCAACGTCGCCATATCACTGGACGACACACACGAGGACAACGGCCCGCTGACCGTCATCC
The DNA here is from genome assembly GCF_002154605.1 of Streptomyces milbemycinicus. GTDB lineage: Bacteria > Actinomycetota > Actinomycetes > Streptomycetales > Streptomycetaceae > Streptomyces > Streptomyces milbemycinicus. The sequence continues at coordinate 3,406 of NZ_MUNE01000128.1, read as the reverse complement.
CGGGCTCCCACCGCCTCGGCCTCATCGGTCTCCCCAACACGGTGGAAGGGGAGGGTGACTGGCGGCGGCACGTATCCGCCGATCTGGCGTACACCGTCAACACCGATACGGCATCCGACCTTGCCCAACGGAACGGCACCGAGCTCATGGTGGGTCCGGCCGGGTCGGTCCATGCCTTCCACCCGAGCCTCGTCCATTCCTCGTCGAACAACTCCTCGCCAGACCGACGTGCGCTGCTCCTGATCACCTACAACGCCGTCGACAACGCACCAGTGGCCCCGACACGCCCCGAGTTCCTCGTCAGCCGGGAGACCACCCCGATCACCCCCCGCCGTGATGACCGGCTGGCTGTAGAACCCCACGGACAGGCGCCGGCCACGACAACGGCACCACCTCCCGATCATGAACCCGGCTGAGGCATCAGCCCCAGCCCCACCACCCAGCCCCGATCCGCTACCCTGTCAGGGGCCGCCACGACCTCAGTGGCGGTCCCTGATCCTTGCTGATACCGCAGCGAGTGCTCACACAGAGCATTCGGCCACGTTTTCCGCAAGGCCCCGCCTCCGTAGCTCAGGGGATAGAGCACCGCTCTCCTAAAGCGGGTGTCGGCAGTTCGAATCTGCCCGGGGGCACCAGATCAGCGGTATGTACGGCCAGGGACGCCCGGTGTGCTTGAGCGGCCGACCGGTCAAGGCGCTTGTTTCCCCAGCGGAACCGGCATCCGTCCCGGTCCCCGGGGGCGAGGCCACGATCGCGGGCAGCACACCATGACGGCCCCGATACGACGCGTCGGCGTTCACTGCACACGTGGCTCGGCCGGTGACGGCAGAGCTGCCAGCCTGGTGACCGGGGACGCGAAGAGTCCGATCGCCACGGCGGCGGAGCCGATCGCCGCGACGGTCAGGGCGCCTCTGCCTCCGAGCGCGCCGGTCAGGAGACCGGCGGACAGGCCGCCGAGTGCGCCGCCGCCGAACAGCAGCGTACGGAAAGCCGCGGTCATCCGCCCCATCATCGACGCGGGAGTGCTCGTCTGCCGGAGGCTGACGATGATGACATTGGCGACGCCGAGTCCCAGGTACGTGACGAAGAAGGACGCCACGCACATCGCGATCACCAGTCGGCTCGGTCCGGCGGCGGTGGCGAGGAGGCTCGGGCCGAGCAGCAGGGCCGACTGGGCCAGCAGGTAGACGCGTCCGAGGCGGAAGCGTCTGATCACCCGTCCGGCGACCAACGCGCCGATGAGGCCGCCCACCGAGGCCGTGGCGAAGATGCCACCGAGCACCGACGGGGCGAGATGCAGATCGTGTGTGCCGTGGAGCAGGAACATCGTCCATACGGTGATCATGGAGAAGTTGCAGCAGAACCCGACGAGCGCCAGGGCGCGCAGGATCCTGTCCGTCATGACCCAGCGCAGGCCGTCCCGCAGCTCCGACCAGATGTGGCGGCGGGCGCCCTGCTCCGGACGCGGCTCGGGTGTGCGGATGAGCAGCAGGGAGATCACGGAGAACAGGTACGAGAAGGCGTCCACGATCAGTGCCACCGGTGCGGTCAGCGTCGACACCAGGGCGCCTGCCAGACCGGGCCCCGCCACATCCGCCGTGGAGGAGCTGACGCCCATCTTCGCGCTCGCCTCGACATAGTGATCGGGGTCGCGGACCAGGGTGGGGACGTACGACATCCAGCTCACGTCGAACAGCACCGACACGACACCGACGGCGCACGCGATGACCGTCAGGGTGACCATACTGAGGGCATCCGCCCAGTACAGGACGGGGACCAGTGCCAGCAGGACCATGCGGACCAGGTTGGCCGCGAGCATGACCCTGCGCTTGCGTACCCGGTCCACCCACACGCCGAAGATCAGGGCGAGGCCGAGGTAGGGGGCGAGTTGCAGGAACCGCACCAGTCCCACCTGCTCGTCGCTCGCCCCGAACGCGCGGATGGCGGTCAGGGGCAGCGCGAGGGTCGTCACCTGGGTGCCGAGCAGCGACACGGTCTCGCCCAGCCAGAACTTGAGGAAGTCGCCGTTGCGCCAGAGGGTTCTGGGCAATTTCCCGGCAGCCGCCTCCGGGCCGGCCGCCGCCACATTCGCCGACGCCATCAGCGGGTTCTCCGCCCGTGCTCGGCGAGTTCGGCGACGGCTGCGGCCACTGTGTCGACCTCGTCCTCGGTGTTGTAGTAGTGCGGTGACAGGCGGAGACACCAGTCGACGTCCTTGTCGCCGAAGTCGTACTGCGCGAACTCCCGGAAGCTCAACGCCGAGTTGACGCCCCGCGTGTCCAGGGCCGTCTTGAATGGCTGCGGCTGCCAGCCCTCGACCTCGAAGGTGACGAGCGCCGCCGGGGCCGGGCCGCGGTCGAGCAGCCGTATGCCGGGGATGTCCGCCAGGCGGTCGCGCAGCCGGGCGGCCAGCGCGGGCGTCCGGCGGGAGATCGGCTCCAGGCCGACCCGAAGGGCGTAGCGCACCGCCGTCGCGCAGCCGAGCAGGGTGGCGTACGGGAACTCCCACTCCTCGAACCGTGCCGCGCTGTCCACCGGCCGGTACGTGTCCGGCTCGACCCAGCGGGCGCCGTACATGTCGATGAACAGGGGCTCGTAGCCCTCCCGCAGGACGCGGTCGGATACGTAGAGGAAGCCTGAACCGCGCGGGCCGCGCAGGAACTTACGGCAGGTCGCGGTGAGCAGGTCGCAGCCGATCTCGTCCACGTCGATCGCGTACTGCCCCACCGACTGGCAGGCGTCCACGAGGTAGAGCAGGCCCAGTTCCCGGCAGTGGCGGCCGATCTCGCCCACCGGCTGCACGAGGCCGGAGTTGGTCGGTACATGCGTCGCGGCGACGAGTCGGGGGCGGCGGGAGCGCATGAGCGCCGCCATGGCGTCGACATCGACGCCGCTGCCGTCGGGGTGGTCAGGGGCGTGGACGATCTCGACGCCGAAGCGTTTACGCACGGCGAGGAACGCGATCTGGTTGGAGATGAAGTCGTTGCGCGTAGTGAGGATGACGTCGCCGGCCCGGAAGTCGATGGCCGACAGGGCCTTGGTGTACGCGTGGGTCGCGCTGCCGGCGAAGGCGATGTTGTCAGGGCCGGTGCCCAGGAGGTCGGCGATCGACGCGTAGAAGTCACGGACCTGGACTTCTCGTGCGGCGGAGGCCTCGTATCCGCCGATGTCCGCCTCCAGTCGGAGGTGGTCGGTCATCGCCGCCAGGGCCGGACGGGCCACCAGGCCGCAGCCCGCGTTGTTGAAGTGGATGATCGACTCGCAGCCCGGGGTGTCGGCGCGCAGCGCCGCGATTCCCGACGCCGTGTCGAGGAGCGATTCTCCAGCAGGGGCAGAAGCGTTACTCTGTTGTCTCATGTCAGAGAGTAGCAGTACTGAGGCACTGGTCGGGATGCTCCGTACGGAG
>NZ_MUNE01001278.1 GCF_002154605.1 Streptomyces milbemycinicus | reverse complement strand
ACCGGGTCCGGGCGGATAAGGGGTATGCCTCAGCGGCCAATCGGCGCCGGCTTCGGCGGCGCGGGATCGCTGCGACGATCCCGGACAAGAAGGACCAACGCGCCAACCGGCTGGCGAGGGGCTCGAAGGGTGGGCGGCCACCGAAGATCGACTAGAGACATCCGGTAGGAGGCGATCACACATATGACGGACCTGGCCGTCACGGCACCCGACGCGTCATGGAGCGAGGACAACGACTGGCAGAAGCAGGCGTGGCACGTCCTCCTCAGCGGCAAGGAACGCGAGAGCCTGTTCGAGCACGTACGCCGTGAACTCGTACCCCGCCTCGAACGGCCCGAGGATCCGGACAAAGCCCACCGCGACTGGGCTCCCGATGCTCCTCCCTACCGACGAGAAGCCTCGCAGAGCACCCAGCCGATCCCAGTACAGCGCAGTCTCTTCGACGACATCGACCACCAACAGAAGCCCCTCACCCTGGCCCTCACGCCTGGGCAGCGTGCTCGTGACATCCGCCACGCCCTACAGCAAATCCGTGCCATGGTGCCGGTCCCCGCCGTTCCCAATGGGCTCGGACCAGCGGTGGGGTCTGCAATGTGCCCAGCACGCTGCGACCAGTCCTAAGTGGTCGAGTTCGTAAGTCCTTCGGGGGTTGATCA
>NZ_MUNE01001277.1 GCF_002154605.1 Streptomyces milbemycinicus | reverse complement strand
CTACGGGCCCCCGCCCCCGCCGCCCGGGCCCTACCGGCCGACGCCCACGGGTCGGCGCTGGTACCGGAGAGTGCCCTTCCTCTCCTTCCTCGTCCCCCTGCTCCGCCTGGCGCACCGGCCCGCGCGGAAACTGTTCGACCAGGACGGCGGTGGGCGCGTCCACGACCCCGTGGTCGACCGCTTCCAGATCACCCGGACGGTGCTCGGCCTCCTCGCGACGTTCGCCCTCTACTACACGTACGGATCGGAGGGCGACCTGAAGGACCAGGCCAGCGAGAGTGCCGGCCAACTCATCGTGACCCCGATCCTGCTCCTCATCGCCGGACCGGTGGTGATAGCCCTCTTCATCCGCTACGCGCCCGCGGAGCGGCGGCGGTTGCTGCGCTCCCGGCTCAGCGTCCCGGCCAAGACCGTCGGCTGGTACGTCCTGACCGTGGCCGTCCTCGCCGCCACGTTGTGGGGGATCTCGGCCAACCCCGAGGTGCTGGAAGGGCTGCACGGGGTGTGGCTGTTCGTGGCCGCGGTCCCGGCGCTCGTGTTCGTGCTGTGGGGGCTGCCGTTCTTCTTCCTCGCCTCGGCCTACGTCGCCCGCTCAGCTTTCAACACCGCCTATGTGCACGCCGCGCTGCCGGCCGTGATCACCGTGGTGATGGTGTGGATCATCGCCGTCTTGAACGTGACCGGGAGCGGTATGCCGGGCGGGCCGCTGTGGGCGCAGTTCTGCGCCCTGTTCGGCGGCCCGCTCTCGGTGACCGGGCTCTCCCTGTGGGAGCTGCGCCGACTGCGCACCCGCCATGGCGTGACCATACGCGGCTGAGACAAACCCCTATTCGGGTATTGCGGCGCACGGCGCCCCGCGGCGGCCGTACCGTGGGTAGCAGTGGCGTAGATCTTGCCTGGCTAAGGAGTCATCCGCCTATGGACCGTGGCACGTCGCGCGGCGACGACGAGGTGGGCGGGGTGCCCCGGGTGCCGGTGCAGCGCGGTGGCGGGCCCGGGAGGATGCCGCTCGCGGTGGTGGTCATCGATGTCGACGGGCTGGTGACGCACTGGAGTTCGGGTGCGCGCAGGCTCTTCGGGCGGAGCCGTGAGGAGGCCGTGGGCTGCCGGGCCGTCGATCTGATGCCGGTCTCGGGCGCGCTCGGCGGGGCGGACTGGGAGGGCGGGGAGCGCGGGCCGGACCTGGACGCCTCGCGGGGCGGGGCGGCGCCCTACCCCACGGCCGGGCGGGCCCGGATGGCCGATGGCCAGGACGACGCTCCGGTCGAAGTGCTGTGGTGGGCCTATCCGCTGGTCGGGCCGGGGCCGGAGCGGCTGCTCGTGCTCGCGGCCGACGCCTCGGGCCCGGCCGAGGCG
>NZ_MUNE01001276.1:550-673 GCF_002154605.1 Streptomyces milbemycinicus | reverse complement strand
CCGCGCCGAGGTGACCGTCTACCTCGCGGGCGACTCCACCGCCGCCACGAAGGCCGCCTCGGCGGCCCCGGAGACCGGCTGGGGGATGGCCCTGCCCTTCTTCCTCGCCGACCGGCTGCGGGT
>NZ_MUNE01001276.1:0-445 GCF_002154605.1 Streptomyces milbemycinicus | reverse complement strand
GGGCGCGCGACCGGGGCGCCCGCCCGGTGCTGCTGACCTCTGTCGAGCGTCGCAAGTTCGACGCGGCGGGCACCGCCCGGCCCACGCACGGCGCCTACCCCGACGCGGTGCGCTCCCTCGCCCGGGCCGAAGGGGTGCCGCTGATCGACGTACAGGCGTCGAGCATCGCCCTGTGGCAGCGGCTCGGGCCCGAGGGCACCAAGGGCTGCTTCAACTGGCTCGACCCGGGGGAGTCGCCCAACTACCCGGACGGCAAGCAGGACAACACCCACTTCCAGCCGCACGGCGCGATCGAGGTGGCCCGCCTGGTGGCACGCGAGCTCAAGGCCAAGGGCGTGCTGGCCCCGTCCGACGTACGCCGCCTGGACGAGGCGATCCCGGACAGCTGGATCACCTGGTAGCGCGCCGCGCCCCGCAAGGAGCCGGACCATGCGCACTCCCAGAT
>NZ_MUNE01001275.1 GCF_002154605.1 Streptomyces milbemycinicus | reverse complement strand
GGCGAGGCCCGGACGCGTATGAAGTGACGCCGCTGCCGCTACTCCTGTTTCTTGCGGCGGGTGCCGAAGACGATCTCGTCCCAGCTCGGCACCGCCGCCCGGCGGCCCGGACGCACACCGTCCGCCTCCGCCTGACGGTCCGTGGTGCCGGTCAGCCGATCGCGGTGGCCGGCGACCGAACGGGGCATCAGAACGTCCGCGTACGCCGAGCCGGCGCTGGCCGCCGGGGCCGGGGGCTCGACGGGCTCGGGCTCCTCGACGGGCTCGTCCGCCGGGGAGGCCGGGCTGGGCGGGTCCGGCACGATCATGTCGCCCCGGAAGTTCGGCACGGCTTCCAGCAGGCTGGTGAGCGAGTCCCGCTCGCCGCCGAGGCCGTCCTCCACCGAGGCGGACGCCGCCGTGGAGTCGGACTCGCCGTCGCCGCGCTCGAACGAGCCAGGCCGGTCCCGATCGCGCTCTCGATCACGCGGCAGCCGGGCGATCCGCGGTACGAACGGGAAGCTCGGCTCCGGGGTGTCGTCGGCCTCGCCGATCAGCGACCGGGCCTCGTCGTCCACGGCCTGGACGAGCCGCCGGGGCGGGTCGTCCAGGCCGTGGACGA
>NZ_MUNE01001274.1 GCF_002154605.1 Streptomyces milbemycinicus | reverse complement strand
GGCCGCGTTCGCGGCGGTGCGGGATAACCAGGCCGGTGCCGCGGTAGCCGCCGTCCCGCGATCACCGCGGTCTTGCCTACGGCCCTCTTCGCGCCGGACAGTTCCCACGCCTTGCAGCCGTTGCGACTGCCGGGCAGCGGCCGGCCGACGGCGACGACGAGCCGCGTGGCCGGAGAAGGCCTAACTGCTGTGACGTTCGAGGAGCGGGCCAACGCCAAGATCCTCGCGCATCAGCTTGCGCATCTTGGCGGCAGCCTTGCCACGCGCCTCCCAGCGTGCGTGATCTTCCGGACTGCCAACAGCCGTGCCGTCGATGTAACCGTCGCAAATGCTCCGGAGACAGTGGAAGACGCTATTGGACGCCTTGACCACGGGTTGAGGCCCGATAAGCCACATCCGTTCAGATGCGACGGCTATGCCCGACTCCCGGAAGGCTTCCCTTAGCGCAACAACCCGTTCTTCATCCGAAGGGTGCTCTTGCTCCCTCAAAGCCCGCAATGTCTCGCCTAGGACTTTCACGACGGTCGTGTACTGCGTATAGACCTCAAGCCGTAGGCGGACTGCCTCTTTGGCATCCTCGCGCCTCCACCGACTTCGATCCGCAATGAGTGTGGCGACGATACCGATCGCAGCCCCGGCCAGGGTGGAAATCAGCGGCAACCAATCCATGCGGGCCAGCATG
>NZ_MUNE01001273.1 GCF_002154605.1 Streptomyces milbemycinicus | reverse complement strand
GCGGCGGATTGCACGTCCAGATGTCCTGGGCGGAGGCGGAGGCGGGGGCGGCTGCCAGGAACAGCCCGCCCGTTGTGATGCCGAGCGATGCCGCGACCACTGCGGCACGTCGGTTGATGGACATGCGGAGCTCTCTTTTCCGTGCGCGTCTGAGGAAGAGCGCTCCCAGTGTGGCGCCGGAACGACTGGAACACCTTCGCAATCCGCGCATAGTTCTTTGTCTTCTGGCGCAGCGTGCAGAGGCGGTGCATGAGACGACCGCCTTTGCGGAGCGGCACTTCTGGCGGAGACGGTACGCAGACCGCGGTCCCGTTGCGGACTTCCGGTGCCGGCGCCAATCCTGGAGGACGTCAGGCCCGTCCAGGGAAGGCGAAGAGTTTCTGACTCGGTCTGCTCGTGCCCGTGGCCCTTCTCGCTGTGCCGGGTGGTTGTCCCCGGTGCTCAGGAGTGGGCACGGGCGTGACGCAGCCGGGAGCAGAGCTCGTCGGCCGGATCCGGGG
>NZ_MUNE01001272.1:381-529 GCF_002154605.1 Streptomyces milbemycinicus | reverse complement strand
GCCGGGGAGGTGACGCGGCCGGGCCGCGGGCCGGTCAGTGGCCGCCGTGCTGGTCCACGGCCTCCCGCGGCTCCTCGGTGGCCTCGACGGTCTCGGCCGCCTCGACCGTCTCGGCCGTCTCGGTTCGGGCGGGCGGCTCGGCGGGCTT
>NZ_MUNE01001272.1:0-327 GCF_002154605.1 Streptomyces milbemycinicus | reverse complement strand
CGCCCAGTAGCCGGTGGCGACCTTCGTGCAGGCGGTGACGGTGGCCAGCGCGAGGGCGGGCAGCAGGACCGGCGGGATGCTCGCCGGGTCGGTGTGCAGGCCGAAGAAGACGAAGAACACGGCAGCGAACAGATCCCGTAGCGGGCTGAGCAGGTTGTGCGCGCCCTCGGCCACCTCCCCGGACAGCGCGATGCCCACCAGGAACGCGCCCACGGCCGCCGACACCTGGAGCTGCTGGGCGATCCCGGCGACCAGCAGGGTCAGCCCCAGCACCACCAGCAGCAGCTTCTCCGGGTCGTCGCTGGAGACGAAGCGCGAGATGAGCCG
>NZ_MUNE01001271.1 GCF_002154605.1 Streptomyces milbemycinicus | reverse complement strand
TCAAGGAGTTCACCGACTACAACACGCCGAACACGGCGACCGAAGACGGGTCGGTGGACGCCAACTACTTCCAGAACCAGCCGTTCCTCGACGACTTCAACAAGAAGAAGGGCACCCACATCGTGCCCGTCGTCACCGTGCACCTGGAGCCGCTCGGCCTGTACTCGCACAACGTGAAGAAGGCCGACGACCTCAAGAGCGGCGCGACCGTGGCAATCCCCAACGACACCGTCAACGAGGCCCGCGCCCTCAAGCTCCTGGACGCCAACGGCATCATCAAGCTCAAGAGCGGCGTCGGCAACGAGGCCACCCCGAAGGACATCGCCGACAACCCCAAGGGCCTGAAGTTCAAGGAACTGGAAGCCCCGCAGCTGCCGCGCGCCCTGGACGATGTGGACGCCGCGGTCATCAACGGCAACTACGCCATCGAGGCCGACCTCAAGCCCGCCAAGGACGCCCTCGTCCTGGAGTCGCCCAAGAACAACCCGTACGGCAATTTCCTCGCCGTGAAGAAGGGCAACGAGGACGACCCGCGCGTCAAGAAGCTCGCGAAGCTCCTCACCTCCCCCGAGGTGAAGAAGTTCATCAAGGACAAGTACGACGGCTCCGTCATCGCCTCGTTCTGACCGCGGACCCCGACTGCGTGACCCTGGAGGAAACCACATCATGCGCAAGATCGCGGTCCCTCTCGCCGCCGCCGCACTCGCCCTCGGGCTGACCGCGTGCGGCGCGGGCTCCGGCGGCGGCTCGGACGACGACGACACGCTCGTCGTCGGAGCCACCGCCGTCCCGGCGGGCGAGGTGCTCGACTACATCAAGAAGAACCTGGCGGAGAAGGAAGGCCTCAAGCTCGAGGTCAAGGAGTTCACCGACTACA
>NZ_MUNE01001270.1:263-618 GCF_002154605.1 Streptomyces milbemycinicus | reverse complement strand
GAGGTTGAACACGCTGATCAGCACCGGGAGGATCAGCGACGCGTAGGAGTCGAGCAGCCCGAGCTCCTTGACGAGCAGGAAGTTCGGGATCATGCCGGGCGGGAAGAGGAAGGTGAACAGGACGAGCAGGAGTACGGGCCTGCCGCCGAACACGCCGGGCCGGGACAGGGCGTAGGCGAGGGTGACCGTGCAGACGAGGCTGAGCAGGGTGCCGACGAGGGTGACGCCCGCGCTGACGCCGAGTGCGTGGCTGACGATGCCGCCGTCGAGAATGTCCCGGTAGGCCTGGAGGGTCGGGTTCTCGGGCCACAGCACCCAGCCGCCATTGGCCACCACCTCGCGCTGGGAGGCCAGC
>NZ_MUNE01001270.1:0-219 GCF_002154605.1 Streptomyces milbemycinicus | reverse complement strand
GCGAGGTCGACACGATCACGAGGAACGGCACACAGACCAGCAGCACGACCGCGACGAGGGCCACGGCTTTGGCGGCCTGGGTGACGGGCTTGGGCTTCTCCATCCAGCCGGGCCGCACATGGGCGCTCACTTGTAGACCCCCTGTTCCCCGAGCCGGTGGGCGACCTTGTTGGCCGCGTAGACGAGCAGGGCGCCGACCAGGCCCTTGAACAGGCCCGC
>NZ_MUNE01001269.1:572-1090 GCF_002154605.1 Streptomyces milbemycinicus | reverse complement strand
GCCCCCGGCCAACTGGCCGCGCTCGCCCGCAGTGAGCATCCGCACCTGGCTCCGGCAGCCGGTGTCGAGCTCGGTCGGCTGCTGTGCGGCGAGCAGCATTTCCTGGCGGCGATCCGCGCCTACTGGGCCGTGGTCGACTCCGGCCACCCTTGGTTCCGGCCGCGGGCCGCCGCGCCACTGGCCAAGCTGCTGCGCGAGGCGGGCGACCACGAGGGCGCCTCCCGAGTCCTCGACTACGCCAGCCCCGAGGCCGACGCGCCCGACCTGGTCGATCTCGCGCTGGCCCCGCTGGACGACCCGGAGGAGCCGCCCTTCTGGCTGGCCCCGGTCCGGTCTGGTCTCGGCCACTACCGCGCCGGGGACCTGACCGCCGCCCGTGCCGAGCTGCGCGCCGTCGCCGCCGGCGACTGGCGTCACGCCGCGCACCAGGCCGGCACTGTGCTCGCCGGCATCGAACTGCGGCACGGTGATCTCACCGCCGCCCGCCAGCTCCTGGGCGACCTCGCCGAGACCGCCGA
>NZ_MUNE01001269.1:0-565 GCF_002154605.1 Streptomyces milbemycinicus | reverse complement strand
GCGCTCGCCCGCTACCTGACCCGCGACCAGGACGTACTGGCCGACCTGGAAGCACTGGCCCAGGGCCGGCACCCGTTGGCCGGGGTGTTCGCGGCCCTGCTCGGCGACCTGCTCGACGACGGCCGGCCTGGGTCGGGAGCGGCCCACTGGCAGGACAGGGCCGTGCAGTCCAAGGACAGGCTGGCGGTCGGCTACACCGCCTACCTGACCGCCACCAACCTGACGATGTGGGACAACACCGAACGCGTCGTGGACGCGCTCGCCGAAGCCTGTGAATCCGCGCCCGCCGTGCTGCCCTGGGCCGCCGTCCGGCTCGGCGAGGCGAACCTGGCCGATTCCTACGGGAGCGGTGACAGCCAGTCCTTCTTCCAGGGCGTGCTTGACACAGGCCACCGCGCGCTCGTGCCCCGCGCCGCGGCCGGGCTGTTCAACTCCTCGCCGGCGGACAGCTGGTCGGCGGAAGAGCGGTACGAACTGGCCGAGGAACTGCTGACCGGCGACCTGCCCGCCGAGGCGGTTCCGCCACTCGCCTGGCTGGCGGCCGAGAAGCTGATCACCTATGAGG
>NZ_MUNE01000127.1 GCF_002154605.1 Streptomyces milbemycinicus | reverse complement strand
CCGCTGTCCATGCCGGGCGTGGTCGCGGGCACCCTGCTCACCTTCATCCCGGCCACGGGCGACTACATCAACGCCGAGCTGCTGGGCTCCACCGACCAGAAGATGGTCGGCAACGTCATCCAGTCGCAGTTCCTGCGGGTCCTCGACTACCCGACGGCCGCGGCACTGTCCTTCATCCTCATGGCGGCGATCCTCGCCATGGTCACCGTCTACATCCGCAGGTCCGGGACGGAGGATCTGGTCTGATGGCTCTGACATGCTGGATACGGCGGAACCTGGTCGTCATCGCGGGGCTCGGCACGCTCGCGTATCTGATCCTGCCCAACGTCGTCGTCCTGGTCTTCTCCTTCAACAAGCCCAACGGCCGGTTCAACTACGAATGGCAGCGGTTCTCCACCGACGCCTGGACCGACCCGTGCGGCGTCGCCGACATGTGCGGCTCGCTCTCGCTGAGCCTGAAGATCGCGGTGTGGGCGACCATCGGCGCCACCGTCCTGGGCACCATGATCGCCTTCGCCCTGGCCCGCTACCGTTTCCGGGCCCGCCCGGCCGTCAACAGCCTGATCTTCCTCCCGATGGCGATGCCCGAGGTCGTCATGGCCGCCTCGCTGGCCACCCTCTTCCTCAACATGGGCGTCGACTTCGGCTTCTGGACGATCCTCATCGCCCACATCATGTTCTGCCTGAGCTTCGTCGTCACGGCCGTCAAGGCGCGGGTGCTGAGCATGGACCCCCGGCTGGAACAGGCCGCCCAGGACCTCTACGCCTCCCCGGCGCAGACCTTCCTGCGCGTCACCCTGCCGATCGCGGCCCCCGGTATCGCCGCCGGCGCGCTGCTGTCCTTCGCGCTCTCCTTCGACGACTTCATCATCACCAACTTCAACGCCGGATCGACGGTCACCTTCCCCATGTTCGTCTGGGGATCCGCACAGCGCGGTACGCCCGTACAGATCAACGTGATCGGCACGGCGATGTTCGCCATCGCGGTGCTGTGCGTCCTCGTCGGCCAACTGGCCGGCACCCGCCGCAAGAGGAGCTGAAACCCATGGCCGCAGACGCCATGACGCGCTCTGCCGGGGACAGCGCCCCCGGACCGTCCGCCCTGGAATCCCTGGCCGACGCCGCGTACACCCCGTACTGGCTGGAGGACCCCGGTCGGCCCCGTGCCCGTCCCGCCCTCGTCGGGGACGAGCACTGCGATCTGCTGGTCATCGGCGGCGGCTACAGCGGGCTGTGGACCGCCCTGATCGCCAAGGAGCGCGACCCCGACCGCGATGTGGTGCTGCTCGAGGGCCAGGAGATCGGCTGGGCCGCCTCCGGGCGCAACGGCGGCTTCTGCGCCGCCTCCCTCACCCATGGCCTCGGCAACGGTCTGGCCCGCTGGCCCGGTGAACAGGCCGAACTCGAACGGCTCGGCCACCGGAACCTCGACGAGATCGAGGCCGCCGTCGCCCGCTACGGCATCGACTGCGACTTCGAGCGCACCGGCGAGATCGACGTGGCCACCGAGCCCCACCAGATCGAGGAGCTGCGCGAGACCGCCGAACTGACCGCCCGGCTCGGCGTCGCGGAGCAGGAGTTCCTCGACCGCGACGCGGTACGCGCCGAGGTCGACTCACCGACCTTCCTCGCCGGGCTGTGGGACCGCAAGGGTGTGGCGATGGTGCACCCCGCCAAGCTGGCCTGGGGCCTCAAGCGTGCCTGCGCCGAACTGGGCGTACGGATCTACGAGCACACCCCGGCCGAGCGGCTGACGAGCGCCGGGGCGGCGATGGCCGTCTGTACCCCGTACGGCCGCGTTCGCGCCCGTCAGGTGGCGCTCGCCACCAACGCCTTCCCCGCGCTGGTGCGGCGCGTCCGCCCGTATGTCGTGCCCGTCTACGACCACGCGCTGATGACCGAGCCGCTGACCGAGGAGCAGCTCGGCGCGATCGGCTGGAAGCGGCGGCAGGGGCTGAGCGACACCAACAACCACTTCCACTACTTCCGCATCACCGCCGACCACCGCATCCTGTGGGGCGGCTACGACATCATCTACCGCTACGGCGGCCGGGTGCGCGCCGAGTACGACCACCACCCGGCCACCTACCGCACCCTCGCCCAGAACTTCTTCCGCTGCTTCCCGCAGCTGGAGGGCGTGCGTTTCAGCCACGCCTGGGGCGGCGCGATCGACACCTGCTCGCGCTTCTCCGCGTTCTTCGGCAGCGCGCACGGCGGACGGGTGGTCTACGCCCTCGGGTACACCGGCCTCGGCGTCGGGGCGACCCGCTTCGGCGCGGAGGTGATGCTCGATCTGCTCGGCGGCGAGCCCAGCGAGCGCACCCGGCTGGAGATGGTGCGCAGCAAGCCGCTGCCATTCCCGCCGGAGCCGGTGCGCTGGGCGGGCATCGGGATCACGCAGTGGTCGATGACCCGGGCGGATGAGAACGGCGGCCGCCGGAATCTGTGGCTGAAGGCGATGGACAAGATGGGCCTGGGCTTCGACAGCTGAGGTGGGCCTTCGAGGCTTCGAGGCTTCGAGGTGACAAGTCCGGGGCAGGGTCCGGTGGTGTGTCCGCCGGACCCCGACCCCGCCTGTGTCTGTGCCGCCTTTGAACAGGGCGCCGGTATGGTCACCCCGGTTCTGCTGGATCACTCCGCCCAGGCCCCCGCAAGGTCTCGGCCCGCTTGCATGAACACCGGATCGTCTCACCGCGCACCGTGCCGGCCTGGCACCGGCGCCTGGTGAGCAGAAGTGGACGCAGTCGCCGTCTACCGGGCGGCCGCCGCTGCCCGAGGAGATCCGCGACCTGATCATCCGACTCGGCGCCGAGAACCCCTGACGGGGCCTCCCACGCGTGCACGGTGAACTGCGCCGCCTCGGGCACAAAGTCAGCCCCGCCACCGTACGGCGGGTGCTGCGCGCCGCCGGTCTCGGCCCCACGCCGCGCCGCCAGCCGGCGCGCGGCGAGTGTGCCGGCATTCTCAAGGCCCCGGCCAGCGGCCTGCTCGCCGCCGATCTCTTCCATCTCGACACCATCAGCCTGCAGCGCCTCTACGCGCTATTCATCATGGAGGTACGCATCCGCACCGTCCACATCCTCGGCGTCATCGCCCGCCCAACCGCCGCCAGCGAGGGCATCGACGTGGCCAAGACCCCTCCACGCAGCCCCAACTGCAACCCACACACAGAACGCTTCATCCGCTCAGCACGGGAAGAATGCACCGACGGGGTCCTGCTCTCCAACCGTGGCCACGCCGAGAAGATCCTCCACAACTACGCACGCGTCGCCCGGGCGACGGGGCTCGACCGGGTCGCCGAGGTGCTCGTGCGGGCCGGGGGAAGGGATTGAGTGATCTGCTGCTAACTTGACCCGATGCGAAGCGAAGGTGTGCACACCGAGGTGCTGCATCAGATCGAGCGGCTCGGCGGGACCGTACCCGGGACGATCGAAGCGGGCGTGCACTGGACCGACGCGCCCAGGCCGCTGCCGCCCGAGATCGAGACGCTGATGGCGATCACATGGCCGCCGCGTACTTTGCTGGTCACCGCCGAGGACGGCGACCGGGTGAGCTTTCCGCAGGGGATCAGCGGGGGCGATCCGTTCGGGGTGGACCGGCCGTGCTTCGTGATCGGGTTCAACGAGTCGACGCAGCGCTACTGGGTCGTCGACCTCGACGATCCGCGGCCCGGCGATCCCGGCGTCTACCGGATTGACCACGACGGGTCCGACGCGGGGGACGCCTTCGGTTATCCGCGGCGGTTGTCGCGGATGCTGGCCGAACTGACCGTCTACGCGCCGCCGGACTCCGCCAGGCTGGCCAACGCCTGCGCCTACGGCGAGCTGGAGACCGTGGCCGCCGCGATCGCCGCGGGTGTCCCGCTGGGGCCGGGAGAGGATGACCGCTCGGCGATGACCCCGTTGCACTTCGCGGTGATGTCGGGCTCGGCCGAGACGGTGCGGACACTACTGGCCGCCGGCGCCGACACCGGCGCGCGGACCGGCCACGACAGCCTCCTGACGGAGCTCGGCCTGCACCCCGCCGACTTCGGGATGGAGCGGATCGAGCGCGATGTGACACCGCTCTGGATGGCCGTCAGAGGACCGTTCCGCACCGACCGGCCCGGCCCCTCGGTGGAGGTGGTGCGGGCACTGCTCGACGCCGGTGCGGACCCACGGGCGACCAACCGCATCGGCAAGACGCCGCTGCACGTCGTGGCCGAGAGCCGGTTCAGCTACGAGCGCGAGCGGCCGGTCGCCGAGCGGCTGGAGATCCTGCGCTGCCTCACCGACGCCGGCGCGGACGTCGAGGCCGAGGACCGGCTCGGTCTGACACCGCTGCTGGTGGCAGTCGACGCGCCGGAGTTCGTCGCGGCGCTGCTCGACGCCGGCGCGGACCCGGCGCGGCGCACCGCGCACAAGGACCTGTTCGGTATCAAAGGCATGTCCGCCCTGCACGCCGCCGCCGACAGCCACCAGGAGACACTCCGGCTGATGCTCGATCGCGCCGGCGATCCCGACCCGCGCACGACGGCGGGCGCGACGCCCCTGCACTACGCGGTGTGGCGGGAAGCCGGGACCGGCATCATCGAGACGCTCATCGCCGCCGGGGCCGACGTCAACGCCCGGATCGCCGAGCCGTCCGGGCTCAAGGTCGACAGCGACACACCGCTCGGCATCGCCCGGGAGAAGGGCCGCGACGAGATCGCCGAGGTGCTCACACGAGCTGGGGCAGCCTGACCCGGTCAGGGGCCGCGTCGGTGGTGCCGACGGTTGCCCCGAGCGCGGTGCCTGGAAGCGCCAGTGGCCCGTACGGGGAGTGCGTGTGCTGTCCGGAGTAAACACCGGTACTGGTCGAGGACCGTACGCAGGTGCCGTTCGCCGGTGATGAGGATTCGGTCGGTGCATTCGGTGCGGGCTGTGCGTATCCATCGTTCGGCAAACGCGTTGGACCGGGGGCTCTGCGGCGGAGTCGGGATGACGGCTGTGCCGTTGCCTGAACGCGCCGGGTGGCGATCTCCATGACGAAGAAGACATAGAGACGCTTGAGGAAAACGGTGTCCACGTGCATGAAATCGCAGGCGCCGCCGGTCGGCGTCGGCCGGAGAAGGGCGAGCGGACTGTGCCCGTGCCGCGGGGGTGCCCTGCCCTCATGCAGCCGCACCAGCGTCGCCGACATCAGCGGCGCGGTGCCGGCAGGGATCGCGGTCCGTGGACCGGTGCCGTGGAAAGGACGCAGCAGCGGCCAGAGGAACATCAGCAGGCGTCGTACGGCCACCAGCGTCGGCCGGCTCTGCCACAGCAGCCGCTCGGTGATGCCCAGCAGGCGGCGGCGAGAAGCAGGTTGACCAGGTGACCGGCTTGCAGCGTTCCGGGCGAAGGCCCGGCGACCGCGTCGTGTTCGAACAGCCGGGACCAACCGTCGACGAAGCCGTCCTGTCCCGTCACCGCCGCACAGGCTCCGGGCAGGGAGTAGGCGGCGTGGTAGGCCAACTGCGCGACAGCGAGCACGGCCAGCAGTTGGGTGTCCGTCAGCCGTCGCCGCGTCAGGAAAGCCGCGCCCGGCACCACCACCGCGGCCATCCCGGCCACGACGATCCACCGGGGGGCGTGGCACCGCGCCAGCACGTGTCCGGCCAGCGGCAGCAGCACACACAGCACCGCCAGTACGCCCGCCCTGAGCCCGCGCAGCACGCCGGACGCCGGGGAGGCGGACCCTCGCGGGCGGTGCGGTCGCATGAGCGTTGGGGCCTTCGGGAGCCCCGTCCAGGATCGGACGGGAGAACGGACAGGGGCTGCGGCGGGCTGGTGCTCCGTACGCCTCGGCAGCGTACCCACCTCCCCTCCCCTCGGTTCACGGCAGGGTGTCACTCGCGATGGTGCTTCTCTGCTATACCCCACAGCCACAGGTTTCCCCAGGTCAGAGAGTCGCTATCGGAGATGACAACGGTCACCGGTGCAGTCTTTGGCGATTCGCGTACGTGTGCGTTTCACTGCGAGCAAGGCACCCGTCGCATGGGGGAAGGCGTACAACATGAGCGATCACCGCCATGAGCACGAACACGGCGGAGGCGGCCACTCCGGGCACTCGCATGGCGTCTCGGCGGACGCCGACCGCCGCTGGCTGGCGATCGCCCTCACGCTGATCACCGCGTTCATGGTGATCGAGGTCGCCATCGGCATCATCGCCCAGTCCCTCGCGCTGATCTCCGACGCGGCGCACATGCTCACCGACGCGGCGTCCATCGTGCTCGCGCTGATCGCGATGCGGCTGGCCGCGCGCCCGGCCCGCGGCGGCTACACCTACGGCCTCAAGCGCGCCGAGATTCTCTCCGCCCAGGCCAACGGTCTGACCCTGCTTCTGCTGGGCGCATGGCTGGCCTACGAGGCCGTGCGCCGGCTGATCTCCCCACCGGAGGTCGAGGGCGGCCTGATGCTCGCCACAGCCCTCGCCGGAATCGCCGTGAACGTGGCCGCCACCTGGTGCATCTCCAAGGCCAACCGCTCCTCCCTCAACGTCGAAGGCGCCTACCAGCACATCCTCAACGATCTGTTCGCCTTCATCGGCACCGCGATCGCCGCCCTGGTCGTCGTTCTCACCGGCTTCGCCCGCGCCGACGCCATCGCCACGCTCGTGGTCGTCGCTCTCATGGTGAAAGCCGGATACGGGCTGCTGCGCGAGTCCGGCCGCATCTTCCTGGAGGCCGCCCCCGCCGACGTCGACCCCGACGTCCTCGGCGACAAACTCGTCGCCCGCTCGGCCGTCGTCGAGGTCCACGACCTGCACGTCTGGCAGATCACCTCCGGCCAGGCCGCCCTGTCCGCGCACGTCCTGGTGCAGCCCGGCGGCGACTGCCACGCCGTCCGCCGCGACCTGGAAGAACTCCTGCACCACGACTACGGCATCACCCACACCACCCTGCAGGTCGACCACACCCCGCAACAAGTGCTTCAGGTCGCCCTGACCAGTGACGTGACGGTCGACGAGACAGGGCACTGCAACGACCCGCATGGGCCAGTCCACCGGGATGAGCCGCACGAGCACTGAATCAATAATCCACGATTCCCTGAATTCAGGAATCTCTGTATCATCGAAGCTGTGCTGACCGTTGCCTCCGATATCGACGCGCTGACCCGCTTCGGCCGCGCCCTCGCCGACCCCATCCGCTGCCGCATCCTCCTCGCCCTCCGCGAGGCGCCCACCCACCCGGCCGAGCTCGCCGACCGGCTGGAGATCTCCCGCACCCGGCTGTCGAACCACCTCGCCTGCCTGCGCGACTGCGGCATCGTCGTCGCCGTCCCCGAGGGCCGACGCGTGCGCTACGAACTGGCCGACACCCGCCTCGGCCACGCCCTGGACGACCTGCGCGGCGCCATCCTCGCCGTCGAAGCCGACCGCACCTGCCCGGACGCCGAAGAGAAGGGCTGCTGCTGATGACAACGTCCGTCTCCCTCAGTCCGACTCCGGACCGCCGCGCCCGACTGGCCCGGCGCATACGCCTGCTGGTCGCCGCCACCATCTCCTACAACGTCATCGAGGCGATCGTCGCCATCACCGCCGGCACCCTCGCCTCATCCACCGCCCTGATCGGCTTCGGTCTGGATTCGGTCATCGAGGTCTCCTCCGCTGCGGCGGTCGCCTGGCAATTCTCCGCCGCCGACCACGCCGTACAGGAGGCGCGGGAGAAAAACGCGCTGCGGATCATCGCTCTGTCCTTCTTCGCCCTCGCCGCCTACGTCACTGTCGACTCCGTACGGGCACTGGCGAGCACGGACGATGCCGAACACTCCACGCCGGGCATCGTGCTGGCAGCCCTCTCTCTGATGATCATGCCGTTCCTGTCCGCAGCTCAGCGCCGCGCCGGCCGCGAACTGGGGTCCGCCTCAGCAGTGGCCGACTCCAAACAGACCCTGCTGTGCACGTACCTGTCAGCCGTTCTCCTCGTCGGACTGCTCGCCAACTCCTTGCTCGGCTGGAGTTGGGCCGACCCCATCGCCGCCCTCGTCATCGCAGTCGTCGCGGTCAAAGAGGGCCGTGAGGCGTGGCGGGGCGACAGCTGCTGCGCGGTGCCCATCGGGGGAATGGCCGACGCGACGGCCGCGACGGAGCAGGGCGGTTGCGGCTGCGGCCCGGACTGCTCGTGCTGCGCCCCCTCGAAGGAGACGAGCGCCCGGTGACCGGCTGGGCCTGG
Organism: Streptomyces milbemycinicus; assembly: GCF_002154605.1. GTDB lineage: Bacteria > Actinomycetota > Actinomycetes > Streptomycetales > Streptomycetaceae > Streptomyces > Streptomyces milbemycinicus. Next base: position 169,201 of record NZ_MUNE01000127.1, on the reverse strand, counting down.
GCGGCACTGGCGCTGTACGGAATCTGACTGCTTTCCGCTTTCGGCGTGCGCACACTGATCCAGCGCCGCCACACCGGCGACTCGGGCTTCCGCGGCCTGTCGGGCACCCCAAGCTCGGCCTCCTGGCGGGCCGGAGTGCTCTTCGCAGTCGCACTTCTCGGCGCCGCCGCACTGGCCGCGACACCGGCGGGCCTGCCAGTTCCTCATCGACAACATCCCGGCGGTGCACGACCCTCCGGACTAGTTAAGGTCAACCTGCGTCGGCCTGGGAGCGTAAAAAGTCCGCCCACGTGCTGGAGGGCTCGGGTGCTGGATCGACGCCGGCCTCTTGCAGGATCTCCCAGACAGTGGAAGCGGCCACCAGCAGCCGCACTCTGCGGAACACGTCCGTGGGGAGCCGGTGCAGCAGCGCCGCCAGAAATGCCCGCTCGCTCGGGGTGAACCCCACCCGCTCCTCACCGAGTTGGCGTTCCAGCACCATGGTGGCGCAAGGCGAGTATGCGCCGGCGGGAGGGCAAAGACCTCCCGCCGGGCAGACTCCGGCTGGTCAGCCCACACGATACGGACGCACGCCGCGCGATCAAACCGGCTTGATCTGGGACGGCTACAAGGTCCACTACAGCGAGACCTGCGAGGATTTGCCCCACCTGATCGTGGACGTGGCCACCACGCACGCCACTGTGGACGACTCCCACCTGGTCGCAACCGTCCACGAACACCTCGCACGACGCGGGCGAAACCAGGAGAACCCCGCGACAGAGCCCTTGCATCGAAGTGATCGGACGCCCTGACTGCCCGACGACCCCCAGCTCAGGGCTGAGGAGGCTGGGAGAGGGCAGCTTTGAGCTGCCTGGTGGGCTCGTCGGCGAGGACTTCGGTCCGGCCGTCGGCAATGGCTTGCATGGCCTGCTCTGCCACGTCGACTGCGGTGATCTTGGGTTCGTCGATCCGGGCGCTGAGGTCGGTCTCGACGAAGCCTGCGTGGACACCCACCACCAGGGTTCCCTGCTCCCGCAGGCCTTGGCGCAGGGAGTCGGTGAGGGACCACTGGGCTGCCTTGGAGGCCGCGTATCCGGGGAAGTCGGGCCGCCCGGCCCAGGAGGCCCTGGAGAGCATGTTGACCAGTGCACCGCCGCCGTTGCGCTGAAGGATGGGGGCGAAGGCCCTGGAGACGGCCCAGGTGCCGAAGTAGTTGACTTCCATGGCCTGGCGCGCACCGTCGAGTGGACCCTCCAGGAGGCCGGTGTCGCCGCTTGAGATACCCGCATTGTTGATGACAATGGTGACGTCATCTGCGGTCGCTGCGGCTGCGGCGATGTCGTCGGGGCTGGTGACGTCCAGGCGGAGTGGGATGAGATCCTCGCCGGTCACGGTTGCCGGGTCCCGGACGCCGGCGTACACCTTGGCTGCTCCGTGCTCGATCAGTGCGCGGACGAATGCGCGGCCGATTCCGCGGTTGGCTCCCGTTACCAGGGCAACCGAACCCTTGATGTCCATCATGTTTCCTTGCCGCCTGCCTGCCCTCTTCGGGTAGGCCTGTCGATGAGGTCGATAAGGGTGCCTGCGTGGCCGGACCGAGCTTCAGGTGCTCGGTGGCCGCATACGACCGCCGCGGGGACAAGCTCGCGTTTTGTGGTGCTCGTCGGCGAGGCAGCTGTCGTCCGATTGCGGCTGGACACAGCATCTGGCTGGGCGGTAGCCGGGTCACTCATCAGCGTACGCGACGGGCACCCATCGGGCCCCGATGGCATACCCCGGGTCATCCATCGACAGGAGGCGACGCTGTCAGCCGAGCCAGGAGGCCAGTGGCCCTCTTGCCGGATGAGCTGCCCCGCGACTCAAGGACTCCGCGAAACCCGGACCAGCTCGACATGCGACGTGGCGGGCTGCGCCGTAGGTTTGATTTGTGCCCCGGCCGCGGGCTACGTCGGTGAACCCACCTCACGAAAGCGAGAGGTCGGCCCGCACACGGGGAGGCGGCTTGAGGCCTCAATTCATATTCAGGTACAACGCGGCCACGGCGGGCCACGCTCGGCCACCTAGCTCAGTCACCTAGTGGGGGCATGGCGAGCCTGCCTGCTGCGGAGGCAGGGATCCAGAAGCGGCCGAAAGAAGGGTTGATTGATCATGTCGACCGCCGACGTCGCGCTGACCGCCCCGAACCAGTTCGTTGAGGGTGCCAACGGGGTCACCTACGCCTACCGGCGGTTCGGGACTCCCGCCCCTGGCGTGCTTCCGCTGGTGATGCTGCAGCACTTCCGCGGCAACCTGGACAACTGGGATCCGCTGCTGCTCGGCGCCCTCGCATCCAACCGCGAGGTCATCCCGGTCGACAACGCCGGCGTCGGCCTGTCCTCCGGGACGGTGCCGCGCACCATCACCGAGATGGCCCGCGACGCCATCACCTTCGTCGACGCGCTCGGGCTGACCAGGATCGACCTGCTCGGATTCTCCATCGGTGGGATGGTCGCCCAGGAACTCACCCTGATCCGTCCCCAGCTCGTCCGCCGGCTCGTACTGGCCGGCACCGGGCCGCGCAGCGGCGTGCTGATGCACGGCTGGATCAACGACGTCCAGGCCCTCGCCAACGTTGCCGACAATCATCCCGAGGATCTGCTCTCCCTGTTCTTCGAAGTCACCCCGACCAGCCAGCAAAAAGGGCGGGAGTTCCTGGAGCGGCGCGCCTCCCGCACCGAAGACCGCGACAAGCCCGCCGGTCTGCAGGCCCGCGACGCCCAGATGGACGCCATCACCGAATGGGGTATCCCCGACCCGTCCCAGCTGGATCGGCTGGCCGGGATCACCCAGCCGGTGCTGGTCGCCAACGGTGACAACGACATCATGATCCCGACGCCGAACTCCTGGCTGTTGGCCAAGCACCTGCCCAACGCACGCGTCAGGATCTACCCCGACTCCGGACACGGCTTCCTCTGGCAGTGGCCCGAGGAATTCGCCGCGCTGGTCCACAGCTTCCTGTCCGGTGCCGGTGAAGAAAAGGCCCCATGATGGACATGAGCAACCAGGTGCGCAGGCGGCAGCGAGCATCACACGTGGCGCCGGCCACCGCGCTGCGGGCGCTGCTGTGGTGGCTCGGGCATGGGCTGGTGCTGGCGTCGCGGTTCAGCGCACCGGTCCGGTCCCAGATCACACGCAGTCTCACGGTCGAGATCTCCGCCGACGACGGTCCCGCACGGCACTGGGACTTCGACGGTCAGCGGCGCCGCGTCTCCACCTCGGCCGGCCGGGCCGCGGCACCCGACTTCGCGGTCCGCTTCACCAGCAGCGGTCACGCGCTTCGCGACCTGACGTCACCAGATGCCATCGACGCCATCATGCGCGACCGCATCCACGGAACCGTCCGCGTCGAGGGCAACCATCTGCTGCTGATGTGGTTCCGCGGCCTGATCCGGAAAGTGGTGCCCATCGGCGGGGCCGGTCCTCCCCGGCAGGCCCTCCCGGGCGCCTACGTGGCACACGACCCGGCCGCGAACGGTGTCGAGAAGATCACCATCGAGCCGGCTGTGCGGCAACTGGACCCGCAGTGGACCGGTGCCTGGAACGCGCGGACCAAACTGTGGATCGTACGCGGGACCAACGGGGAACCGCTGCGGGAGCCATGATGAGCACCCGCGCCCAGCCCTCTGCGGAGGCAACGCCCATGCCCGGGCTGAACGACCGCGCTCTGGGCTGGCTGCGGTTCATATGGGACAAGGCGACCACCCCGGACGACTGGAGCGACCAGGGCGAACCCCACCCGTGGTGGGACCGCTACACCGCGCCGCCCATGTGCTCCTTCCCCCGATTCGACCTCCACTACATGTCATACGTCCTCCCGGTCATGCTCGAAGCAACCCCGGCATGGCGGGAGGTCTACACCCGCATCTCGGACGAACTCGTCCGCCGCTACACCTCGTTCTGGGGCGCAGTCGACTGGTGCACACTGATCGGGCCCGATCCCGGTGCGGACCGCTATCCCCCCGCGTGGCAGACCTTCATCCCCGAACCACTTCGCGGCCGCTACACGGTACCGGGATGGACCGGAAACGGGCTCGAACCATGGGGACTGCAGCCCGACCCGGTCGGCGCCGACGGAAACGTCTTCTACCGGGGCTGGCTGAACCTGCTCCTCGGCATCCGCCGCTACGTCTCCGGAGAGGCCACCGAGCACCAGTCACTCGACATCACCGGATACCAGAACCGCCAGTTCACCTGGACCCACGCGCGGATCGCGGAATTCATCTCCGCCCAGTTCCGCAGCCGCCCTCAGGGCCCGCACTGCGAGAACACCAAGATCTGGCCGTTCTGCGTCAGCGCCGCCGGGCTCGGGCTCAAACTCTACGACGCGCAGCTCGGAACCACCCTCAGCGAGCCGTTCCCACGCTGGATCGACTACCTCCGCCGGCACTACATGAGCCTGACCCGCTCCGGCGAGCTGCGCACCTTCGCGCTCTACTACGACCCGATGGAGCAACGCCTCCACTCGATGCCCGGACCCTCCGTAGCCCACGGGGTGTTCCCCTGCCTGCTGTACCTGTACCCGCAGGACCGCGAGTTCGCTCTGTGGATCTACGAGCTGGCGATGCGGCGACTGGGCTGGTCCGACCCGGATCTGTCGCTGAGCAGGCTCCACGCCGACCCCAACCACCTCAGCACGGCCATGTGGATGGCACATGAGGTGGAGGACACCGCCACCGAAGATCGCATCCGGGACTTCATCGAGAGTGAATTCCAGCCCCGGTTCTTCGGCGAGGAGAATGACCGTTTCGCATTCTGGTTCGGCTACGACTCCACCTGGCCCCGCGGGCAGGTCAACGCCACCCTGATGCTGGTCGAGAGCGGCAGCCCGGGAGCGTGGTGGCGGATCTTCAACGATTCCCGGCTCGCGTCGGCGTCGGAACCGCGACTCCACGGCGTCGACTATCCCAACATCGGCATCCGGCGCGCCCAGAATGACATGGCCCACCGCGTCCTTAGTATCGAGACCACGGGCGCCACACCGTCACGGCGAGGACAACCCACCAGTTTCACCATCGATCAGCTCCCCGGCCCCGCTGAGGTTTCGGTCACCGTCGACAACCAGGACTCGACCGGCTGGCTCGTCACCGGTAGCGATTCCATCCGGCTCGACCTCACCATCGGCGACCATCAGATCCGGGTCGCCTTCCCGGGCGGCAGTTCCCGGCAAAGCAGTCCCCGCACATGAAAGGTGCCCAATGACACCCGCATCCGCGCCGGCGGTCCCGCTCATCGAACTCCTCGGCCTCGCGCACCCGCCAGTCGCGATCACCTTCGGCACCGAGCCCGCCACCTCCAGCGACAGGAGTCTCCCCGCCCAGCCCGCGGGCTGCTGCTTCTGGGAACCCGCCCAGCGGCAACCCCTCGATACGCGCGCCGCGGACCACGCCAACTGCAGCACCGGAAGCTACACACACGGCCTGATCGACATGGCCACCGCCGCGTCCGGGGCCGACACCGCCACCCTGATCAGCAGTGGATGGATCACCCCAGCAGACTTCGGCCTCGTCGCACACCTGCCGTTCCGGCCAACGTCGATCCGCTACGAACCGCTCACCGACGCAACCAGCCCGGACGTCGTGCTCGTCCGGCTCTCACCTTCCTCGCTCATGACACTCCAGGGCGCGTGCCCGGACCTGCGGCTCGCCACCAGGCCGCAATGCCAGATCATTCCGCTGGCCTACAGCGGCCAGATCGCGGTCAGCCCTGGATGCGCGGTCAGCCGGGCCCGTACCGGCCTGCCCGCGCAGGAGATGACCTGCGCGCTGCCCTCCGCGAGCCTGCCCGCGGTCATCGACCGCCTGCGGCAGGCCGTTGCCGCCGACCAGGCGGCCACCGGCTATGCCGCCACCGACCGCCGACGTTTCGCCGCGCTCGACTGACAGTGAGGATTGGTCATGGCATCGCTCGGGGGTCCGACTCTCCGACTGACTGACGCTTCGGTTGTCCTTGGCTGGAATCGTCGGCCTGCCGGGCGGTGCCGCCCGGCGTGTGGCCGGTCGGGCGTCCGTGACTTCATAGGAGCCCGGCCAAAGGTCCCATCACTGTCCTGTCCGTCTGCCCGACCGGCCCGCGCCCTCCCATCGGCGCGCGTTGGAAGGGCAGCACACAACAGCATGGCAGCACAGGACATAACGGTGGTCGGCGGGATCGACACCCACGCTGACCTCCACCAGGCCGCGGTCATCGACAGCATCGGCCGGCACCTGGCCACCCAGCAGTTCGAGACCACCCCGGACGGCTCCAGGCTGCTGGGCTTGGCGGTCTCCGCCCCTTCGTCGGATGGCAGCTCACCACCCGCATGCGCATGGATCTCCCCCTGGACGCCATGAAGCTGATCTCTATTTCTCCGAAGGCGACCTGATCCGCTGTACGACTGGGTTCGTGCCTCTGAGCCGAAGGCCGCCCCGCACTGGGTTTCGGATCAAGCCGCGCACGGAGGCTTTAGTGGCCACGGGCATGTCCAGATGACCGACGCCCAGGCCTCACCCACCGAACCGTTGTACTCGCAGGCATACGGAGAGATCCTGCCCTTCGCACGCTGAACCCTTGCCGATTCATCGCATTTGCGGCACGCGGTCTGCTGATCGCCACCGAAATGCCCCCATGGATCGGAAGCCTGGTGCCGAAAAAACAACTCCTGAAAAATATGAGCATTGCGGGGACCGCCGGGGGGTGTTGCTCACGTGGATAGGCTGCGGGTGCCGACGGCGCACCCGCGTCCAGCAGCGTGTCGATGCCGCCCGTCGCGGCGGTGCAGCCGAGCGAGTACACGGCCGGAGCGTGGTCGAAGGTGCCGGAGAAGCGCTCGGGGCCCATGTAGGCGGGGGTGCCGATGAGGAGGCCGGTGGCGGTGCGGTGATGTCGTGCCTCTCGTCGGTGCCCTTGGTGATGCCGGGGCTTCACCACCGCGATCAGGTACGACCGGACTCGGCTGCCTTCACCTCTCGGCCTGGGCCTTGGCCCGCTCGGAGGCGCCTTCGCCGACCGCCGAGCCGGCGTACGGGTCGACCGAACGGTGTAGGTGGTCATGAGGCGGCTGGTCCGGTCGCTCCCCGCAGGTCGGTGCAGCAGCGCCGCCAGGAACGCCCGATCGCTCGGCCTGAACCGGATCTTGTCCTTGCCGAGTTGGCGTTCCAGCACGGTGATCTGGTGGCGCAGGGCGAGGATCTCCGCGTCCTTGTCCCGGTCGGTCATCGGCAGCAGGCGAAGCATCGCGAACGCGTTCGTCACACCCAAGTAAGCCAGTCGCAGCAGCACGATCGGGGCAGCCAGTCCAGCAGTCACTTGGCACACTATTTAGCGCGCGAGGGCACCTGCCGACTGTCTCGCTACGGCGCTACAGAGCCCGATAGGGCGCCCACGCCCTGGGAGTGCCCCGCCTGCCGGCAGACGCCAAGGGGCATTACCTCGTCTTGACGCAGCAGGCACCTTGCGGTCGGGACACCCGAGCACCGGCTGCCTGCGGAAACACGCCGACCGAGGCCCTCAGCCCACAGCTTCCCCCCTGTCGCATGGGGAGCACGAGATCGTGCTCCCACCTCGAAAGGGGGTCGAGAGCCGACAAGGGGTTCTTATGCCTCTCGATGCAGAGAGCATCCGAATCGATGGGGTGACCTCGAGGGCTTGCGGTTGACGACGGCGCACGGGGGCACGGTACGGCGCTGTAGGCCTACGGAAATGATTGGAGCGAGGCGGTGCCCCGCTGCTACTTTCGTGGTGGACCGTGGAGTCGTCGTATGGAGGTGAGCCCCGTGAACACAGTTACCCGTGGGTGCTCCCTCAACCCGTCACGGTCCGGCGGCTGACGTTCGGTGTCGCCAGGAGCGCCTGAGATCGAGGCACTCCTGGAAGGAGACTCCGATGAACACGAAGCCTTTCACATCTGGCCTGAGCGAGAACGCGGTGATGATCACGCGCGTCGCGGACAGGCAATGGCATGCCCTGGATGACGACCTGGTGGTCGGCCGCGGGCATGCGGAACACCGGCCCGACGGACGCTTGTTCGTCAGCATCGACGCCTGGCACAACGCCACCTTCGACCGGCTCGCCGAGGCGATGCTGGCGGAACTGCCTACGCCGCTGTACACAGTGGTCGACGAAGCCGACGTCGAGCTGACGGCCGGCTGGCGGCGGGCCGGTTTCACGATCCGGCGCCGCGAGTGGGAGTACGTCGTGCCGACCGACCCGCAGGTCACAGGGCTCGAAGTAGTCCTGCCACCTTCGGGCGTGACGATCGTGCCCGCCGGTCAGGCCGACGAGAGTCTGCTGCGGGCGGTGGACCGCGCGATCCGTGACGAAGTCGAGGCGACCGTCGGGTGGCAGTCGATGCCCGCGGAGGTAATTCCCCGCCCCGAAGGCGACACCATCGTCGACCCGTCGAAGTACGCGGTGGCCGCGGCGCCTGACCGCTACCTGGGTCTGATCCGGGTGGTGACGGTGAACCGGCCGCGCATCGGGCTGGTCGCGGTCCGGGCCGGCGAGCAGCGCCGCGGCATCGCACGGGCGCTGCTGGCCCACGCGCTGGGGACGCTCCACCGCTCCGGGTTCACCGCAGCCTGGACCGAAGTCCACGAGTCCAACCAAGCAGCCTCGGCGCTGTTCGAGGGCATCGGCGCCCGGCCGATGAGCAGCAACCTGGAGCTGGTGCGATGACGAAGAACAAGAACGTCATCGAAGTCGAGGGCAAGGTCGTCGAGTGCCTGCGCAGCGCCATGTTCACCGTGGAGCTCGAGAACGGCCACCAGGTGCTCGCGCACATCAGCGGGAAGATACGCAAGCACTACATCAAGATCTACCTGGAAGACCGGGTGCTGGTGGAGCTCCCGCCGTACGACCTGACGCGCGGCCGGATCGTGTTCCGGTACCGGAACTAGCGGCGGTCGGCACCTTCCGCGGTAGCTGATCCCGGGGCCCCGGTCACGTCGTATCCGTGACCGGGGCCCCGATATTGGCTCGCACGGCCGCGACGGCCACCGCTCCAGCCGCCGGCAGGTCCGGCCCGAGCCGAACCTCATCTCCAGGGGCAGCAGTTGGCAAGCGATGTCGTTGTGCAGCACGTACAGGATGCCCTGCAGGCTGTGCCGCTCGAAAAGTCATCGCCGCAGGTAGGCAGGGTAGCGGTCCGTCCGCTGGGATGATGTCTTCCGTGATCGCGTCCTTGCTGTACAGCGTGACTCGGAAGCTGCTGATGGTTCCAGCGGTGCTCCTCCGTCGTGGAACGACGAGGGATGCGGAACTGCTGGTGCTCTGCGGCACGAGAACGCCGTCCTGCGTCGCCAGTTGGCCGGAACGGTCCGCTATGAGCCCGCTGACCGGTTCTGGTTCGCTGCCCTGTCCGGGCTGATACCCCTCTCTGCACTTCACTCGAACGGGTCGGGGTGATGGGCATCGGACGCTGGTGAGTGTCATGTGCGGACGGCCGGGAGTCCAAGATGGACCGCTGTGCGTTCGAGGGCGCGTTGGACTTCCACGCGTTTGCCCAGGCGGGTGAGTGTCTGGTCGACGCCTTCGATCTCGCCCAGCCATCCCCTCGGACTCAGCGCGCCGGCGACGCTCGACAGGGGGCAGTGTCGGGCCCGGCACTTAAGCTGTGCGCCGTGATGGATCTCCCTCTTAGGCGTGCTGAGTTGATACTCGAGTCGGACGAGCCCGTTGCGGGCGAAGTGCGGAGAGCCGGGGGCGGCTGGGCCGTTCATGACCTCTCCGGTCACGTTCTCCTGTTCGACTCGGACCTGCGCGTCTGTCGGCGCTTCCCGGTTCCCGACAGCTTTCGCGGTCGCGGCACGTACAACTGGGATGTCCACCCCGGCGGACGCTGGGCGGTCTTCGCCGGCATGCGTCACACCACCTGCGTCGGGCCCGACGGCGACATCGTTTGGGAAGCCGACCACCCGGCTCGGCTCAATGTGGACGGAGACCCGGTCCTGGCCTGCGCGGGGTTCCGTCCCGACCGCGACGAGCTCCGCGTGTTTCCGGGGATGGAGGACGACGACGGGTCAGAGGTCGAAGATGCCGGGCACTACAGCGCGTCGTGGGTGGTTTCCCTGTCCGACATGACTGTCACCAAGGACGGGCCATACGGCCAGGACCGCTGGGTCATATTCCCGGACGGACGGCACATGGGCTCGTCCTCCTTCGACGGGCATGACATATCGGGGTGGTGCGGGCGCTGGAATGAGGGCGAGGACTCGGAGGGTTCCAGCCGCCCGCTCGACGTTCACCCGGACGGCACCATGTGGCTTGGCGGAGCGTTCGGCTACCTCCGCATGAACCTTTTCGAGCAGTCAGACGACACGGACGACATGGACGACATGGACGACGAGGTCGAGACGGACCACGACAGGTACGACGAGGCGTTCTTCCTCGACCAGAACATGGTCCTGGCAGCGACCCGGGAACCCCTCACCCACGAACTGCTGGCTGTCGACACCCTGCAGCGCATCGCCCGTGTGACGTACCCCTTCAGCGGCGAGAGGTGGCACTGGCTCACCGCCGCCGGAGACGGCACATGGGTTACCACCAGCTGGCCGCCGGGCGGCGAGAGTGCGCGGCTGTGTCACTGGCGACTCGCCTGACGGAAACCCGGCCCCTCGATCGTGACCCTACTCCGAACACCCGCATATATATTGGGCTGTATTTGGCAGATCAGGCCCTGCATTCGAGGGCGCTTCTCATCTCCGCGCTCCTGATCACTCGCCTGTGGCCTGGCGTTTTGCCGGGGAACCACAGGAAGCCCGAGCGAGACAGGCCCGTGGTGTCCGCGGCGTCTGGCTTGCTCGCGCTTGCTCCGTAGAAAGGTGCGGGTGAGGACCTGGCGGAGCATCACGTCGTCGAGCCGAGGGCTTCGTGGACAACGACCACGCCGGGCCAGGGGCCGTCGCCCTCGGGCCGGGCGAGGTAGCCGGCCAGCCGGCATGAGCCGCCGCTGCAGTCGCTCAGACCGGTCAAGTCGACTTGTTCGACATGGGACATGGGGGTTCTCCCGGGTTCTGGGGCGGTGCGGCGGTCACAGGTCGAGGACGAGGCGCGGGCCGCGGGCGCGGGAGACGCAGAGCATCATCGTCTCGCCCGCCGCCCGCTCCTCGGCACTGAGCACGGAGTCCCGGTGGTCGGGTTCGCCCTCCAGAACCTCCGTCTCACAGGTGCCGCAGATGCCTTCGGTGCACGAGAACGGGACGTCAATGCCGGCTGCCCTCAGTGCCGACAACACGCTGTGTTCCGGGGAAACTTGGACCGTGAGCTCGGACTGGGCGCAGACGACTTCGTCAGACCGACTACGGCATCGGAGAGTTGCACCCTTTCCGCAACTGATCGCCCGACGGAAGGCAAGGCAACGGACGACGTTTCCGATGTGAACCCTAACGCATACAGAGCCGACGGGTTACCGAATCGTTATCTTTCAGATGCGCCTGACCAGCGCTTTCCGGCCAGTGCCGAGCGCCATGGTCAAGTCCGGTAAAGGGCTGCGATGTCCGTGGCAACACCGGCGAGTTCCTCGCGCAGCTCCGGCGGCGAGACGACCTCCACCCTGGTACCGAAGGCAAGCAATGGCCTGGCAGCACCGAGTTCCCGGAAGCGCAGCTCCAGTTCGACCCACTCCGAGTCGCCCTCTCCCCGGGCCCCGGCCGGCGGTGGCCCGGCCAGGTCGGCCTGGTGCAGCCGCAGGAAGCGTCCCAAGACGCTGCTCCGGACCCGCACCACGACGCGCAGATGGGCCGGGGCATCGTCGATGTTGCGGCGCAACTCCTCCCACACGTCGGTGAGTTCCAAGCCGCGACGACGCTGCACCGGCTCAGCTTGCGCACCCGGTCCAGCGAGACCGGGAAGATTGCCGAGCACCATCCGCCATTGCGGCCCGAGGCGCCGAACCCCGCGTGCTCGCGCTCCAGCAGGACCACCTTGAGAGTGGGGTCCTCCTTCAGCAGGTAGTAGGCCGCCCACAACCCGCGAAGCCGGCGCCCACGATGGCGGCGTCCGCCGCGACACTACCGCCGACAAGTTCTCCAGTCGGCGCAATCATCCGCCGAACAGGGCCGACTCCCCGCCTGGAGCCGTCATCCCGAAAAGCCGTGCTCTCCGGGCTTCCGCGTCAGTCGTCGAGATAGTCGCGCAGCGCCTGAGAGCGGGACGGGTGCCGCAGCTTGCTCATCGTTCTGGACTCTATCTGCCGGATGCGTTCGCGGGTGACGCCATAGACCTGGCCGATCTCCTCCAGGGTTCGGGCCCGGCCGCCGAAGAGCCCGTAGCGCAGCGAGATGATCCCCGCCTCGCGGGGTGTCATCTCCGCCAGAAGGGTCCGCAGGGCCTGCTGGAGGAGGGAGAAGGTGACCATGTCCCAGGGCGAGGGTGTGTCACTGTCCACGATGAGGTCGCCGAACTCGCTGTCCCCCTCGTCGGACAGCGCGACATGCAGGGACACCGGTTCCTTGGTGTAGCCGTCGAGTTCGGCCAGTCGCCCGACGGGGACCTCCGCCTTCTCGGCGACCTGTTCAGGAGTGGGTTCGGCTCCCGTGTCGAGGATCAGCTCCCGGCGTACCCGTGCGATCCGGTTGATGAGTTCGACGGTGTGCACCGGCACCCGGATCGTGCGGCTCTGGTCGGCGAGGGCGCGGCTGACCGCCTGTTTGATCCACCAGGTGGCGTACGTGGAGAACTTGAAGCCCTTGGCGTAGTCGAACTTCTCCGCTGCTCTGATCAGCCCGGTGTTGCCCTCCTGGATGAGGTCCAGGAACGCCAGCCCCCGGCCGGTGTACCGCTTGGCCACGGAGACGACCAGGCGGAGGTTGGCCTCGACGAGGTGGGTCTTCGCCCGGTGGCCGTCCTCCGCGAGAGCGCCCAGCTCCCCTCGCGAGTGCCGGTCCAGGCCGGGCCGTTCTCGGAGCAGCCGCTCGGCGTACAGTCCGGCCTCGATGCGCTTGGCGAGGTCCACCTCTTGCTCGGCGGTGAGCAGCCGCACCCGGGCGATGAGCTTGAGGTAGTCCTTCACCGGGTCGGTCGAGCCGACCGGGGTGTCGAGCAGCGCGGTCGGTTCGTCGTCCTCCGCCGCCGGCAGGTCCGCGGGGTTCTCCAGCCCGGACTCCGTCTCCACCATGATGCTCATGACGTCTCCAGGAGGTCGCGCAGGAAACGTCCTGTGTGTGATTGCGGGTGGGTGGCGATCTGTTCCGGCGTGCCCTCGGCGACGACGCGGCCGCCTCGGTGACCGCCTTCCGGCCCCATGTCGATCAGCCAGTCGGCCGTCTTGACCACGTCCAGGTTGTGCTCGATGACGACGACCGTGTTGCCGCCGTCGACCAGCCGTCGAAGCGCCGTCAGCAGCCGGTCGACGTCGGCGACGTGCAGGCCGGTGGTCGGCTCGTCGAGGACGTAAAGGGTGCGGCCGCGGGTCCGGCGCTGGAGTTCGGCGGCGAGCTTGACGCGCTGTGCCTCGCCGCCGGAGAGGGTGGTGGCCGGCTGGCCGAGCCTGACGTAGCCGAGTCCCACGTCGTGCAGGGTACGCAGGTGGCGGGAGATGATCTGGTGGCCTTCGAAGAAGTCCAGGCTCTCGGCGACCGTCATCCCCAGGACGTCGGCGATGGACCTGCCCCTGTAGTGCACTTCCAGGGTCTCCCGGTTGTACTGGGCGCCCTGGCAGACCTCGCACGGCACGTACACGTCGGGCAGGAAGTTCATCTCCACCTTGATCGTGCCGTCGCCGTAGCAGTGTTCGCAGCGGCCGCCCTTGACGTTGAAGGAGAACCGTCCGGGCTGGTAGCCGCGCACCTTGGCCTCCGGGGTCTGCGCGAACAGCTTGCGCAGGTGGTCGAAGACACCGGTGTACGTGGCGGGGTTGGAGCGGGGGCTGCGGCCGATGGGCGACTGGTCGACCTGGACCACCTTGTCGATGTGCTCGGTCCCGGTGATGGTGCGATGCCGTCCGGGGACCTTGTGGGCACGGTGGATCTTCTGGGCCAGGGCGGTGTGCAGGATGTCGTTGACGAGCGTCGACTTGCCGGAACCGGAGACACCCGTGACCGCGGTGAACAGGCCCAGCGGAAAGGACACCGTCACGCTCCGCAGATTGTGTTCGACGGCGTCGTGCACGGTGAGCGTGCGGTCCTCGGCCACCGCTCGCCGCCGTGCGGGGACGGGTATCGCACGGCGTCCGGAGAGGTAGGCGCCGGTGACGGAGTCGGGGTGGTCCAGCAGCTCCGGCACGGTTCCGGAGTGCACCACTCTGCCTCCCTCGATGCCGGCGCCCGGGCCGATGTCGACCACCCAGTCCGCGGCCCGCAGGGTCTCCTCGTCGTGCTCGACCACGATGACCGTGTTGCCGCGGTCGCGCAGCCGCTTCAGCGTCTCGATCAGCCGCTGGTTGTCCCGTTGGTGCAGGCCGATGGACGGTTCGTCCAGGACGTACAGCACTCCGGACAGCCCGGCCCCGATCTGGGTCGCGAGGCGGATCCGCTGTGCTTCCCCGCCGGAGAGGGAGGCGGCCGGCCGGTCGAGGGAGAGGTAGTCGAGGCCTACGTCGAGCAGGAACCGCAGCCGCTCCCCCATCTCGGAGAGGACGGATTCGGCGATCCGACGCTCTCCCGCGGACAGCGGCAAGTCCTTGAGGAAATCGGTGAGTTGGTCGAGGGGGAGGGCGCATGCCTCGGCGATGTTCCGACCCCCGACCGTGACCGCCAGGACTCCCGGGGCCAGTCGGGCGCCTCCGCAGGCAGCGCAGGGCACCTCGCGCAGGTATCCGGCGAACCGGTCCCGCGCCCCGGTCCCGCCGTCGGCGGCTTCAGCACTGCGGCGCTCGATGTGCGGGACGACGCCCTCGTAGCGGGCGAGATGGGAGCGTTCGCGACCGAAGCGGTTGCGGTACGAGATGTGCAGCTGCCGCGGCGTTCCGTACAGCACCGACTTCCTTACGACGGCGGGCAGTTGACGCCAGGGCATGGCGGTGCTGAACCCGAGCTCCGCGGCAAGGGCCTGAAGCAGGTGGGCGAAGTAGTCGGCCCCACTGGTGTTGGTCCAGGGCGCGATCGCGCCCTCGGCCAGCGACTTGGTGTCGTCGGGCACCACCAGGTCGGGGTCGACCTCTGTGCGCGAACCGAGGCCCGTGCACGATGGGCAGGCACCCCATGGCGCGTTGAAGGAAAACAGCCTCGGCTCCAGCGACTCCAGCCCGATGTCGTGGGAACGGGGGCAGGCCATCTTCTCCGAGAACACCGTCTCGCGATCGCCACCGTCCCGGTCCACGAACTCCACTCTCAGGACACCGCCCGCGAGTCCGAGCGCCGTCTCCACGGACTCCGTCAGCCGCTGCCGGATGCCCGGCCGGACGGCGACGCGGTCCACCACCACGTCGATGGAGTGCTTCTTGCGCGGGTCGAGCGCGGGAGGTGCGGCCAGGGCCAGCACCTGCCCGTCGACTCGTACCCGGCTGAAGCCGTCGGCGGACAGCTGCCGGAAGACCTCCGCGTGCTCGCCCTTGCGCTCACGGACGACCGGGGCGAGCACCAGGAAGCGGGTGCCGTCCTCCTGTTCGAGCAGCCGGTCCACGATGCGCTGGGGCGTCTGCCGGCTCACCGGTTCGCCGCACTCCGGGCAGTGCGGACGGCCGATACGGGCATACAGCAGGCGCAGGTGGTCGTAGATCTCGGTGATCGTGCCGACGGTGGAGCGCGGATTGCGCCCTGAGGTCTTCTGGTCGATCGCGATCGCCGGCGACAGCCCCTCGATGACGTCGACGTCCGGCTTGTCGAGCTGCCCGAGGAACTGCCGCGCATAGGCCGAGAGGGATTCGACGTAACGCCGCTGCCCTTCCGCGAAAATCGTATCGAACGCGAGGCTCGATTTCCCGGATCCGGACACACCGGTGAATACGATGAGCGCGTCCCTCGGGAGCTCGACCGAGACGTCTCGGAGGTTGTGCTGACGGGCACCTTTGACGACGAGGCGATTTCTCACTTTCTCGACGGTAGCACCGCGTTACCGCTGGTGAAGGCCCACATCGTCGCCGGATTTCCTGTGATGAACATCGCCCTTGACGGGTGCTTCGAGAGTGTGAGCAATACAGGGCACGGTGATTGCATTGCGCACGAAAAATGCCGCCTGCGACATGCTTGACTTCTCGCGCTCATCCTGAGCAATGCAATCCCTGTTCACACCAGATCGTTTTGCCTGTGGAGGTCTGCCGGGTGCCCCACCGCTCGGTGAGCTGCGCGATGAGCAGAAGGCCCCGCCCGTTCTCGTCGAAGGCACGCGCTCTCCTCATATGGGGTGCGGTGCTGTTCCCGTCGGAGACTTCGCAGAGCAGCCGACGGTCGTTGATCAACCGGAGCTGGATGGGCGGGCTGCCGTACCGGAGGGCGTTCGTGACCAGTTCGCTCACCACGAGCTCGGTCACGAACGCGTTCTCTTCCAGTCCCCACGCAGCGAGTTGGCGGACACTATCGGCCCTGGCCTAGGCCACTGCGGCCGGCTCCGGCTGAATGTCCCACACCGCGACTCGTCCGGCGTCCAGTCGCCGGGACCGCACCAGAAACAGCGCGGCGTCATCAGCCGGGCGGTCGGGCAGCAGCGCAGCGACTGCTCGGTCGCACAGCGTTTCCAGCGAGTCACCTGGTGTGTTCAGAGCTCCGCACAGCATGTCCAGACCGACGTCGATACCCAGTCGGCGGGACTCCACCAGGCCGTCGGTGTAGAGGCCGAGCAGGCTTCCCTCCGGTAGCGTCACGGTCGTCGACTCGAACGGCAGGCCCCCCCAGGCCAAGCGGCGGCCCGGCAGGCAGCTCAAGCAGCGACGCCGTGCCGTCCGGCGCGACGAACCTGGTGCCGCCGCTGGCGGAGGAACGTCCAGTACTGCTTTTCGGTCTCCGACACACACAACAACGCCAACATCGGCCGGGACACGAAGGTTTCCCTGGATGCCATGCCGGAGGCCGTGTCGATCGCGCTCGCGGCGGGCGCCCGGATTCAGCTCTGCCTCGCGACCGCGTTCACCTGCCCGTTCGAGGGGCCGGTGGATCCGGACCGCGGGTCGCGGCGGTCACCGACCGGCGGGTCGCCCTTCACGGGCACGACACGTGGGGCCAGGGCGTCGCAAACGCCCTGGCCGCCGCGGAAAACGGGGCGACCCTGCTCGACGGCGCCCTCGGCGGTCTCGGCGGCTGCCCCTTCGCGCCCGGAGCCAGCGGGAACACCGCTTCGGAGGATCTGCTGTTCGCGCTGCGCCCGGACTGGCTGACACCGCAGGTGCTCGCGGACCTGGTGGCCGAGGGAGAGGATCTGCTCATGGAACTGGGGGAACCGAACCGCTCGAAGGCTGCACAGGGTATCCGCTCGAAGAGCAGCGCATTTCCCTGGGCAGTCGGCCCGCGCATCTGACCCGTCGACCTCGCCGGCCAGCTCTCTGCCCGACGTTGTCAGCGCTTGCGCAGCACCACCGTGGTACCCGGTCGTACCGAGAGTGTGGTGTTGCCAGGCACCTTCGTGCCGGTGAGCAGGTTGTGTGAGGCGCCGATGCCCTTCGTGGAGAACGTGTAAGTGCGATCCGCCGTAGTGTTCATGGCGATCAGGTACGGGCCGTACTCACACTGGTAGAAGGACGCGCGTCCGGCGTACGGGCTCTCTGTGCCCGGCGTGAGCTTCGGCACGTCCGCGGGCGCCTTGGCCAGCGGCAGCACCTGACCGGCGAACGCCTGGTGCGGGACGTCTCCGGGCGGGTTGTAACCGCCGGCCGGGACGGGTAGATCGGGCGTGGTGAATTCCCAGTTGATCCAGTCGGGTTCGGTGAAGGAGCGCCCGTCGGCGTCGTATCGCACGTCCTGCCACACCGTCGCGGACCTCTCGATGCCCTCGGCGGTGATGAGGTGGACGCGGGCGAGCCGGTTGATGCCCCAACGGGCCCGCCAGTACAGGGAGGCGTAGAGGATCTCGTCGCCGTGCTTGACGGCGACCAAGCCGTTCTCCTCGTCGGAGAACACGAAGTCCGGCTGGCCGGGCGTCATCGGCAGCAGCGCTCTGCTGCCGGTGGAGCCCGTGATGTACGAGTAGTCGTCGGCGGTGGACAGCATCTGGAGGTTGGTGCGGGCGGACGCACCGAGGTCGTACGCCTCCTGCAGCACCTGGAAGACCTGGTTGTCGGAGACGGACTGTCGCGCGTACGAGGTCAGGTCAGGGTCCTTGAGCAGGGTCGCGAGACGCATCGGGTGGCCGTCCCACTTGTTGCCCTCGTCGTATGCGACCTTGCCGGGGTATCCGCCGTCGCGCCAGCCGATGACGGCTTCGTAGCGCATGGCGTTGTAGCCGTCGGCATCCAGCGCCGGGTGGTGGAAGACGGCACGCGCCTTGACCATCTTGATCAGGTGGTCACGAAGCTTGGTGTCCTTGACGCCCCCGATGCCGATCACCGCGTCGTAGACCAGGGCCAGCCAGTCCTGGAGCTCGCCGTAGTTGCCGGCGAATCCGAGTTCCTTCGAGATTCCCTCTCCGCTGACCTGGTAGTACGAGCCTCCCAGCGGCTTGGCGGGATGGCCGTCCTTGTCCTCCGGGCCGAGCCAGGGGGCGAGGCCGAGGGACTGATAGAGGTAGCCGCGGGCCTTGGTCTCGCCCCATGCCGTCTTGGCGCCGAGCAAGGTCATCCCGCGGTCGGCCAGGTAGAGGCCGAGGGCGCAGATGATGGCCTGGTTGGTGTACTGGGGGAAGTTCTGCCGCCAGTACTCGCGGCTGTCCAGCAGCATCTTCGCCCAGGCGTCGCGGCGGACGACGGGAGCCAGGTCCGACCCGGCGGGCGCGACGAGGGTGACGTCGTCGAACCACCGCCGGTGACGGTGTCGGAGCGGGTCGCGGTCAGCGCGTGTGCGGTCTCCGAGGCGGTGTCGCCGAGGACGAGGGTGTCCAGCGGCCCCGGGCAGGCCGCTGGAGCCTCGGGCTCGGCGGCCTGTGCGACGCCGGCCTGCCACAGCCATCCGGTGGCGGCAGTTCCGGCTGCGAGCTTGAGCAGGGATCTACGGTGAATGGGTTCGGACATGACAAGGTTCCCTTCGGCTCTGGAAGTGAGGCGGTTGCGGGGGGCGTACCAGTCGGTTCGTGTCAGCGAAGAACGGTTCCGTCGGCCCACTCCTCGTACGTGGCGTACGCGAAATCGGCGTGCACGCCCGCTCCGTCCAGGTCCTGGACCCACAGGCCCAGCATGGCGCCGGTGAAACCGAGCACCCGGAGCTGACCGTCGTGGAACTCGTCCGCGTGCTCGTCGGAGAGAACCGTGGCGTCCAGGGTGAGGGGCAGCGAATGCGCGCCGTCGCCCGTGTCGTACGACAGGCACAGGCTCGGGCCGTCGAGTACGGCGCGCAGGACGATCGGGTGCCCGGCTTCCAGCGGCACGGTGACCGGGTGGGCCACGGCCGAGGCCGGATCAGTAACCGTTTGCTATGGACCGTAGAGCCTCAACGGCGCCGACGACAAGGGGTGTGGACACAGACGTTTCATCGACCTTTCGTCCGTGTTACCTCACAGGCGTGGCTGAGCTGGGAGTTTAGCCGGAATCGGCATTCTGGAGGTTGACTGTCGCACTCAGCGAGCCCGGACGAAGAGCGTTGACCGATCTGGCTCGCCTCTCTAGCTTGGAATACGTTTACTGCATCCTGTCGCCTCTTTCCCTTCCCGAAGCGGGAGTCCTATGCCCACCTCACAGCTGCCCCGCGCCCTGTTCGCCATGGACCCGGCGCACCTCTCAGAGCTCTTCCCGCCTCGGCTGATGCATCGGCTCCAGTCATTGACCGTCGTCGATGCGGCGCTCGTCGTCCGGGACTTCGGCGATCCGGCGATCGCGGGGGCTCTCGCCGAGGCCGAGCTGCTCCTCACAGGCTGGGGCTGTCCGCACGTCGACTCCGCCGTGCTGGACCGGGCGCCCCACCTGCGAGCCGTCCTGCACTCCGGAGGCAGCGTGCGCGGCTGGCTGGCCGACGCCGTATGGGAGCGCGGGCTCACCGTTTCCAGCGCGGTGCGGGCCAACGCACTACCCGTGGCCGAATACGCCCTCGCCGCGATCCTGTTCGCCGGCAAGGGCGTGTTCGGCCTGCGAGAGCGCTTCCGAGCGGAGCAGGCGCCGCCTCCCGCCGATGCCCTTGCGCGCATCGGCAACCTCGGCCGACGCGTCGGAATCATCGGCGCTTCGCAGGTCGGCCGCAGGGTGCTGGAACTGCTGGCCCCTTTCGAGTTCGAGATCGCGCTTTACGACCCCTACGTCGACGATGCCACGGCCGCGGCGCTCGGCGCCGTAGCGCTGCCTCTCGACCGGCTGTTGGCGACGAGCGACATCGTCAGTCTGCACGCCCCCGACACTCCCGAGACTCAGCGCATGCTGGACGAGCGGCTGCTGGGCCTCATGCCGGACGGCGCGGTGTTCATCAACACGGCGCGCGGCGCCCTGGTCGACCCGGACGCGCTTACGAAGGAGCTGGTCAGCGGGCGGATCAGCGCGATCCTCGATGTCACCGAACCGGAGCCGCTGCCCGGCAGGTCCCCCCTGTACGACCTGCCGAACGTCTTCCTCACCCCCCACCTCGCCGGCTCGCTCGGCAACGAGTTGGAGCGGCTCGGCCGAACGGTCGTGGACGAACTGCAACGGCTCGTCGCCGGAGAGCCACTCCTGCACACGGTGAACCATGCCCACCTGGTCAACAGCGCCTGACACCCGTTACCGGCCGGCGGGGTTCGAGGCCGCGAGCGGTCCGAAGGCGAGCAGGACGGCGGACCGCTCGGCGGGCAGGCCCACGCGCAAGGACCGCGCGTCCACGTCCCATTCGACGCTCGCCGGCACGCCCGCCTCGAACAGCACGCGAGGGCGGGCCCGTTCGTCCATCCACGGCAGCGGCAGCTTCACCTTCTCGGGCGCGCCATCGCGCCGCCACAGCGCCAACAACGTCGAATCGTCGGCCGTCCTCAGCGCGAGCCCCAGCCATCCGTCGCGCCAGCCCGGCAGTCCCAGCGGCCAGTGCGGCCGGGCCCCGGGCAGCGAGTGCCGGTAGGTCTTGTAGACGTCCAGTGCCTGTCGCACAATGCCCAGCTGAGCCTGCGTCAGCAGGTCGGGTCGGCCGCTGAGGTGAACCCGGCCGAGCAGCGCGGACACCATGACCATGCCCAGCTCGGCGTCGGTGTGCTCCGGCAGCGGGTACGCCCAGATCGCACCCTGTTCCGGTGTGACGGCCGTGGGCGCCGCGGCGGCGATCGCCGGCAGCAGGCGGAAGTCCTGCTGGTCGGTGACGGAGTGGATGGGCAACCGGGACAGGATCGCGTGGTCGGTGCGGCTGCCGCCGGCCGCGCAGCTCTCCAGGACCAGGGACGGGTGCCGGTCCAGGACACCGTCGAGCCAGTCGAGGTGGGCACGGTTGTGTCCGAGGAGACCGTCACCGGGACTGTCGTCACCGTGCGGGCCATCGGTGCCCGCGCCGATGTCGATGTTGTAGTCGAGCTTGAGGTAGCCGACTTCGTAGTCGCGCACCAGCCGGTCCACGACCGAGTCGAGGTGGGCCCGCGCGGCCGGATGGCGCAGGTCGAGCTGGTAGCGGCCCCATTCGGCCACGCGGACGCCGCCCCGGCGGAAGAACGCCTCGTCGGGCAGCGCCGCCGCCACCGCGCTGCGTACGCCGACCGCTTCCGGCTCCAGCCACAGGCCCGGGACCATGCCCGCCCCGCGGATGCGGTCCAGTACCTTCCTCAGGCCTCCGGGAAAGCGTGACGCCGACTCCTGCCACTCCCCCACGGCATCCCACCAGCCCGGCACACCACCGGGACCGGCAGCGCCCGGGGGCTCGGCGTCGTACCAGCCGGCGTCGACGCAGAACACCTCCGCCCCGGCGGCGGCCGCCGCGTCCACCAGCGGCAGGAGGGCCTCGGTCGTGGGCTCGCCCATGAGACTGTTCATGAAGTCGTTGAAGACCACGGGCAGTCGGCGGTGGTCGGAGTGCGGGCGGCGGACGGCGCGGCGATGGCCGGTCATCGCGGCGAGGGCCGCCTCGAAGCCGCCTTCGCAGACGACCGCGATAGCGGCCGGGACCGTGCGGAAGCACTCGCCGGGCGCGAGCCGGCGGCGCCACTGGTGCTCCCGGTCCGTGGGGCCGGACAGCGCCAGATACACGTCGTCGAAGCGGTCGCCGAGTTCGGCGTGCCAGGAACCGTTGTGCTCGATCTGCCACAGCAGGGCGCGGCCGGTCGCCTTCTCCTCCAGGCACCCCATCGGCAGGAACTCCGACGACGACCAGGAACCGGTGCTCGTCACGGCGATGCGGTTCTTCGATCCGGTCTGCCCGAACGCCACCATGCCGACATCGTGAAGGCCTCGTTCGGCGAGCGTGGCCCTGGACCAGCGGAACTCCCCGCTCCAGGGGTTCGCCGCCAGCCACAGAGACAGGCCGTCCTCCCAGTGCCGGTCCTCGGGCAGGCGGTGAGCCAGGTTGGACAACACGAAGGAGGAGACGTACTCCAATATGACTGATTGGTCACCGGTGTTCTCCACCTTCGCCTCGGCGTGCAGCACCGGCAGGTCGTCGACCAGCCGGTACTCGGCGGTGACCCGCAGCGTTCCGGTCTCGTCGGCCATCCTGACCCGCAGGGCCCGCCCTCCCTGGCTGTGCTCCTCGTGCCCGACGTAGCGCAGCGCACGCGAGGCGGCCCCGTCCACATGGCGCTTCCCGGAGGTGCCGATGCGTCCGCTGTCGGTGGTCTGGATCTCGACGAGGGGCAACGAGCGGTGCGCGAGCCGCGCGCAGGCGTCGGGCTCACGCACGGGGTCGGGCAACGAATCCGCGGCGCCGACGGCAAGCAAGCGAGGCGGGCCCGATGGGGCGAGCCACAGGAGCAGCGAAAGGGCGTCGGTTCCCCACTGGAGGTGACGTATGGGCATGGGAATGGGCTCCTGACGGGGTGGAGGGGGCGTTGGCAGTAATCGTTTTCTAGCAGACAGGACGCTATGACTTCTGCTTCCCTACCTGCAAGAGGCGTCAGATGCAGTAACGTCGAGGCGTGACGGAGCAGACGACCGGCGGTGGGACGAGACCTCGACCGAAGAGGCGGCAAGGTGATGCGGGAAAGGACAAGCCCAGCACCATCCGCGATGTCGCGGCGAAAGCCGGGGTGTCCGTAGCAACCGTTTCCCGTACCCTGGCCGGGAACTATCCGGTCTCCGAGGGGGCCCGCGCCCGGGTGATGGCGGCGGTGGAGTCCCTCCACTACGTGGTGAACGTGCACGCCAAGGCACTCTCCGGCAGAGTCGCAGGACCCATCGCGCTGGTCATCCGGGACATCACGGGACCCTCCCTCGCCCATGTGGCGGCCGGTGTGGAGCAGGAGGCGGCGGCCCGGGGCCGGCTGAGCCTGGTCTGCGCCACACACGGCGACCCTGCGCGCGAGGACGATCTGGTGCAGCTGATGCGCGAACAGCACGCGGCGGCAGTCGTCCTCGTCGGCGGCGCCGAGCTGAACGACGCGTACCACGAACGGATGGCCCAGTACGCCACGGCTCTCGACTCGGCCGGCTCCCGGCTGGTCCTGGTCGGCCGTCCGCCGCTGCCTGCCGGGCTTCCGGCCACGATCGTCGAGTACGACAACCGGGGCGGCGCCTTCCAGGCGTCCTCGCACCTGCTCGCCGCCGGGCACCGCCGTATCCTGTTCCTGGGGGCCGAGCGCGAGATCAACACCGGCGTGCAGCGACGGACCGGCCATCTGGACGCCTTTCGCGCCCACGGGGTGCCCTACGCCGAGGAGTTGGACCTGCCAGGTGCCTACACACGCAGCTCCGGCTACGTGCGTACACGTGACGCGCTGCGGGCCGGAGTGGAGTTCACCGCGGTGTTCGCCGGCACCGACATGGTGGCGCTGGGCGCGCTGGCCGCGCTGCGCGAGGCCGGTCTCGACGTCCCCGGCGACGTCTCGGTCGTGGGGTTCGACGACGTGCCCTTCGCGGCCGACCTGACCCCGGCGCTGACCACTGTACGGGTGCCGTACGAGGATCTGGGCCGCTCAGCAGTACGGCTGGCGCTGGAGCGCGAGGAGCGGGTCGCCGGGGACGACCATGTGGTGCTGAGCACGCAGTTGGTGATCCGGCAGTCAGTGCGTCCGCGGCCTTGACCGCCACCGCGCGGCTCATGGCCCGTCGAGCCGGCCCGTGAGGCGGTACGGAGTCTGGAGACGG
This sequence comes from Streptomyces milbemycinicus, assembly GCF_002154605.1. GTDB lineage: Bacteria > Actinomycetota > Actinomycetes > Streptomycetales > Streptomycetaceae > Streptomyces > Streptomyces milbemycinicus. The sequence continues at coordinate 145,017 of NZ_MUNE01000127.1, read as the reverse complement.
CGCGGGCGAGCGTGGCGGCGGTCCATGAGTTGCGCCCTTCTTCTGGCCCGCACACACGGGCTGGACGCGGACCACGTCAGCACCCTGGAGGTGCCCTCCGATCCGTCGGTGGTCTCCCGAGCCCGCGCCCACGCGACCGACCAACTGGCCGCCTGGAACCTGGACGACCTGGCCTTCAGCACGGAACTCATGGTGAGCGAGCTCGTCACGAACGCGATCCGCTACGGACGACCACCCATCAGGCTGCGGATGATCCTCCAGTCCACGCTGACCTGCGAGGTCGCGGACGCCTCCAGCACCTCTCCCCGTCTGCGCCGGGCCAGGACCTTCGACGAAGGCGGCCGCGGCCTGCTCCTCGTCGCCCAACTCGCCGAGAACTGGGGCACCCGATACACCCGCGACGGAAAGGTGATCTGGGCAAAGCGGGCCCGACGCGGACGAGCGGAACGAGATAGGCGCCGTTGACCGCGCGCCAGCGGGCCTGGGCGGACTTGGGCATGGAGTCGATCACGTTGGCGGTCTTGTGAACCCAGCACCGCTGTGCGCGGGTGGCGGGGAAAACTTCGCGCAGGCCTTCCAGAACCCGAGCGCGCCATCGCCGACGTCCAGGACCGGCGCGCATGCCCCGGCGTGCGCCGTCTCGCAACAGGCCGGCCCTCGCCTCGGACGATTCCCGATAGCCGTCTGTCATGGCCACCAGTCCCTTGGCGCCATCGGCGCGCACGCCAAGCACGACCAGGACGGCGGCCTTGGCTCCCTTCCTGCGGAACCGTCCGTTGCCGGTTTCCCAGACCTCCATGACCGCGCCAGGGCCTGCGGAGTTTGAGGCCAGTTCATCCGAGGGAGCCGCCTGGGTGCCTGCTGGACTACTCATCCCTCGGAGCGTCTGTCTCGATCAGCTCCGCCAGCCGATCCTGCAGGGCCGCCTTGACGGGTTCCGGCAGCGCACTGCCGCTGGTGGCCTCCAGCAGCCACCAGCCGTCGACAACCAGTCGTACGAGCAACAAGTCGAGGTCAACGGGCCCGGTGGAAGCGGACGATGGGAACCAGCGGCCGAAGAAATCGCCCCAGACGGCGCCCAGTTCCGGACTGGCCGCGGCCTCCACCATGAAGGCGAGGTCCGCCTTGCTCGTTGTGCCCTGTGTCCCGACGCGCAGGTAGGCCGCCGTGCTCTCCCGTGGGGTCGCTTCGGCCAGGGGTTTGCCCAGTTCCGCTACGAGCCGTTCCTCCCAGGCTTCTGTCAGGCGTTTCTGGATCGCGACCAGCAGCTCGACCCGCGTACGGAAGTGATACATCAGACCACCCTTGGTGACGCCGGCCTCCTCAGCCGCCGACTCCAGGGTGAGACCGGTAATGCCGTCACGCTCCGTTACGCGGATTGCGGCATCCAGAATCACGTTTCGTTGACTCGGTCGCATACCGCAACCATACCTTCCAGAAGGTCAAGTTTCGGTGCGCGATCTGAAAGCTCGACGCGTTCATGCGGGGCTTCACGCAATGCGGAAATTCGCCATCATGGCCATGTCCTCGTGCTCGAGATTGTGGCAGTGGAACATGTACCGGCCGGGATACCCGCGGAAACGGACCAGAACGTCCACGGTCTCATAAGGCCGCACGTCCACCGTGTCCTTCCAGCCCCGTTCATGGGCTCCCGGCTCCCGGCCGTCTCGGGCCGCCACCTGGAAGTGGGCCAGGTGGAGGTGCACCGGATGGTGGAAGTCGCTGGTGAACCGCCACCGTTCCACGGTGCCCAGCCGCGGAGTGGCAAGGACGCGGTCGGTGGAGAAGCGGTATCCGTTGATCGTCCAGGCGCGGGAGCCGCCCGCCCCGGTCAGGCGGAAGTCGAAGTCCCGCGTGGCCACCGCCCTCGCCCGGCCGAGGGGCTCCACATCGACGAGCCGATGGGGCACCTGCGACTCGTCACGCGCCTTGCGTGCCACCCGGAAGCGCATCACGGCCCGCATCCGCCCGCCGGCCAAGGTGTTGGCGAGCAGGATCGTGGTACCGGGCCTCCAACGCGAGAAATCGATGACGACCTCGGCTCGTTCGGCTGGGGCCAGGGTGAGCGACTCCAGTTCCTCCGGGCGGTCGAGCAGTCCGGCGTCGCTGCCGATCTGAGTCAGCGGTCCGCCCGGTTCCAGTGCGAGCCGGTAGCGGCGGGCGTTGGAGGCGTTGAGTATCCGGAAGCGGTAGCGGACGGCGTCCACCTCCAGCTCCGGCCAGGGTGCGCCGTTGACGAGCGTGACGTCGCCCATCACTCCTTCCATGTACCGGTCTTCAACACCGGGCTTGCCCCGCAGTGACGGGTCGAGGGAGGGGTAGCGGAAGGCTCCGTCCTCGTCGAAGGCACGATCGCAGATCATGAGGGGGATGTCCCGCTCGCCCGCGGGCAGGGGCAGCTCCTGCTCGTCGTCGTCACGGACGAGGAAGAAGCCGGCCAGCCCGCGCCAGACCTGGGGGCCGCTGAAGTCCATACGGTGGTCGTGGTACCAGAGCGTCGCCGCCTGCTGGTCCATCGGATAGACATAGTCCTTGGCGAGGTCCGAGACGCGCCAGGAGTCCGCCGTCATGGACATACCGCCGTGGCCGGCGTGCTCCTTGTCCTGCCGCCACCCCTCGGGAACGACGATGTCGGTCGGGTATCCGTCGGAACCGGGCGGGGTCACCCCGCCGTGCAGGTGAGTGGACGTGGGCACCGGGAGTTCGTTGCGCACGGTCACCACCGCCTCGCGCCCTGACCGGCCGACGATCGTCGGTCCGGGAAACTGCCCGTCGTATCCCCATACGTTGGTACGCAGCCCCGGCAGGATCTCCACGTCGGCGGCTCGCTGCACGATCTCGTACCGGTCCACGCCGCCCGTGGTGCTCACCGGTCGGGCGGTCTTCGGCACGGGGAGCGGCACCTGGTAGGGCGCCACCGGTTTCGCCTTGCTCACAAGCCTGTGGCCGCTCTCCTCGCGCCCGGCGGCCCACAGACCGGCCGCGCCACCGGCGACGGCAGCCACCGCCGTCCCTCCCGCCACGCCGAGGAATCCACGACGGCTCAACGCGTTCATCTGCGTCACTTCCCTTCACCCGGGCGCACCGTCACCACCGGGGCGGGGCTCGCCTCCATGAGCACAACGAGCAGGACAAGCATGGCCACCGCCGCGGAAACCACTCCGAGGAACATGTGGGGAGCCACCACACGGGCCATACCGAGGCCGATCTGCACGCTCACCAGCACCAGGACGAAGCCGCACAGGACCGTCAGCCGCCAGGTGATCACCTCACCCATCCTCTTCCGCGCGCGCCTCTCCAGCAGCGCGGTGAGGAATTGGACAAGCGCGACCAGGGCGATCGCGCTGCCAAGGGCGCTGTGCACGGTGAGGAGATCGACGTCACCGGTCACGAACAGCCCGGCCAGCAAACCCTGACCGAGCGTGCACAGCAGGACGAGGGACGAGGTCACGCGCAGCACCTGGGTTGTCCAGGGAACCGCTTGAGTCGTCTCGGAGGACATGGGCAACTTTCCTGTCACATAGTCGGACACCAAGACCGGCGGCGCTTTCACAGCTCCATCGGGCGATCGCCGACGACCTGGTCGGCAGAGAGCACGCCAGACCCGGCGAGCAAACTTTACCATCCAGAAGGTACAGTAACTGCAAGGTGGCTCATGCAGCCCGACTGCAGTAAGTGACGAGCGGCGCCTTCCTGCTTCAGCTTGCCCTTTGCCCTTCTGCTGAAGTGTCCGGCGCCGCCGACGTAAGGTGCGTCCCACAGACGGCACCGGGCTTCGCCACTCCGGGCGCGAGAGACCGGTGCCGACTGCCAATTGGGGGGGTCAGTCAGGCCGAGCAGCGCCTATCCGGCATCGGCTCCGATGTTCGGTGTGCCGGGAATGGACGTGCCGTAGTAGTCCACACCACCGTTGCCGGACACGGCCGTACCGGCCTGGAGGGCCGGGGAGCCCGACTTGAGCGTGTATGCCTGCGGGCACGGCTGCGGTCCGGTGCCTGAGGTCGGCGACCACGAGCAGGTGCCGCCCAGGCCGGGCGAGGTGAACAGGGGGTCGCCCCACACCGCGCCGGTCTCCTTGCCGGCCGCCGTCCACGCGGCGAAGTCGCTGTAGGTGGTGCCGCTCCAGCGCCAACCGCCGGTGTTCGTCCCGTAGTACAGGTTGTTCGACAGCGTCATGCCGGTCTGCCCGTACGGGTTGTAGTACATCTGGCCGGTCTTGCCATACGTGCCCTTGTTGGCCATGTGGCAGATGTTGTCCTTGATCTGCGAACCACTGGCCCACGTGCCCGAGGCATAGCCGAACAGGAAGCATGCGCTCGCGCCGGCCTTCTTGTTGGCACTCTGGTCCTTGTTCGTGAAGAAGGTGTTGCCGTAGATCGACAGAGCGTTCTTCGGTGCGCTGGGCACCACGTCGAACAGGCCGCCCTGGGCGTTCGCCCAGTCGTCGTTCTCGGAGATGTTGTAGCGGTAGGTGTTCGGCCCCCACACCCTCGAACTGGCGGTCGAGGTGTAGGCCAGGTAGCCGCTGCCCGCGTTGTCGTGGGTGTAGTTGTACTCCACCACCGAGTTGGTGGTGCCGCCGTCGAGGTCGATGCCGTCCCAGTCGCAGCCGGCCGTGTACGCCGGCGACGGCTGCACGTTGTACACCTCGTTGTGGCGGATCGTCACATCATTGGAGGTGTACGTCATGATGCCGCTCGCGCCGCCGCACGAGGTGACGTTCGCCCCGATGTCATGGACCACGTTGCGCTCGATGACCGCGCCGTCCCAGCCGTTCCCGGTCAGCCCGGCCCCAGTGCTCTGGGGGGCCATACCCAGGTTGTACACGGTGTTGCCGGCGACCCGGACATTGGTGATGTTCACCCCCGAGCCCCAGCCGTAGATGCCGGGGCCGGCGCCCGAGGTCACGCTGGAGCCGTGCAGCTTGTTGTTGAGGATCTGCACATCGTCCAACGGCCCGCTGTTGCCGTTGACCGCGTAGCCCAGGACCATGATCTGTCCGCCGAAGGTACTGCTGCTGCCACTGGGCGTCGCGAACCCGGAGATGTCCGAACCGGTCACCTTCAGGCCCTTGGTCGCCGTCGCCGACTTCTGGTTCTGCAGCAGCACACCGGCCGCGGTCGTGGTGCCGTTGACCAGCGTCAGATTGTTCAGCTCGAAGCCGCTCACGGCATCCGCGGTGACCGCCGCCGAGTACTCCCCCGTGCAGGTGGACTTCAGCGTGGCCTTTCCGGTGCCATACGACGTCACCTTGAACGGCGTGGACGCCGACGACACCGGCACGTTCGTCGAGTTGAAGACCAGGCAGCCGGAGAACCACTCCTGGCCCTGGAACGCGACGGTACTGCCCTGCGGGAAGGCGAATCCGTTGACCTTGCCGACCGACTTCCATGCTTGGTCCGGCGACGTTCCACTGTTGCTGTCACTGCCATAGGGCGAGACATAGTACGTGGTGGTGGCGGCGTGTGCGGTGCCCGTGGCGGCGCCCGCCAGCAGCAGTCCCAGCATTCCCTGGGCCACCACTGCCGCACAAATCCTTGCTCTCATGCTTCTCCCCACTGCGTGACCGTGACGACGCACGGACACGCAGATGTCGACTCGTGGATGAGGCATGCCTCGGCGAACCACGCGGCACAGCCGACGCGGCGCCCAGGCGATGTGGATCGAAGAGCAGGTGAGGGGAGTCTCCTCGGTGCATCGCTCCCTTCGGTGGATGGCTTCGTCGTCCGGGGCGGGATGGTCCTCGCGTGCCCCGCATCGGCTCGGTTGTCAGGTGATCAGGAGGGTGCGCCGGGCGTGGGTCCGTGAGCTGTTGCCGGTGTGGATGTGGATCTCGCCCGGCTCCACGATGAACACGCCGTACGGGTCGTTGGTCCAGTAGCCGATGTCGTCGGCGCCCAAGGTGAAGCGGACGTGCTGCTCCTCCCCCGCCGCCAGCCGGACCCGCTGGAAGCCGCGGAGCCGGCGGACCGGCTGGACGATGGTCGCGGCGGGGTCCTGGACGTAGAGTTGGACCACCTCCTCGCCCTCCCGATCACCGGTGTTACGCACCGCGACGGTCACCTCGACGGTCGCGCCCGCCCGCAACTCCACCGACGCGATCCGCTCGCGGCTCAGCTGCGGCTCGCTCACCTCGAAGGTGGTGTAGCTCAGACCGTGGCCGAAGGCGAACTCCGGGCCGTCGGCCACGTCGAGATACTTCGAGACGTACTTCGCCTCGGGCCCAGCCGGGTCGTACGGGCGGCCGGTGCGCTCGTGGTTGTAGTAGAGCGGAACCTGCCCCACCACCCGCGGAAACGTCACCGGGAGCTTGCCGCCCGGGACGACGGCGCCGGTCAGGACATCCGCGACGGCAGGGCCGGCCTCGATGCCCGGGTGCCAGGCCATCACGATCGCCGCCGCCTTGTCCGCCCAGCCGCCGATCGTCAGTGGGCGTCCGCCGACCAGCACCACCACGCAGGGCGTGCCGGTCGCGGCCACCGCGTCGATCAACTCCTCCTGGGCGCCGGGCAGGCCCAGCTCACTGCGTACGGCCGCCTCCCCGCTGATCGCGGACGGCTCGCCGACCACCAGCACCACGGCGTCGGCAGCCTCGGCAGCAGCCACCGCCGCCGCGACGCCGGAGGTGTCGGTCCCTTCCGCTGCCACCCCGAGCGCGTGACGGACGTCCGTGTCCGGCAGCGCTTCCCGCAGCCCGGCCAGGACCGGGACCGCCTCGGGCGCGCCCGGTAGCGACCAGGTACCCAGCAGGTCGACGGAGTCGGCGAATGGGCCGACGACCGCCAACGAACCCAGGCCCGACCCGTCCAGAGGCAGGACGGCGTTCTCGTTCCTCAGCAGCACCATGCACCGTCCGGCCGCCTCGCGCGCCGCGGCCCGCGCCTGCGCGCTCGGGGCGGTCAGAGCCGCGGACTCATCGACGTAGGGACGCTCGAACAGGCCCAGGCGCAGCTTCAGCCGCAGCACCCGGGACACCGCGTCGTCCAGCCGCTCCCCGGTCAGCGCCCCCGAGGCCAGCAGATCGCGGCCATGCTCGACGAAGGTGGTGGAGACCATCTCCATGTCGACTCCGGCGGTCAGTGACCGCCGTGCTGCCCCGGCCTCGTCCGCCGCACCGCCGTGCGTGATCAGTTCCAGGACGCCGGTCCAGTCGCTGACCACCACACCGTCAAAGCCCCATGACTCCTTGAGGATGTCGGTCAGGGTGTGCTCGTTGGCGTGGGCCGGGATGCCGTTGATGGTGTTGAAGGCGGCCATGACGGTGGCGGCGCCGGCGTCGACGGCGGCCTTGAACGGTGGCAGGTAGAGGTTGCGCAATCGCTGCTCGGACACGTCGACGGTGTTGTAGTCGCGGCCGCCCTCCGCACCGCCGTAGGCGACGAAGTGCTTGGCGCAGGCGGCGATCCGGTCCCCGGCAGACAGGTCGTCGCCCTGGTAGCCACGCACCTTGGCCGCCGCGTAAGCGGTGGTCAGACAGGGGTCCTCGCCGATGCTCTCCGCGATCCGGCCCCACCGCGGCTCCCGGGTGACATCCATCATCGGGGAGAACGTCCAGTGGATCCCGTTGGACCGCGCCTCACGCGCGGACACCTCCGCATCCGCAACCGTCACCGCCGGATCGAAAGCGGCCGCCTGGGCCAGCGGAATCGGGAACGTGGTGTGAAAACCGTGGATCACGTCCAGACCGAAGACCAGGGGGATCCCGAGGCGGGACTCCTCCACGGCGATGCGCTGCAGCGCATTGCTCGCCTCGGCACCGACGACGTTCAGCACCGAGCCGAGCAGGCCCTTACGAGCGGCGGCCTCGGCCGCGGCGGTGTCGCCGCCACCCGGCCCGGTGTCCCAGGCCCAGGCCAGCTGCTGCAACTGGCCGAACTTCTCCTCGACGGTCATCTGTCCCAGGAGTTCCTCGATACGGGACTCGTGGTCATGGCCGCTCATGGCGGATTCCTCTCGGGTGGGGATCGGTCCCGCGCCCCCGGTGGTCAGGGAGCCGGGGGCACGGGAGCTGAACTGGCCGTCGGGCGACGGCTGTCGGGTTGGGTGGAGCGTCAGTAGTGGTGCGGCCGGGAACGGATCTCCTCCGGCCAGGCGAGTTGGATACCGAGCGTGTGGCTGAGCAGGCGCTGGTAGTCGGCCAAATGGTGCTGATCGGAGCGGACCTTACGGGGCGGCAGGGACCGGTCGAGGCAGAATCCGGCGAGGGCGCCGACCGCCTCGCCGATGGCCCACTCAACAGGGTGCAGTCGGTAACAGCCGTTGGTGATGTGCGTGGTGCCGATGTCCTTGTTGGCGGGCAGAAGGTTGTCGACGCGGACAGGGATCAGTGCGCCCAGGGGGATCTGGAACGGGTAGGACTCGATGTCGATGTACGACCGGCCCGCGGTGCTGGGGTGCAGGTCGATGCGGTAACTACCGAGGCCCACGCTGTCGTGGAACACCTCGCCTCCGGCGCCCACCGGGCGGGCCTCGACGCCCACATGCTGCTCAAGAACGGTGAATTCCGCTTTAATGCGGCGCGATTCCCGAACGTACGGCGTCTTCGCCAGCCCGTCCGAGGTGCCCGTCACATCGGGCCGCAGCCGCAGGCCGGGCCAGCCGGTGCCGCCATCGGGGCGGGGAGCCTCGGTCTGCAGCCAGTACAGGAAGGACAGTGACAGATCGCGGCTGGCTTCGAGTGCTGCGTGTCGCGCCTGGTCGTCGACGCCCAGCACAGGCGCCTCCCAGTAGTCGATCTGCGGCCAGTTGACCACGGTGACATCGGAGGTGAAGGCCCTGGCCGCGAACTGTTCGCGGGCCAGGACGCGGCGGAACTGCCACAGGTCGAAGTGCTCGCCCGCCGCCCGGTCGGCGCCCATCAGCGCCCACGTGCGGTGCTGGAGCGTGATGGGCTCGACGTCGGTGAAGGAGAGCTGCGAACCGGGCCAGAACGGGGCGACGGTGGTGCGCCAGTGGTCGTAGGAGGCGGGCCGGTCGATCACGTGCTCCTCGCCCGGCCGGTGGTCCAGGGCGAAGCACCAGGATACGGCCTGCTGGTCGCGGGGGTCGGCGGTCTCGGGGGCGTGCAGCTCCCCGGTCTCGTCGCGACCTTCCGCGCCGATCACATGCTCCACACCGGCCAGTACCAGCAAGTCGCCCAGTTCGGTTGCGTCGGCGACGTAGTCGGCCTGAACGGTGATCTCGCGTTCGCCGTGCCGGCCGGCGAGCGTGACCGCCTCGATGCGGTCGCCGTCGGTGTGTGCGGCAACCGGCTCGTATCCGGTCAGGACGGTGAGCGCGCCGGAGGACCGCCACGGGGCGAGCATCTCTTCGAGGACGGCGGCCGCCACCCGCGGTTCGTGGCACATCCGGCTGACGATGCCGAGCCCGGGGTCGAGCAGCGGGTCCTGTGCGGCATCGGGTCTGAGGGGATAGTTGCGGCGGTAGTAGTCGCGGACACGGCGGCGCAGTTCGGTGTAGCCGGGCGGGGCGGCCGGGCCTTCGATCCAGGGATGTTCGTCAGGTGGTACGGCCTGTGCGGTGAGTTGCCCGCCGAGCCAGTCGGTGACCTCAGTGAGCACTACGGTGCGGCCGAGCCGGGCGGCGGTGAGTGCTGCGGCCACGCCGCCGAGGCCGCCTCCGACGACGAGGACCTCGGTTCGTATCTCAGTCATGGGGTTGGGGTTCCTTCCACCGGCTCCGCCGGTCACAGTGGTCGGTCGTCGGTGTCAAGGCAGCCGGGACCGACGGACGGCGCCGCTCGTGCGTCGGCGCGTCCGGGGTGCCGGGTGTCGGGTGTCGGGCGGTGCGCCGGCCTACTCGCTCGCGTCCACGATGGTGGTGCCGGGAATCAGCGGGCAGGGCACCAACAGGCTGCCGGTACGCAGATCGGGGTCGTCGAGCATGGCCTGCAGCCGATCCACGGCGAGACGGCCGATCTCGACGCGCGGAATCACCAGGGAGTCCCACTGCCCCGACGGGTCTGCGGGCGCCGCCTCCAGTACCGCGACGGACACGTCGTCGGGGATCTTCCGTCCGCGGGCGGCCAGTTGCTCGCGCAGGGACACCGCGAGCCCCACGGACTCCACCACGATCGCGGTCACCGCACCGCGCGCCACCTCGTCGAGCCAGGCCTCGTCGATGCCTATGGCACCGTGGAATCCCGGGGAGGTGTCGGTCATCCCGTGCCGCTCGACGGCCTCCGCGTAGCCGAGGCGGCGGTCGTCGTACGGCTCCATCTGCAGCCACTCACGGACGTAGCCGAGTCGCCGGTGGCCGTGCCGCACCAGCCGTTCGACGATCTGTCCGCTGGCCGATCGGTAGTCGGGGATGATCTGCGGGATCTCCGCGCCGGGCACGTCGCGGCGGCCGATGTGGACAAACGGATAGCCCTCGTACCAGAGGCGGGCCAGTTCGCCACGGTCGGTGGCGACACCGAACAGGATGCTGCCGTCGGCGAGGTTGAGCCGGTTGGTGCCGTGACTGTAGATCTTGCGTTCGCCGTCGGTACCGGCCCCGGTCGAGGTGAACAGCACCAGGTCGTAGCCGGTCTCCTCGGCACGCTCCTCGATCCCCAGCAGGAATTCGAAGTAGAAGTCATCGTGGACGCGCGGGAAGACACGTTCGAAGGTGTGCACACCCAGCAGGTTGTTGCGCTGCTTGCGCATGGCCCGGGCAGCCGGATTGGCGACGTAGCCCAGCTCGCGCACCGCCTCGAAGATACGCTGCCGGGTCTCCTCCGGGATACGCGCGGTCGCCGCGTTCCCGCTGATCACCCGGGACACCGCCGACTGGGACACGCCGGCCAGTCGCGCCACGTCCGCCTGGCTGGGCGCCTTCTCACGCCGTCGTGCTGTCACAATGCTCCCTGCATCGTCTCGCGCCGGGCGGCGGCCGCCGCGGCGTGTGTCGTCTCGGCCAGTTCCCCGGCCCGGCCCTTGACGTGCAGCCAGCACGTCGCCCAGTGGCCTTCGCCCAGCTCGGTGCGCGGCGGGGTCTCATCGATGCACTCTCGCATCGCGAACGGGCAACGGGGGTGGAACCGGCAGCCCGTCGGCGGGTCGATCAGGCTGGGCGGCTCACCCAGCTCGTCGGCGCCCGCGAAGAGAGCTTCGCGGTCCCCCACCCCGCGCTCGGGGTCCGGGGAGGACTCTATGAGCAGTTTGGTGTACGGGTGCTGCGGAGACGCGATCACCTCCTCCTTGGGGCCGGACTCCACCATCTGTCCGGCGTACATCACGGCGATCTCGTCGCACAGGTAGCGGGCGCTGGCGATGTCGTGCGTGATGTAGAGCAGCGCGAGGCCGTCCTCGGTGCGCAGCCGCTGCAGCAGGTTGAGCATCTCCAGCCGGATCGACACGTCCAGCATGGAGATCGGCTCGTCGCCGAGCAGGACCTTGGGCTCCACGGCGAGCGCGCGAGCGATGACGACACGCTGGCGCTGCCCGCCGGAGAGCTCGTGCGGGAACTTCGCCGCGAACTCCGCGGCCGGGGTGAGGCTGACGCGCTCCAGCAGCTCGGTGAGCCGCCGCTCTCGCCCGGTGGCGGTCAGGTGCGGCTGGTGCAGGCGCAGCGCACGGTCGAGGTTGTAGCGCACGCGGTGCAGCGGGTTCAGCGATCCGAAGGGGTCCTGGAAGATCAGCTGTACCTCGGAGTGGTAGGCGCGCCGGGCCCGCCGGTTGCCGCTCACGGGCTCGCCCCGGAGCACGATCTCGCCCTGGGTCGGTTCGTGGAAGCGGGCCAGCATGCGGGCCAGCGTGGTCTTGCCGCTGCCGCTCTCCCCCACCAGCGCGAGGATCTGACCGGGCCTCAGGCGAACGGTGGCGTCCTCGACGGCGCGGACGACGGAGGTACGGCCGAGCGGGCCGCGGACGGTGAAGTGCTTGGAGACGTCCCGTGCTTCCAGGACGTAGTCCGGCACCTCCGCCGCGGATGCCTTCTCGCGCAGGACCTTGCTCATCGGATCCCGCCTTTCGTCTCGCCGCTGTCGGTCTCGGTCTCGGTCTCGGTCTCGTGGAGCAGGCACGCCGCCTGATGACCTGCTTGTGGCCCTACGGGAAGCAGGGCCGGCAGCCGCTCGTCGCAGCCCCCCGTCCGCTGAGCGCAGCGCGGGTGGAACGGGCAACCGGACGGTGGGCGGCGCAGGTCGGGCGGGGTGCCGGGGATGCCACGCAGAGTACGCAGCGGGGCACGCAACGGTGGGAAGGAATCCCGCAGGCCCTGGGTGTAGGGGTGTTTCGGGGCGCTGTAGAGGGCTGTCGCCTCGCCCACCTCGACGATGCGGCCGGCGTACATGATGGCGATCCGGTCCGCCAGTTCGAGCAACAGCGACAGATCATGGGTGACGAAGACTACCGCGAAGCCCAACTCGCCCCGCAGGCGCAGTACTTGGGCCAGGATCTGCCGCTGCATCACGACGTCGACGGCCGTCGTCGGCTCGTCCATCACCACCAGTTCGGGTCGGCAGGCCAGGGCCAGGGCGATGGCGGCGCGCTGGCGCATGCCGCCGGAGAGCTGGTGTGGGTAGTCGCGGACGCGGTCGGCGGAGATGCCGACCAGGGCGAGCAGTTCCGCGGCTCGCGTCCAGGCATCCCGCTTGCTCAGCGAGCGGTCGCGGGCCCGCAGGACGTCGGCGAACTGGGCGCCGATCCGCATCACCGGGTTGAGCGCGTCCATCGCGGATTGCAGCACGATGGACAGCGCCGTCCACCGGTAGCGGCGCAGCTGCTTGCCGTCGAGCGCGACGAGGTCGACCGGCGGGGCGCCGTCCCGGCCGTGGAAAAGGATCTCCCCGGCAGTGGTGACGGCCGGCGGACGCTGCAGCCGGGTCAGCGCGGTGATCAGCGTGGACTTCCCGGAGCCCGACTCCCCCGCTATGCCGAGGATTTCGCCCCGGCGCAGGGTGAAGGAGACATCGCAGCAGGCGCGTACGGGGATACTGCCGGTGGCGTATTCGACGGTCAGGCCACGTACCTCAAGGACGGCTTGTCCGGCGGGGGCCACAGACGGCGTGCGCTGCTCGGCCTGTACGGTCATCGGGATCCACCTCCGGGCGGAACGGTCATCGAGCGCAGCGGCACGGGACACATGGCCATCACGCCCCACCACCCGCTCGGGCGAGCCGCTTGGCACCCCGCACCGAGACGGGGCGGGCGACCCGCAGCTTGGGGTTGGCGATTTCGTCGACGCCGAAGTTGACCAGGGCGCAGGCCGTCCCGATCAGGGCGATACACAGGCCGGGCGGGACGAACCACCACCACAGGCCGCGCAGCACGGCGCTCTGCTGCTGCGCCGACTGGATCATCGTTCCCCAGCTGATCGCCGAGGAGTCGGAGATGCCGAGGAACGCGAGCCCCGCCTCGGCCATCACCGCGCCGATCATCGCGTGCAGGAACATCGACGCGATGAGGCCGGTCAGATGGGGCAGCACTTCGGCGAAGACCAGCCTGCGGCCTCGCTCGCCGAGCATGCGCATGGCCCGTACGAAGTCGCGGTTGGCGATGCTGAGGGCCTGGGCGCGCAGCGTACGTGCCCCGCCGGACCAGCCGAAGAAGCCGATGATCAGGGCGATGGTGGTGAGTCCGGTGCCCTCCAGATAGCCGGCGACGATCAGGATGAGCGGCAGCACCGGCAGGACGAGGAAGAGGTTCGTCAGGAAGTTCAGGGCGGCGTCCACCTTGCCGCCGTAGTACCCGGACGGCACGCCGACCAGGATCGCCATCGCCGTGCCGACCACCGCGCCGAGCAGCCCGACGTACATCGAGCCGCGGGCACCCGCGATGACCTGGGCGAGGACGTCCTGCCCGAACTGGTTGGTTCCCAGCAGATGTTGGGAGCTGGGCGGCTGGGCGATGAAGCTGATGTCGTTGGCGCGTGGGTCGAGGCCCAGCAGGGTGTGCGCCGCCCAGGGGCCGAGTGCCGCCAGGAGGCAGAAGAAGGCCATGATGCCGAGGCCGACGCGGACCTTCCAGCTGGAGAGGAATGCGGTGCTCAACGCCCGTCACCCTCCTTCTCTGATGCGCGGGTCGAGCAAGGCGTACACCGAGTCGGCCAGCAGGTTGGCCAGCAGAACGGTCAGCATGATGAGGAAGAAGACTCCCTGCATGACCGGGTAGTCGCGCTGCTGGAGGGAGGTGTAGAGCAGATAGCCGATGCCCGGGTAGTTGAAGACGACTTCGGTGAGCAGGGCGCCGCCGACCACATGGCCGAGGGCGAGGGCGAACCCGGTGAAGTTCGGCAGGACGGCGTTGCGTGCCGCGTAGCGAAGCATCACCCTGCGGCTGGACAGACCCTTGGCCTGGGCGAGAAGAACATAGTCCTCACGCACGGTGGTCACCGTCATGTTGCGCATGCCGAGCAGCCAGCCGCCGAAGGCCGAGAAGACGATGGTGGCGGCGGGCAGCGCCCCGTAATGCAGCACGCTCAGCAGAAACGACGGGGAGAAGCCGATCGGGATGTCGGCGTCGTATCCGCCGGCCAGCGGGAACCAGCCCAGCAGGAAGGCGAAGAGCCACAGCCCCAGCAGCGCCATCCAGAAGTACGGAATGGCCGAGACGAACGTGGTGAGCGGGCTGACCACGGTGTCGAAACGGCCGCCCGCCTTCCAGCCCGCCACCGCGCCGATACCGGTGCCCAGCACGAACGCGATCACCGTGGTCGAGCCGACCAGCAGCAAGGTCCAGGGCAGCCCCTGCCACACCAGGTCGCTCACGGGCACGGGGTAATTGCTGACCGAGATGCCGAGATCGAAGTGTACCAACTGGCCCAGATAGTCGAGGTATTGGCGGCCCAGATTGGCATCCGGTTCACCGAAGACCTTCTGGATCGACTCCAGGGCGCTCGGCGACACCTGCTGACCGCTGACCCGCTGCAGCTTGTCGACGATACCGGCCGACGGGTCGCCCGGCATCAACCGGGGCAAAAAGAAGTTCAGGGTGATCGCAGACCAGGCGGCGGCCAGATAGAAGCCGAGGCGACGCGCCAGGAACCCCCAGCGGCGGGGCACCCTGGCCGGGCGCGCGGCAGGCCCGGCGGCAACGGTCGCC
Organism: Streptomyces milbemycinicus; assembly: GCF_002154605.1. Taxonomy (GTDB): domain Bacteria; phylum Actinomycetota; class Actinomycetes; order Streptomycetales; family Streptomycetaceae; genus Streptomyces; species Streptomyces milbemycinicus. Next base: position 129,994 of record NZ_MUNE01000127.1, on the reverse strand, counting down.
GCAGTCACTTGGCGGCCTGCTTCAGGTTCATCAGGGTCAGCGTGGTGTCGGGGCCCAGGCCCGGGAACGGCACATAGGAGAAGTGCTCGGGGGCGGGCCAGCCTTCCCAGTGCGAGGCGTTGATGGCGATGAACCAGTAGCTGTTGTAGATGGGGCTGTACGGCACCTGCTCCGCGACGATCTTCTGGAGCTTCTCCCCGGCGCTCTTCGTCACCGCGGGCTCGTTCGCCCCCAGCAGCTTGCCGAGCGCGGCGTCGGTGGCCCGGTCCTTCCAACGCCCGAAGTTGGTGGAGGCCTTCTCACCCAGCGGGCGGTAGGCCCGGCTGCTCAGCCCGCTGTAGATGCCGCCGATGCCGGCGCCGAGCGTGTAGTTGATGGTGAGGTCGAAGTCGCCGGACTGCTGCTGCTCGAACAGGTTGGCACCGGGGGCACCGACCTGCTTCACCGTGATTCCGAGGTGCTTCTGCCAGCTGCGGATCATGATGTTGGCGTACGGGTCCCAGCCGTAGTCCTGGTTGAACGAGAGCTTCGGAGCGTAGGACTTGCCGCCCTTGACCAGCTTGCCGCCCTGGACCTTGAAGCCGCTCAGCGCCAGCTCCTTCTGCGCTCCGGCGGCGTCCACCGGCTGCACCTTGTGCCGGTACTCGGGCAGGATCGCATCGCCGAAAACCTCGTCGACCAGTCCGGTGGGACCCGACTCCGTACCGGGACGCTGAAGCGTGGCGACAATGTCCTTGCGCGGAATCGTCATCGCCAGCGCCCGCCGCAGATGGACATTGTCGAAGGGAGCCTTGGCGGTGTTGAAGAAAAGAGCGTAGGTGCCACCGGTTGCGTACTTCTGATACAGGTGGTGCTTGGGATCCTTCGCCTCGTACTCCTTCTCCGCGCCGTTCCAGGCGACGAGCGCCCAGTCCACGTCGCCACGCAGCAGCTGGGCCCGCACGGCATCGCCACTGGTCGGCACGACTTTGAGCTCCTTCAAGGCAAACTTGCCGCCCCAATAGTCATCCCTGGCGCGGAGGGTCACCTGCTGAGCCACGAACCGCTCCAGGGTGAAGGGACCGGTGCCCACCGGATCGGGATTGGACCAGCTCTTGAGGTCCTTCCCCTCCCAGATGTGCTTGGGCACGATCGGAACCTGGATCGAGGCGAGCTGATTCAGTTCGCTGAAGGCCGGCTGCTTCCAGTGGACGGTGACGGTGGTGGCGTCCTTCTTGGCGACGCGCTCGTAGGTGGTGCCACCGACGTTGAACGAGGGGTCCTTCAGCGGGATGCCCAGCGAGAACACCACGTCGTCGGCGGTCATCGGCTTGCCGTCCGAGAACGTCACATCGTCGCGCAGCTTCACCGTGAGCGTGGTGCCGGCCCCGTCGAACTCCAGGCTCTTGGCCAGCCATGGCTTGACCTTCGCGCCGTCGTTGTAGTCGACCCGCGCCAGCGGCTCGTAGATCATCTCGCTGTTGGGGGACTTCTGCGTGGCGGGGCCGAACATGTTGTAGTTGCGGACGAATGTCGTCCCGCCGTCGGTCTTGCCGAACACGAGTGCCTTCGTGTCCTTGCCGCCCGCCCCGGTTCCGCCAGTGCCGGTGGTGCAGGCACTCGCTCCCAGGGGGATCGCAACAACCGCTGCGCCGGTCCGCGCTAGGAAAGCTCTTCTCGTCGGCATGGCTGACTCCTGACTCCTCGTGAGGGCGGGACAGGGCATGAAATCGCCGCTCATACGTATGAGCAACAGCAAGAAGGGCCCTGGATCTATGGCTTCTACGTATGACCAGGGAACGTACGGACGTTGCAAGGATGCGTCAAGGGCGTGAACACAATGGGTTTTTGGGCCACCTCCTGTCCGGTAGCGGGCTCAGCGGGAGGCCGACGCGCACGAGGGTGCCCCCGAACCGGACCGCTGTCGGTCAACGAACTGCCGGTACTACTGGACGCAGCCCGCGACTCGTCGGCCGGAAGTGCGGGGAGCTTCGGGAAAGTGGAGCAGGTCATGGGTCACGGCCGAAGAAGCGTCGCGTACCCGGTCGACCTGCGGGGTTCGACCGGCGGCAGAGGGGAAACCCGTTCCGTGGTGCCGCTCCCGGCGCGCGCACCCGCATTGACACCCCCGTGTGGCCCCCCTAAGTTGAGCGCACTTGCGGAGCGCAGCACCGACTGCCGCCTCCCAGGACCTGCGTTGCGCACCACGACGGGATGTCGTGCATGCCTCCCACCTCCCGCTGATGTCCGATGGCCCGATCCCGCACGCTCTCATGGACAAGCGACAGCTCCACGCCCCGGGGTTACCGGAGGCATCACTGCGGAATCGCTTGTCCCGGCCCCGACCTCCCCTGCTGGCCGCACCAGCCCAGCCTCAGCTGTTGAGCGCACACCTCTCCCATGGCCGTGAGCAGGGGTGCTTTCGAAACTTTCTGTGCACGGCCTCCTGATATTGCCCCGAACCGACACAGCGCGGTGTCCCTGCGCGAATGCGGCGGCGCCGTCGCGCTGCCCCCTCCCCTTGGCATCCATGGTCCGGACGAGACCCGATCGATCCCACACCTCGACCCACCCCCGCCGAGCGCTGCCCAATCGACCCCACGCTTCGCAGCTCAGGACTCAGGAGCTTCCCCATGCCGCGATCCGACCACCCGCACCTCGCATGGAGCCGCATCCCGCGCCCCGCTTACGGCGCCGACTACAACCCGGAACAGTGGGACAAAGCGACCTGGAAAGACGACGTCCGCCTGATGCGCGAGGCAAACGTCAACCTGGTGACCCTCGGTGTCTTCGCCTGGTCCTGGATCGAGCCCAAACCGGACGCCTTCGACTTCTCCGGCCTCGACGAGGTCATCGCCCTCCTGCACGAGTCGGGCATCGCCGCCAACCTGGCCACACCAACCGCCGCTCCGCCGCTGTGGTTCTCCCACGCTTACCCCGAAGCGCTGCCCGTGACAGCCGACGGGCGAACGCTGGCGCCCGGTTCCCGTCAGGCCTACTGCCCATCGTCGCCGGCCTATCGGGAACGCGCCGCGCTGGTCACCCGCCGCCTCGCCGAACGCTACGGCGACCACCCGGCCGTGGTGATGTGGCACATCAACAACGAGTACGCCAACGCCAACGCGCACTGCTGGTGCCCGACCTCGGCCGACGCATTCCGCAACTGGCTGCGCACCACGTACGGAAACGACCTTGACGCGCTCAACGACCAGTGGGGTACGGCTGTTTGGGGCATGCAATACAGCGCTTGGGAACATGTCATCCCGCCACGCACCAGCACCAGCAGCCTCTCGCCGGGGCTGTGGCTGGACTTCTACCGCTTCAGCGACGCCGAACATCTGGCCTGCTTCCGCGCCGAGCGCGACATCGTGCGCGCCCACTCCCCCGGCCGACCCGTCACGACCAACTTCATGGCGAGCGCGCTTCGTTGGAGCGACTACTGGCGGTGGGCGCGCGAGGTCGACATCGTCTCGAACGACCACTATCTCCCGTCCGAGGATCCGAACCGCGCCGCCGACCTCGCCTTCGCCGCTGACCTCACCCGTGGTCTCGCGGACGGGCGGCCCTGGATGCTCATGGAGCACTCCACCTCCGCAGTGCAATGGCAGCCCCGCAACATCGCCAAAGCCCCCGGGGAGATGGCCCGCAACACACTGACCCACCTCGCCCGCGGCGCGGACGGCGTCCTGTTCTTCCAGTGGCGCCAGTCCGCATACGGACCGGAGAAGTGGCACTCGGCCATGCTTCCCCACAGCGGTGAGGACACCAGAATCTGGCGGGAGGCCAAAGCCCTCGGCAACACCGTGGCCGGTCTCGCCGATATCGCCGGCAGCACCTGTCCGCCGGCCGACATAGCCTTGCTGCTGGACTACGAAGCCATGTGGGCCCTGCAACTGCCCCACCGGCCCAGCAGCGACATGACGTACTCCAGCATTCTTCGCGACTGGCACCGCGCTCTGTGGAGCCTCGGGCTGCCCTGCGACCTGGTGCCCGTCCCCGGAGAACAGCGCCTCCTGCTGGTGCCCTCGCTCTACGCCCTGTCCACCGACACGGCCCGGGCACTGGAGGACTATGCGGCACGCGGCGGCCATCTGGTCGTCGGCCCGTTCAGCGGATTGGTCGACCCGCACGACCGCATCCACCCCGGCCCGTATCCCGGCGCGCTGCGTGACCTGCTCGGCCTGCGGGTGGACGAGTACCTTCCGCTCGCTGCCGGTGAATCGGTTGGCTTGGACGACGACTCGACCGGCCACCTGTGGGCCGAGCGTGTGCTGCCCGACCCGGGAACCGAGGTGGAGAGCCGATTCGTCGACGGGCCTGCGCAAGGAGGCCCAGCTGTCCTCCGTCGCGGCAACATCCGGTACCTGGCCACTCGCCCGGACATCTCCTCCCTCCTGCGGCTCCTTCCCCAGTGGGCCGCACAGGCCGACTGTGCAACTCCGCTGCAGGGGGCCGGCCATGGAGTGGAGGTCATGCGCCGAAGCACCCCCGACGGCAAGACCTGGCTCTTCGCCGTGAACCACACCAGTAACCCCGCACAGGTGGCCACGACCGGTGTCGAGGTCATATCAGGCGCCCTTTCACCGGGCGTGATCACCATTCCGGCGGGCGAGGTCGCAGTATTGGCAGAGGGTCATCAGTAACCTCGCCAGTCGAGTCGCCGCATCTCAACCATCACATCCAACAGTGAGGTGACCCATGAAGGTCTGATGATGTACGAGGTGGCGAAGCGCGAAGGGCGCGATGATGCCAGCCGCTATCCACAGGCCGCTCAGAACCAGGCCGCCTGGCTGATCAACAACTTGGACCTCAAGGACCCGCGCGTCACCAAGGGACAGCGACAGAGCGAATACGTACTGATCACCGGCCTGGTGCAATTCGCCGAAATGTATCCGGACAAGGTTCCCCATGGCACGAAGCAGTTCGTCAGGGACTGGGCTCGCATAACAGTCGACCGCTCGGACAATCTCTGGGACTTCCGCCGGTACTCCGACGACCGTTGGACCATTCCAGCCTTCAGCGGGGGCGGCGCTGACGACCCCAACGAGGTCGGAAACGTAGCCGGCTTCTCCGCGCCGGCACTCGCTGCGGCGCGACTGTTGGGGAACGATCCACTGGCCGGCCGACTCCGTGAGATCGCCACAGCACAGGTGGACAACATCTTCGGCCGCAACCCCACTGGGCGGCACGCTTCGTACGATGCGCCCAGCAAGAAGGTGGGATTCGAGGGCGTGGAGCACGGATGGTTCTCCGAATATTACGGCGGCGCCGGGCTGTTGGAAGATGTTCCCGGTGTGCTCGACGGGAGTCCCAAGAACGGGCACTATCCCTTCAATCCCGAGCAGGGCAATATCGGCCACACTGAGGGCTGGGTCGCCTTCAACACCGCATGGAACGAATCACTGGCCTGGCGGGCAGCCGACCAGACAGAGCTCAAGGTCAGCACGCGAGGCCGTGTCCCTGCGCGTGTCGTACAGGTCGATACGCAGGTGCGAATCGACCTGGCAGCACCCCTGAACCTGGACGCCGACACCCTCGGTCAAGGCACAGTCGATGTACGAGTGGGCGACCGCGTCACCAAGCATGTGACCGTCACACAGACAGAAAAGAACTCGAAGACGTTCAGCGCCTCCCTCAACCTGGCGACGCTGGGTGCCAAACCTCTCGATGCCATTACCGTGACGTACGGCCATGGGCCATTCGCAGTGTCGTACTCCTTCACTGTGACCAGCAGGGATTCGATACCTTCTGACTGATCCGGAGCGGCCGTCTACAGAGCGTGGCCCCCGCCGAACAAAGACCTGCCCCGTGTGCTAGCAGTTCCTCATACAGCACCTCACGGCCGTCCGCCCCAGCCACAGCTCGCCGGCCGTCGCGACCCCGATCCGCACCGGGTTCCACACTCGCGCTGCCGCCGCCCTGGGTCCAGGCGAGGGAGGTGTTGTGCCCGATCACCGCGACAAGCGCCAACTCAGGCTTGGTCAAGGGAGTCGACCCTCATTACGGACGAGGACGAAGCCGGCGGCTGCGGCATCGATCGCCCCGGTGGTACGGGCCGCCCACCAGTCGAAGACCACGACGCCATCGCAGTCCCGCTACTCACCCGCCACCTCTTCGAGGACCACGGGCTGCGCCGCCTCGCCTACGTCGGGTTCGCGGAGGAGTCGCCGGACGTGGAGGCCCGTTTCCGCGGGTACGTCAAAGCCTGCCGCGCTGCCGGAGTCTTCGTGCCCGAAGAACCCGATCTGCGCGTCGGCATGATGACGCAGGCCGAGGGTGCGCGCGCCGTGCTGCCGGTGTCCATCACTCGCCGGGGCAGTTGCGGATGCGCAGGCCACGGGACATAGCCGCCGACCAACGGGGCACGAGGCGGCGACGTTCCGTGGCGGGGAGTCGGCGTAATCGCTGAACGGCGGCAGCGGGCCCGTTGACGGCACATTCACCGTCGACACAGCCCGCTTCACGCCGCGGAGCACCCGGGACGGCTGAGGTTCCCGGGCCGCGGACGGCTCACGGAGCACTGAGCATGCGGCCGAAGAACTCAGCAGTAACCGCATCCAGTTCGGCCTGCTCCGCCTGCGTCCCCTCGTACTCAAAGTGCCCGGCTTCCAGCACCTGCAGCTCGCCCGCCTCGGCCAGCGCGTTGTACACGGCGAACTGGCCCGGTGGTGGCACCGACGGGTCAAACAGCGCTGCAGCCACCAGTACCGGTTTGTGCAGCCGGCCCGCCGCCGTCGCCGCATCGAAGTAGCCCAATACATCAACGACTTCGGGGTGGTCCGCGTGGTGTCGGCGCACCGCCGCTCCGCTGCCGACGCAGTCCAGGGTCAGGCGCAGCGGATGGTTTCCGAACGTCGGCACCGTGAGTTGCCCGGTCGCGAATCGGTCGTCCCAGGGCAGCGCCAGGGCACCGAGCCCGCCACCGAGGCTCACCCCGCGGTACCCGATCCGCGGCTCCGGCTCGCCCAGTACCGGGACGAGTTCCAGCAGCGCCGACGCCGCGCACCACAGGTCGGCGACACACTCCCCGATGACGTACGCCTCCCGCGAGGCGATCCCGTGCAACACGTGCTCGGCGGAGACGCATGGCACGGAGGGCATCAAGCTGCGACCCGCCATGCCCCGTACGCACGGCAGGATCGCCGCCGACCTTGGCAGCGGCAGCGGTACGTCGGGGCCCACCTGATCGCGGCCTCCGTAGCCGTGCCCGATGACGAAGCCGTGCTCAGCCTCCCCCTCGGCGGGGAGCACAAGCCAGCCGCCGAGCCGGACACCACCCACCGACACGTACGACACCTCGTGGATCCGCACCCCGTCCCGCTCCTCGACGAGCTGCCCGACCTCGGGTTGCGGCGCCACCGCACGGGCCTCCTCGTACCGGCCCTGCCAGAACGCGTCGAAGTCGGCGGGGCCCTCGGGCGCGGGGATGCGCAACAGCTCGCCCAGGCCACGGCCGTAGGAGGGGTCGAAGGGAAAGTCGTGTGCGAAGGCGCGGGCGGAACGGGCGCCATCCGTGCTGGCTGTCATGCCCGCGACCTTAGGTCAGGAGGTGCGGCCGCCGCAGAGCAATTCGCCTAGGCACACGCACGGTCTGGTGGAGTGTCTCGTTTATCGAATCCGACGCCCTGGCGGGGAAGTTCGACGCCTTCGTCCTCTCCCGTGCGACGGTGCTGGACACCGGTGACCCGGCCGCGTATCTGCACAGCGACTTCGCCGGCGACGGTTCCTTCAACATCGCCCAGCTCAGCGACGAAACGGTCGACGGGGCGGGACGGAAAGCCGAGGCCACCGTGGCCGGCGACGCCCGGCGCGCGGCGGTCCTCAAGGCCGAGACCGCGATCCTCAACACCGACGCCGGGGGATGCGGTGGACGTCGTGGGCTCCGCCAAGGATCCACGCGAACGTGAGCTGGTCACCGTCGATACGTACGTCAAGTGACCGCCGCCCTGAGGGCCGGGCTGACCCGGGTGGCGGCACTGGCCGCCGTCACCGCCGGCGTCGGGCTGCTGCCGTGGCTCTCCGGTCGGGACCCTGCGCTCACCGTGCTGCGCGCCCGGTCCGCCGAGCAGGGGCCGACACGCGAGGCATTGGCGGCGGTACCAGGTGACTCGACGTCTTCTCTCCGTCCCGGCGGTGCTTCTGCGGCGGGACACCTCGAAGGAGGCCGAACTTCTCGTCATGCGCCATGAAAACGCCGTGCTACGACGCGAACCACAAGGGGCGACCTCCACCACTGCGAAGTCATCTCCAGCAACGGGCCCAGCTACCGTCTCAAGAACCCTCTGGCCGCCATCGAACGTGGGCGGGACGACGCCGCCTGACAGCGTGGTCGACAATACGCGCGTGGATGTCCCCGAACTGCTCGAATCGGCTTCTCTCCTGGTCCCGGAAGAGATCGCCACCGCCACCATGCCTACGGGATGACACTGGCTGGTGCCAGACCTGGTGTACATACCTGTGTACTTGCTGAAGCGCTCAAAGGAGTACGCCGACACGTGCCCGCGGCGTCGATCTCGCGCAGGGCCCGGATCGACTTGGCCCGGGTGCACTCGTGGCGGCTGCGGGCGGCAGCGACGATGTGACGCGAGTTGTCAGCCCGCATCGGCCACCTCCGTGCCGCCGGGAGTCTCGTCGTCCTCCAGGGCGGTGATGATCCGGTCGAGGTTGCCGAGGACCTGCTGGTTCATCTCGACGACGCGGAGCTGACCGCAGGCCTCGGCCGCCGAGACGATCTGCAGGAGCTGTTCGCGCTGCTGCCAGTGCTGGGGCAGGAACTCGGGAGTGGTCACGCACATCGGGCAGGTCGAACAGGCTTCTCTGGACTTTGGGGCCGTTCCGTCCCGAAGCCTCTGATCTGCAGCTCTCTGAATCCGAATTGGTGATGCCAGAGGAATCACAGCGAGAAGTTCCGGAGAGCGAGAGCCGCTCCACGTGCCGCCTCAGTACTGTGACTTCGTATGACCGACACCGAGATCGAGATCACCGCAGACCTGGTCCGCGACCTGCTGCAGGAGCAACATCCAGACCTTGCAGGGCTGGCCATCCGCGAGGTGGCGGGCGGCTGGGGCAACCAAATGTGGCGTCTCGGGGACGAGTTGGCCGTGCGCATGCAGCGCATGGACCCCACCCCGGAGCTCCAGCTCAAGGAGCGGCGGTGGCTACCCGTGCTGGCCCCGCGCCTGCCGCTGCCGGTGCCGACCCCGGTGCGGTTCGGCGAACCGTCCGAGCGCTTCCCCAAGCACTGGACCGTGATGACGTGGGTTCCCGGCGAGCCGCTGGACCACGGCTCGATCAGCCGCGGCGCCCACGCGGCCGACACGCTGGCGGGCTTCCTCCAGGCGCTCCATGTGGAGGCGCCCGCCGAGGCGCCGATCGCTACGGACCGCGGTGCCCATCCCCGGAACTGCACGGACGGCTTCGAGAACTTCTTCCAGGCCGTTGCCCCCGACGACATCGCTGCCGACGTCCGGGCCGTGTGGGACGATGCCGTTGCGGCCCACGCGTGGGAGGGCCCGCCCGTGTGGGTGCACGGCGACCTCCATCCCGCGAACGTCGTCGTCTCGGACGGAACGCTCTCGGGCATCGTCGACTTCGGTGCCATGTTCGCCGGCGATCCGGCGTGGGACCTCGCCGCCGCATGGGTACTGCTACCCGCAGGCACGGCCTCACGGTTCTTCGACATGTACGCGCATGCAGACGAGGCGGCGATCCGGCGCGCCCGCGGGCTGGCCGCTATGAAGAGCCTCTTCCTGATGCTCATGGGGCAGAACGGAGATCGGGGCCTTCCCGGCGGCAAGCCGCACTGGGGACCTGCAGGCCGGGCGGCACTTGATCGTGTTCTGAAGGGCGTTTGATGCACGCTTCTTTGAACTTGTTCTCGATCTTGATTGAGGGCCATGCGGCAGCCCTGCCCTTGCCGAGAACGTCATCCATGCAGATCAGGCAGCATGGTGATATTCATGGAGGAGTCCGCTGAGGCGGTCTCGTCGTCGTATGTCGAGGTGGGTTGACTTGTCCGGATCGTGGATTGGTGCGGGCAGTGGGTGTAGCGGTCGGGTGTTCGCGATGCCTTGGTGCGGGCGGTGTTCGTTGTAGAACGGCTCGAACTCTTGTAAGGCGTGGAGGAGGTGGCGCTGGTTCCCGATCAAGGTTCGGTCCAGGAACTCGCGTCTGCAGGTCTGTATCATCGAACAATGTAGGGAACTTCTCATCGCTGTCCCCAATCATGAACCGCAACCGGCAGCTGCCTGCGTCCTCGGGGGCCATGACCAGGTTCTTTGCCGCTTGCGCCACCCAGGATGCGAAGAATCTGGTCATGGACCTTGAGGACGTCGGCTGCCGGGCACGATTCATCATCAGAGACAGAGACGGGGAAGTTCCCCGCCCTGTTCGACGCTGTCCTCAAGGGCACGGGGATCGAGGTCGTCCTTACCGGCAATTCGAGGAGTTCTACAACTCCCATCGACCGCACCAGGGCATCGCGAACGCCCGACCGCTACACCCACTGCCCACACCAATCGACGATCCGAACAAGCTAAGCCACCTCAACACACGACGCCACGACCGCCTTGGCGGCATCCTCCCCGAATACAGACATGCCGCGTGACCTGCACGGACGAGGTATTCGGCAAGCGTAGTGCCGAACGTTCCCGCTCAACCGCCCTGCCCGGGTGAGTGGGGGGGACTGGCGTCTTCGTAACCGCCACGCGACCGAGCAGGGCCACCCTGATGATCAAGGGCCACCGGAGCGGAACCCACGTGAACAAGGCTCCGGGTGTGCGAACACGCCCGATCGAGCCGTACGGACCATGAGCTCTCTGACCCCGGTGGGCGGGCGGATCAGCGCAGTCCGGCGAAGAGGTCGTTCTCGGGCACGGCCGCGCCGGTGGTGTCCTGGACACGTACGAAGGTCTCGACGCCCATCAACTCGGTGAACCTCTCCTGGCCCATCCTGAGGAAGAAGATGTTCTCGCCCTGGCTGGCGTGCGCGGCCAGCGCATCGAACTTCTGGCCGCCGAACGCGGTGGTATCCACCCAGGTGGTGATCTCCTCGTCGGGCAGTCCGATCTCGGCCATCGCGGCGGCCTCAGCGGGATCCGGCTCCTGCCCGTCCGCACCGAACTCGCGTATGACCTCCCCGAACCGCTGCATCATCGAGCGGGGCGCCGTCGTCCAGTACACCTTCGGTGTCAGCGCGGTCATCGCCAGCGCCGCCATCGTGATGCGGTTGGCCTGGATGTGGTCCGGGTGGCCATAGAAGCCGTTCTCGTCGTACGTGACGACCACATCGGGCTGGTAGCGCCGCAAGAGTTCCGCGAGTCGGGCAGCGCCCTCCTCCACGGGTGTCTGCCAGAAGGAGCCTGGGGCGTCATTGGTCGGCCACCCCATCATCCCGGAGTCGGCGTAGTCCAGCATCTCCAGATGACTGATCTTCAGGACTTCACAGCTTGCCTCGAGTTCTTGACGCCGCATCAAGGCGACGGCCGCCCCATCGTGTCCGGGATCGCCCGGCTTGACACCCCCCGGTCCGTCACCGCAACCACCGTCGGTGCACGTCACGAGGACCGTGCGAATGCCCTCCGCCGCGTACCGCGCGAGGACACCTCCTGTTCCAGTGGCCTCATCGTCGGGGTGGGCGTGTACCGCCATAAGCGTCAAGGGCAAGTCATTCATGAAACGGTCCTCCTGTGTGAAAAAGCATTGGTCCGAGTCCGTGGCGGGCGTATGAGCGGTCTCCCTTCAATATCGGATGTCGGATGACCGGGCGTACCGCGGACCCGAGGGCCCCGGATCACGTCGGCTGTTGGTCTCTGTGTTCCCCGCCCGCGCGGCGCCGCTCTCTTGGCAGTGCAACAGTGGCGGCCGGACCGGCTGTTCCCGCCGCACACCGGAACTGTGCCACTCCCACGAGAACGAAGAGGCGGCCAGGGTGGCGGCCAGGCCCGGCAGGGTGAGGCGTGCGATGGCGTCACGAAGATCACCCCCGCCCGCGCGCAGGCCCTGAAGGACGCCGGCTACAAGTACATCGGCCGCCACCTGTACTACAGCGTGGAGCAGGGCGCCGCGGACTGTTTGCACGCCGCGGCCAAGGCGGAGGAGCACGGGTACAAACCGGGCTCACGCATCTATTTCGCGGTTGACTACGACGCGGTGAACGACAAGGTCACCTCGTACATCCTGCCGTACTTCCGGAGTATCAAGGAGCAGATGGGCCGGTTGGGCAGCCCTTATAAGATCGGGGTCTACGGCCCTCGCAACGCGTGCTCCCGGATCTCCGAGGAAGGCTATGCGGACACCCGTTTCGTGTCCGACATGTCGTCCGGCTTCTCCGGCAACCTCGGCTACGCGATGCCGGAAAACTGGGCCTTCGGCCAGATCGTCACCAAGTGGGTCGGCTCCGGTAATGGTCGGATCGAGATCGACAACAACATCGCCTCTGGACGTGATCAGCCACCATTTTCGCCGGGCACCGGTGCCTCCATGGTGGAGTCACGCACTCCCCCACCGGAGGTGAACGCAGTGACCTCTCAGTCTCCTGAACGCGGCCGGGTGTTCCGGCGTTGCGGTTGCCGTCGCCCGGACGGCCGGCAGTTCGGTGCCGGCTGCCCCCGACTCCAGGATGGTTCGAGGCACGGGTCCTGAGCTTTTGCCGTCGACCTGCCCTCGGCCGACGGCAAGCGCCATCCCCTGTGCCGTGGCGGATTTGCCACGCGGAAGGCCGCCGGGACAGCGCTCGAGCGTGCCATGGAGTCCGAGCGGACCGGCCTGGACTGCAGCGAGGATCTCGCCCTTGCCACGTATCACGCCGAGTGGCTCCGTCTCTGGGAGAAGACGCTCAAGCCCACGACGTTCGCCCACTACCGCGACCACGTGCACACAGACCTCATCCCCTCCTTCGGCCGACTGCCCCTGACCGATCTGCGGGCCCGGAACATCACCGCCTGGAGTGAGGCCGAACTCGCCCGCGGACGCGGGCGCACCGCCGTCTACCGGATCGGCGCCACCTTCTCCAGCGCACTCAGCCACGCCGTGCGCACACGCGACCAGGTTGGGATCATCGAACGCTGCGGACACCGCACGTGGCGGCATGGAAGAATGCATCCCGGAGATGCACCTCCGAACTGGTCGAGTAGAAGCCTAGAGAACTCCTATTTTCCCAGGTCAGAGTGCATCTCCGCTTTCATGTCCGGACACTGGACGAACCGACACCCGGTGGATCGAGGCTTAGGGTTAATCGACGCAGGCACCGCGCAATGGGTAAGTAGACCGAATCAAGGGCCTCGAGAGACCTCAGCGTGCACTCGAATCGCGGGCGACTGGACGGCGTCTGCAGTACTCATCTGCCGCATGGCGTGGAGTTGCCGGGCCTGATCCTCTAAGCGGGCTCTGCCGCGAGCAACTCCTGGCATCGTGTGTCCCATGGGTGAACTGATTGACTGAAGCTTCCACCGGAAGCGCGCTCCCCGATCGGTAATCGGTGGGAAGCTACTCGCGGGGTCCTGGTCAGCCTTGCTGCGATTCTCCCGAGCACTCACTGTCGCCAGGGACCTCGCATCCCTCAGGTCATTGGCGTAGTTCTGGCGTTCACGAGGTGGTCAATGCCCAGGACGCGGGCGTTTGAGACATCGGTGGCGTCGTAGTACGAGTGCCACACGCCGCCGGAGATCGCGCAGTGGCCGCTGACCGTTGGCGGCTCGATTGGCGGTCGTGGAACCTGACGCCCGTGGGTGTCGTCCGCAACGGTCCGGTGCCGCGCACCAGGTGTCATCGCTGGCTGTGTGACTCCCTGTCGGCGGGCGCCCGCCGAGATCGAGCCCTCTTGGGCCACGGCTACGAAAGATGCGAACAGGGCGAGGCCGAACCATTATTCGACATCATGTGGATCATCTGCCCATCATGGCAGTGGACTCGACCGGAGCCGTCCTCCGAAGGGGCATATTTGCGTGACCATGACAGGCCCAGGTGCAGCGCCGAGCGCAAGGCGCGTCGAGCCGTGCTCGGCTCTTTCGTGGGGACTTCCGTCGAGTGGGCTTCGAGGGCATCGACTAGCGCCTTGGAACCGCCTGCATCGCCACCCGCTGGCAAGCGTGGAGCGGACCGGAGACTGCCGGACGTCTCCGGACTCCCGTCCTCCGCTCCGACGCCTCGTTCTCAGAGACCCCCGCATACGAATCGAGGAGTACACCGTGAGCAAGCCCGGACAGACCGTCGAGATCCCTCACCTCGGGGGATCGACCGTCGGGTACACCTTCGGCAAGCCGTACGACCCCGCACTCCCAACGCTGGTCCTGATCAACTCGTACACCACCTCGGCCGAGTTGTACCGGCCGCAGTTCGCCGACCCGGAGCTCGGGTCCGCGGCCAACCTGCTGGCCCTCGAACCCTACGGGCACGGCCGCACGAGGGCCGCGTACCAGCACTTCACCTACTGGGACAGCGCGGTCGCGAACCTGCAGGCCCTCGAGGCCCTCGGGATCGACGAGGCCTTCGTACTGGGAACCTCGCAGGGCGGCTGGGTGGCGGTCCGCATGGCGCTGCTCGCCCCGGACGTCGTGAAGGGCCTCATCCCGCTCGGCACGTCGATGGACTTCGAGAGCCCGCGCAGCCGCGACCTGGGGTGCTGGGACGGGATAGGGTCCAACACACCGCTCGTCGACGCCCTCGCCGACCCGGTCGGCGAGGACTGGGTCGTGCCGGACGAGGTCGTAGACGCCGTCTTCGCCGCGGCCCTGGGCGGCGTCTCAGCCGAGGAACGCGAGTTCTGGCTCACCGCCTACCGTGCAAACTACAGCGGTGACGCCGGACGCCACCGTCTGCGCCTCAGCACGGTGAACCTGCGGGACCGCGACGGGCTCCACGGCAGACTCGACGAGGTCCGCTGCCCCGTCCTGTGGCTGCACGGTACCGCGGACCAGGTGTACTCCGTGCCGAACGCCCAGGAGGAGATCCAGATGTTCACCAGCTCCCCCGAGGCGCGCCTGGAGATCATTGAGGGCGGGCAGCACTTCCTGAGCGCCTCGCATCCCGCGGAGGTCGGCTCCGCAGCGATCGAGTTCCTGAAGCGCTGGGCCCGAGCCTGAAGCCACCTGTGCGTCGGCCGGTTGATCTTCTGCGTGATTGTTGATCGATCCGGGCGGGGTGGACGGGGAGGTGCCCTGGACCGGGCCTCCGGGCACCTCTGAGTGACGGCGGTCTCGGCTCCGAAGAAGGCCGACGCCGCCCGTTCCTGAGCAGCCGCGCGGGCACAGCCCGCCGGGCCTGCTCTGCGGCGGCTTGCTCATGCCGCCACACGAAGTCCTCACCTATCGCCGCCGTCGACCGGGCACTATCACATGCATGACACACGCCTCGTGTTTCGCACTTTTCGCGATCGAGTCGTGTGTGAACTGGTGTGAGGTGTGTGGCTCGTTGTGGTGAGCGGGTTCGGTCCCGGATTGAGGATGGGGTGAATGCAGAAGCATCGACGGTGTCTGATTCACCCTGAGTTGAGAGTGATCCGCCGATGCTTCCGGACGAGACACTACCGTCACTTGCCGCTGTGCTGATGGTGTTCCGCAGGTGTTTCACCGCTCCGACGTACCGGACGTTCACCGGTCTGGTGGTCGGCCTGATCGCGCAGACGCGCTGGAGCTAACGAACACCGGGCAGCTGGTGCTGTCGCGTCGGCGGTGACGACGACGCCGTGCAGGTCGATCCGTTCCGGCAGTGGGGCGAAGGCGGGGATTTCGTTGCTCTTCGCGGCGACCTGGCGCTGAGCGATCACGGTCTGGCAGGGGTGCAGCGCGTCGCCGTCCAGGCGGGCCGGGAGCCGTCCCAGTGTGAAGGCGTCCGGCGTGGTGGAGGCCGGCCCGAGCCGTTCTCGCAGTTCGGAGTCGGTGGCGGCGGCGAAGCGGGCGATGGCGGCCAACGGCTTGGCTCCACCGAGGACGGCGAGCAGGCACAGCGCGAGCAGGGAGCCCAGGCGGTAGCGGCGGCCTCGGACCTGGTGGGGATCGGGTATCCGGCCCAACACCTCGGCCAGGCAGGCGAGCTGCGGCGGTTCCGGATCCGGGCAGATGGAGTCGGTGTCTCCGCAGTGGCGCTGCAGGACACCCGGTCAGGAAGGACGGCATGCGAACGCGACCCCTGCCCATGATCAAAGGCTTCGGCAACCTTGATCATCAGGGGTCGCGTCTCTCGTTGCCGAACCGGGCGAACCACACGCACAGGCATGTACACCGGCGACCAGCCCATCTCGCAGGCTGGGAACGCATCAGCCCTGGTGTCCTTGGGGTTGAGTTCGAGGCCGGACCAGTCCGGTTACGGCAGATACGACCGCGGCTTTGTGATCGGCGCTCCGCTGTAGTCACGGGGATCTGTGCGAACAGCGGTAGCTGCCGCCAGCCGGGACCCGGGCGCCAGGCCGGTGCAGGAGGCGGCTTGCGCGGGGCTCTCCGCCGTCCTCCGCGCCTCCGCGCCGACGGGGTCGGTCTTCTGCGGTAGTGCATCCCGACGAGGAACAGTTGGTGATGCCGGATGGCGGCGAGCCGGTCCCGCACGTCCGTCTCGTCCGCGGGATGGCCGGCGACGTTCTTCGCACTGAGGCGGGCCTGGCACCAGTACAGGCGGCAGTAGTTCCACTTCAGCGGCTGGATGCGGCGGCAGCCGGTGCGTGCGGCAGGTCCCGTACGACCGCCGGCGCCAACCCAAGCCCCCTCACCTTCAGCCCGACTGCGGATCGGTCGGATGACGTGAGAACGGTTCAGGAATCCCGAAGTTACGTCAAAAGCCGGCAGAGGACACGAAGGAGGAAGAACCCCCTGGCCACGGGGCCAGGAACTCAGCGGGGCTCAGGAGAACTCACGGGATGTCGCACAGTAGCCGGTCAGCAGGGTGAGCGGTCCGGTGTTGGTCAGGTCCAGCGACCGTTCCAGCCCGGGGAAAATGCCCGTGAGCTGGGCTCGCAAGCGGTTGACGGCGCGAGTGGCGGTCGCCCTCCGAGGGTGGCCGAAAGACGCACGTCGGCGGGTCTCAGAAGAGTGGCCAGTTGCGCAGGGCGGCGTCGGCCATCTCCTGGAGTTCGTCGCGGCCGACACCGCTCGCGGCTTGTACGGCGATGCCGTAGGCGAAGGTGGTGAGGTAGCGGGCCAGTAGCCCCGGATCGGTCTGCGGAGGCAGGTCGCCGTCGTCGACGGCACGCTGGAACCGCTCCCGGATGCAGGAGTGGCCGTTTTGGCGCCAGGCGACGAGGAGGTCACGGACTTCCTGCCCGGAGTCGCTGGTGGTCAGGGCGCTCTGGACGCCCAGGCATCCGTGGGGATGGGCCGGGCGGGTGGTGGTTCGAACGGTGCCGGCCAGGATCGCGGTGGCGACGCCGAGGGCGGTCGGCTCCTCCATGGCTCGGGCCAGGTATGCGCTCGGGCCTTCGGTGTAGCGCTCCAGGGCTTTGCGGAACAGCTTCTCCTTGTTGCCGAAGGCTGCGTACATGCTCGTGGTGGAGATGCCCATCGCGTTCGTCAGGCAGGCCGTGCTGGCCCCCTCGTAGCCATGCTTCCAGAAGACCAGCATGGCGCGCTCGAGAGCTTCGTCGGCGTCGAATCCTCGCGGTCGGCCGATCGGGCCGGTCTGTTTCGTCTCCACCCCCGCAGCCTACCGCTTCTGCAGGGATCGCTGCAGAAGTGCTAACGTTCGACTTCCGCAGCGATCGCTACGGAAATCGAAGGGGCTGCTCACATGGGACTACTTGAGGGAAAGACCGCTCTCGTCACCGGGGGCAGCACCGGAATCGGCCTGGCCAGTGCCGTGCGGCTGGCGGCCGAGGGCGCACACGTGTTCATCACCGGCCGACGCAAGACTGAACTCGACGCGGCCGTCGAAGTGATCGGTTCAGCGGCTACCGCGGTGACCGGTGACATCTCGAACCTGGCCGACCTGGACCGGCTCTACGAGACGATCCGCAGCCAGGAACGGGGCCTGGACATCCTGTTCGCCAATGCCTCCGTCGCCTCGCTCGTGCCGCTCGCGCAGGTCACCGAGGAGCACTTCGACACCCTCTTCGGCATCAACGTCCGGGGCACGCTGTTCACCGTGCAGAAGGCTCTGCCACTGCTCAACGACGGCGCTTCGGTCATCCTGAACGGCTCTACCAACGTGGACGTCGGCGATCAGGCGCTCGGCGTGTACGCAGCGACCAAGGCCGCCACCCGATCGTTCTCCCGGACCTGGGCCAACGAACTCAAGGGACGCGGCATCCGGGTCAACACCATCACGCCCGGCCCGACCGATACCCCTGCACTGTCGGGGCTCACCCCCGCCCCGGAGCGGTTCAAGCAGCAACTGGCGACGCGTGTGCCGCTGGGCCGGCTCGGGCGCCCGGCAGAGATCGCCGCTGCCGTGACCTTCCTCGCCTCCGAGCAGAGCAGCTTCATCACCGGTTCGAGCCTGTACGTCGACGGCGGCCTGAACCAGATCTGAGAGGCGTAACCACCCATGACAACAATTGGGATCATCGGCGCAGGCGAGGTCGGCAGCCAGATCGCCCGTGCGGCACTGGCAAACGGATACGAAGTCGTCATCGCCAACTCGCGGGGCCCCGAGACCCTGGAGAACCTTGTCGCTGAACTCGGCCCGTCAGCGCGCGCCGCACGCGCTACGGATGCCGCGGCAGCCGGCGACTTCGCCGTCGTGGCCGTCCCGCTCAAACTTGTCAACGACATGCCGGTGGAAGGGCTGGCAGGCAAGATCGTGCTGGATACGAACAACTACATGATCTGGCGCGACGGCCACTTCGACGTCATCGACTCGGGCGAGAAGACCGTGCTCGAACTGCGCCAGGAGCACCTCCCGACGTCCAAAGTCGTTCAGGCATTCACTCATATTCAGGCCCCCCGCATCACCACCGCCGGCCGTCCCTCTGGCACTCCCGACCGACTGGCGCTGCCGACCTCGAGCAATTTCCCGGAAGCCGTTGCACTCGTGACGCGGCTGTACGACCAGTTCGGTTTCGACACCGTGGACAACAGTCCGCTGAGCGAATCCTGGCGCACTGCTCCCGGCCAGCCGGCCTGGACCGAGCTCGCGCACCAGACCCGCGACAAGCTGACCGTCAATCTGACGAGAGCACGGCGTATCAGTCAGGCGCCCTCCTGACCGGCGGATACCCGCTTCAGCGATGGCCGGCACGGCGAGGCCGCAAAGTGCGTCGCGTCCCATCAACATCCAAGTGCAGCTCCGATTTGGAACTGCCGCACAGAAAGGCCACCTCATGTCCGACGGTGATCTGCGCGCGTTCTACCTTCGCTATATCGAGGAACTCAACGCCCACAAGTTCGACGGCATGGGCAAGTTCATCAACGACCGGACGACCCTGAACGGCGAGCCGGCCACCCGGGACGACCTCATCGCGGTGCAGAAGCAAGACGTGGACGCGGTCCCGGACCTCCACTGGGAGCTCAAGGAACTGCTCTTCGACAGTGACCGTCTAGCTGCGCGTCTGATCAACACGGGTACCCCGGTCAAGGAATGGCTCGGCGTGGCTCCCACCGGCGCCTCCTTCGAGATCGTCGAGTACGCCATCTACCAGCTCCGCGACGGGCGGTTCGTGCACATGACCGCCCTGCGCGACGCCGGCGAACTTCACCGGCAGCTGACCGGCTGATTCGGAAGAAACAGTCCGGACGCCGTCAACGGCCCACTCGGGCCACATCATTCGAGAGGACAGGCAATGACCGTCACACTGATCACCGGGGCCAACAAGGGGATCGGCTTCGAGACAGCCAAACAGCTCCTTGAGCTGGGCCACGTCGTCTACATCGGCGCGCGTGACGCCGAGCGAGGCGAGAAGGCCGCGGCAGCGCTCGGCGCACGATTCGTACAGCTCGACGTCACCGACGACGCATCGGTGAAGAGCGCGCTGGCGACGATCGACTCGGCCGAGGGCCGGCTCGACATCCTGGTGAACAACGCCGGCATCCTGGCAGACGGAGTCCTTGACGGCCCCACGGCACTCCGGGCCTTCGACACCAACGCGGTCGGAATCGTGCGCGTCACAGAGGCGGCGCTTCCCTTGCTGCGCAAGTCCTCCGCCCCGACCGTGGTCACCGTTTCGAGCAGCGCCGGGTCGTTCTGGGCCGTGACCAACCCGGACCGGCCGGAGTTCAACCTGCCGCTGGCGCTCTACTCCGCCTCCAAGTCCGCGGCCACCATGCTCACGGTCCAGTACGCCAAGTCCCAGCCGGGCATCAGGTTCAACGCGGTCGAGCCCGGCACCACCGCGACCGACCTGACCGCGGCATTCGGAATCGGAAGAACGCCGGAGGAGAGCGCCAGGGTCGTCGTGCGTCTCGCAACTCTCGACGCGGACGGCCCCACAGGAACGTTCCAGGATGAGAACGGCGAAGTGCCCTGGTAGCACACCCATGAACGATGAAACGCTCGCTCAGCGACATGAGACCGTCCGAGAGTACTTCAGGCGAGTGGACCGGGGAGACCCGGGCTTCGCCGACATCTGCACCGATGACATCGAGTTCTACTTTCCCAAGTTCGGGTTCGGGCACGGCCAGGACGCCATCGCAGAGTTGGCTCGACGGCTCGATCTCGAACACCTCGAACATGACATCGAAGGCCTGGACATCATGACGAGCGGAGATCGCGTGATCGTCGAAGGCCGCGAGTGGGGCACCACCCGCGACGGCCACGCGTGGCCCGACGGCGAAATCTCCAGAGGTCTGTTCTGCAACGTGTTCACGTTCCAGGGCCACCTGATCAGCAAGCTCCACGTCTACACAGACCCGGACTTCACCAGCAGCCACCAGGAGAAGGTTCGGCAGCTCCACCGCGGCTGACCTTCATGGTTCCCTAGGCGAACCGGGCCTCCCGCCTCCATCTGTACAGGGCTCGTCAGCTTGCTGACGAGCCCTGTCTGCTCGCCCAGAGCGTGAGCTGGGCGGCGTGCTGGGTGTGGCACGGCAGCGCATGCCTGCTGTCAAGCAGAGGGGCCGGAAGCACACGCTATGGGCTGTTCCCGCGGTGGCGCCACGAGGGCCAGGTCGACGATCCGCAGAAGCTCTTGGCGCGTCAAACCGTGGGCAGCCTGTACCGCACAGACTTACATGCCGCACCTATGCCCGCACCGAAGAGCTCACCAGGGAGCACGGTGACATGGGCTTCATCGCGGCACAGACGATCGATGAGTTCGTGGACTCGCTGGCGAAGCCCAGGGTCGCCATCATCATGGTCCAGGCTGGCAAGGGCACCGACACGGTGATCGAGTAGCTCGCCGAACGGTTCGAGCCGGGAGACATCATCATCGTCGACGGCGGCAATGCGAACTTCCAGGACACGATCCGTCGTGAGCACGGCGTTATCTCTGGCGGTGAGGAAGGCGCTCTCAACGGCCCTTCGATCATGCCGGGCGGCTCGGACGAAGCCTGGAAGACGCTGAAACCGATCGTGGAGTCCATCGCCGCCGTCGCCGAGGGCGAGCCGTGCGTCACACACGTCGGGCACGACGGCGCAGGACACTTCGCAAAGATGGTGCACAACAGCATCGAGTACGCCGACATGCAGCTCATCTCCGAGTCATACGACTTGCTCCGTCGGCTGGACGGATACGACACCGACGATCTTGCCGAGGTGTTCACGAAGTGGAACGAGGGTGATCTGGAGTCGTACCTCATCGAGATCACCTCTGAAGTGCTGAAGCAGCAGGACGTGGAGACGTACAAGGCGCTCGTCGACGTCATCCTGGACGAGGCCGGAGCCAAGGGCACCGGCGCCTGGGCCGTGCAGAACGTGGCCAGACTCGGTGTCCCGGTATGCGGCACCCCTGCCGCCTCTTCTTCCTTGTGACGTGACCTCCAGCGCCACCGCAGCCGGTTGGTCAGGGGCTCCCTGTGCTCGGCCAGCAGGGCAAGCAGGCCCTGGAAGTCCGCAGTCCAGTCGACGCCGCAGGTCGCAGGCAGGACCCTACTCCTGCACTGAGTTCAACGGCTCCCGGCCCACCGTCCTGGAGAGGCGGGATCAGAAACGCCACCGCAGCCGCCGCAGTCCGATTACGACAGCTACCGAAAGCGTAACGTCGTCGTCCTCAAGGTGGTGCTGTGGAACACCCGTTACCTGAAAGGCCGTGGTCACCCGGCTCTACGCCAGGCGACCACGGCATCAAGGACGACGGCTCCAGCCCCTCTCGGCTCACCCCGGCGTTGCCGACTACCAGGCCGCACGCCCGCCGGTGCTCTCCCCCAAGGAGCTCGCGCTGACGAACGGGGCCAACGGCGCCACGCACCGGTCGGCGGTCACGGGATCAGCAGGAGTTTTCCCGTGGTTGTGCGCGACTCGATGTCCGCGTGCGCCTTCGCGGCCTCGGCCAGCGGATAGCGGCCGCCGATCCGGACGACCAGCTCGCCCTTCTCTGCAAGGGTGAACAGCTCGGCCGTGCGCGCCCTGAGTTCCTCGGGTGTGCGGATGTGGTCCTCGGTCACGCCGTAGGTGAGGCGGGTGCTGCGGGGGATGTCGTTCATCGCGATGGTCGGCACGTCACCGATCAGCGGTCCGTAGAAGACCATCGTGCCGTGCGTGCGCAGTACTTGCAGTGATGCGGCGAAGGTGCTCGCGCCCGCACCGTCGAACACCACGTGCACCCCCTCGCCGCCGGTCAGCTCGCGCACCGGCCCGACGAACGCGTCACCGGTGGAGACCAGGACGTGGTCGGCACCGGCGTCGGTGGCCCACTTGACCTTCTCCGGTCGTGACACCAGGCCGATCACCGTGCCTCCGCGGGCCTTGACGATCTGGGTGAGCATCATCCCGACCCCGCCGGCGGCCGCGTGCACGAGCGCGACGGCCCCCGGCCGTACCGGGTGGGACGCGGTGGCGAAGTGGTCCGCGGTCAGGCCCTGCAGGAGCAGGGCCGCGGCCGTCTCGTCGTCGATGGCGTCGGGCACCGGGACGGCACCATTCGCCGGGAGCACGATCTGCTCGGCGTAGCTGCCGTGGGTGTTGATGGTCAGCCATGCAACACGGTCACCCGGGGCGAAATCGTGCACGCCCTCGCCCGTCTGTGCCACCACGCCGACGCCTTCCGCGCCGGGTACCTCGGCCACGGCCTGGCTGCGGATGGCGGTGTCGAAGAAGTTCACGGCGCTTCGCCACCTCGGCATGAACCTGCGGCGCCGCCGCTCCTACGACCGCGACGCCCCCGAGTGGCACACGATCGGCCGCCGCCTGCGGCCCCTGGACGTCGCCCACGCGGCCATGCGCTGCCCGGACACCCCGCACCACCGCCGGGCCATCACCGACGCCATCGGCCTCATCCTGCTGCGGGCGGCTGAGTTGGAGACGGCCCAGTGGCACTTCGCCTCGCTGCCGGGCTCGGGCCATCGGGGTCTTGTCGCCGAGCTGGAACTGCACGCGGAATCCAGGTAGTCATGGGGTGCCGGGCCTGTAGTGATGGTGTGCTGCGCGCAGGGCGCGCAGCTGGTCCTCGAAGCTGAACGCGTCCACGGAGCCGGCGTACGGCGCCGGAAGCCAGACGACTTCGCCGCTGCGCAGCTTGGCCACGACACGGAGGTTGTGGGTGCTGAGGCGGCGGTCGCCGGGTTGTACCCGCACGTCCTCGAAGCGGTCGATCTCGTCCCACTCCAGTCGGTGCCACCGCAGCACTGTGCGGTACCGCAGCCCGTCCTGGCCCGCCTCCAGGCGGCGCCGGAGGAACCCGAAAGCCGTCAGGGTCCCCACAGCGAGGACCGAGGAGCAGCCCACCCACTGGTCGTGCCCCGGAACACCGAGACCGGCCGCGACCCCTGCCCCGATCGCCGCTAGCGCGGCCAGCGCGGTCGTCCAGCGTGCGGACGCGCCCATGATGCGGAAGGACAGCTCAGCATTGCTTGTCATCCTCGTGATCCTTCCATCCGCCTGCCGCCGTGCGTAGATCCCGTCAGGCCGCAATTTGATGACCATGCCCCCCGGTGCGGGACGGCACGGTCGTCCACGGCTGATCTCAGCGTCTTGAAGGGTGTCAATATCCCGATCAGGCCGTTGAGCTGGGTGTTTCTTGTGGATGGAGAAGTCGTTGGGGTGGCGTGGTGTGGTACTCGTCGAGCAGGCCGCCGAGTAGGGACCGGAGGCTTTGCGGCGGAGTCGGGATGACGGCTATGCCCCTCGAGGTCCATGGGCAGGTTGCGGCCGAGCTGGGTGACCCGTGCGCCCGTAGGGTAGGCGGTGACGCCCAAAACGTGGACGCGCCGAGTCTTGATCTCCATGACGAAGACGACGTACAGACGCTTGAGGAAGACGGTCTCCACGTGCATGAAGTCACAGGCGAGCAACGTGTGGGCCTGGGAACGGAGGAAGGACCGCCAGGTCTGCTGGGAGGCGCGCTGCGGTGTGGGCGGCGGACCGGAGCGGCGCAGGACACGCCGGATCGTGGCGGCGGCGACCCGATGACCGAGCCGTCGGAGTTCGCCTTGGATCCTGACGTATCCCCAGGTCGGGTTCTCTCGCGCCAGGCACTGGATGAGCACGACCGTCTCTTCCGCCGGCGGTGGCCGGCCGGGTCCGGTCGGGGTTTGGCGCCATTTCCAGCGCCCGAGACGGCGGTGCCAGGTCAGCAGTGTGCCCGGGGTGACCAGCCGGTGGCGGCGTAAGACGGGTGGAAGGTGCCGTGCGAGAGCGGAGAGCACGGCACGATCAGCCCATGAGAGCCACGGCCGCTCGACCTGTAGGCCCAGCACAGCGACCTCATGGCGGAGAGCGAGGATCTCGGCGTTGTTCGCGGCGGCCGACCGGCCCAGCAAAAGGAAGCAGCCCAGCAGTCGGCAGAAGATCAGGTAGAGCAGTCGCAGACCCACGATCAATGATCATGCCCAAACTTGGGCAATCGAAAAGCCCCAGGTCAACCACCGTACGGCAATAAAGACACCCTTCACGCATCGAATCTTGATCGGTGACAGGCCAGCTCACGAGGTCATAGCTTGTGTAGTCCCGTGTACGGGCTGACGATGCGGACTTCGTGCGAGCCGAAGTCGACGAGCATCGCGGTCTTGTCCTCGACACCGATGACCTTGCCCAGGCCGTACCGGTCGTGTGAGACCCGTTCCCCTAGGGCAAAGTGCTTGGCCAGCGGAGCAACCGGGGCCTTGAAGGGGCTCGTGGACAGGTGGCGCCGGAGCGCGGGTCGTTTCGTCATATGGGGCCATTATGCGCCGTCGAGGTTCCTGAACGGTCCGGGAGTCGCCAACGTCGACTTGATCCGGCTGCTCACCTGCGATCACCCGGGCCATCTGCGAACGGGAGTGCCGCAGCGGGCACAGCTCGATGAGCTCAGCGCCGTCGTCACCGAACGCCGTGGTCGGTCATCAGGCGGTGGCTGGCATCCATGCCGTGCACCTGCAGTCCGCGGAGGGGACGTGCTGGCCGATGGCGGAGGCCCGGCCTGCGACGGTGGGGATGCCGAGGCTGTTGACCAGCGCCGCGAGCGCGTCGGGGTGCATCGGCTGTCCGGCCCGGCGCCCGGGGAAAAGCCAGCGCGAATCGCCATTCGTCGCGGTGTTCATGTTGTCCCGGTTGCCGATCCGGTTGAGCAGGAGATCGGCGACCGGGGCGGGGACCGGGGATGGCGGTTCGCCGAGCCGTAGGAGGACCTGGTCTCCGTCATGGACCACGTCGTCGACGGCACCCCGTTACCGGCTCGCCCGGCGGCCACCGGTGGCCGTGCTGTTCACCGCCTGCTGCCGTGGCTGCGGTGCCGAACGCCGGTCCCTGGCGGCTCGTGCCCCGCCAGCGCCGAACCTCGCGAACCACCTTGTCAGTACTGCTCGGTCTCGACGAACCCGGCGTCGCCGGCGCCAAAGGCGTCGGCGGCAGCAATGGGGTCGAATCCGGGCGGGCTGTCCTTGAAAGCCAGGCCCATGCCGGCCAGCTTCGCCTTGACCTCGTCGATCGACTTCGCACCGAAGTTGCGGATGTCGAGCAGATCCGCCTCCGATCGAGCCACGAGCTCACCCACCGAGTGGACGCCCTCACGCTTGAGGCAGTTGTACGAGCGGACGGTGAGCTCGAGCTCCTCGATCGGCAGCGCGAGGTCGGAGGCGAGGGCGGTGTCCGTGGGGGACGGGCCGATGTCGATGCCCTCGGCGTCGATGTTGAGCCCGCGGGCCAGACCGAACAGCTCGACCAGGGTCTTGCCGGCCGACGCGATGGCGTCGCGCGGGTGCATGGCCGGCTTGGTCTCGACGTCGACGATCAATTTGTCAAAGTCGGTGCGCTGCTCGACACGGGTCGCCTCGACCTTGTAGGTGACCTTGAGCACCGGGCTGTAGATCGAGTCGACCGGGATCCGGCCGATCTCCTGGCCCTGCTGTGTGTTCTGCACGGCGGAGACGTAGCCGCGACCGCGTTCGACGGTCAGCTCGATCTCCAGCTTGCCCTTGGCGTTGAGGGTGGCCAGGACCAGGTCGGGGTTGTGGACCTCAACACCGGCCGGCGGGGCGATGTCGGCGGCGGTGGCCAGGCCGGGGCCCTGCTTGCGCAGGTACATCACGACCGGCTCGTCGTGCTCGGAGGAGACGACCAGCTGCTTGATGTTGAGGATGAGGTCGGTGATGTCCTCCCTGACGCCGGGCACGGTGGTGAACTCGTGCAGCACGCCATCGATCCGGATGCTGGTGACGGCAGCGGCGGGGATCGAGGACAGGAGGGTGCGGCGCAGGGAGTTGCCGAGGGTGTAGCCGAAGCCCGGCTCCAGCGGCTCGATGACGAACCGGGAGCGGTATGCGTCGACGACCTCTTCGGTGAGAGACGGGCGCTGAGCGATCAGCATGAGGTGGTGCCTCCGATGTTCGGTGCCCGCTCTTTGATGCGGCACGGCAAGGATAGGGGTGGTGCGGCCTCACAAGAGGCCGCACCACCCGGCTCGGGGGGGCGTAGATTTACGCAGGATTGAACGGTGAGCAGGAGTGCCTGGTCAGCGAGGTGCCGGGCGGGTTAGCTGCGGTGGTCTCGGCGGGCGGACAGGTCTGTGTGGGCCTGGTCGTCGATCTCGATGAGGTAGGGGGCAACAAAGCCGTAGTAGTCCGCTTTGCGTTGGGTCGGTAGATCCTGCCAACCGGTGATGCGGCCGCGGCAGTGGCGCGAGCCGCACCGGCAGCGGGCGGCGAAGTGGTCAACCGAGTAGTTCCGCATCGCATAGTCGAAGGTGATCTCTTCACCGGCGGCGATGGGTGCGCGGCCGACGAAGTCGTGAGCGCCGCTGGAATTGAGGCGGATCCCGCAATTCGGTTCACACGAGTGGTTCACCTTCGGGACAAGCCCGCCGTGCAACACGAAACGTTCCGCACCGACCTGGGAGGCGTGGGAGTGGTTGCGGTCCAGTTCACAGTCGATGACACCAACCATCACCGTCTCACCGATCAGGAAGGGCCGGGTGGCGAAAACGCCTTCCCCTTTTCCGTCAGTTCTCCGGAGTTCGAAGCCGTTATCCATCGTCGCCTGCTCTCTGACGGATCAGCACGCCCGCGGGTGACCAAGCTACGGGCACGACAAATCGACGCGCCGCCGAGGGGCTCCTCGACCGCGGTCTGCTCATCCTTGCAGCACACCCGAGCGGCCATGGCCTTTTCGAGATCCGGGGGCCGATCCCCATCGAGGGCAATGCTGGAGTGTGCCGGAGCTGTGCCGTGGCGATCAGAACGGGTGGGGCTCGGCAGGCGCCGGGCCCTGGGCCTGCCCCGTGGAGGCGGAGGCCGGGCTCGCCACGGGGGCCGGTCCTGGCTGCGGGGCCGGGGCGGCAGGTCTTGGTGACGGTCGCTCTCGCGTACGTCAGGGACGCGGCGATCTCCTCGGCGTCGATCTCGACGGTGGTGCGGCGCTGGCTTTCTTTGTCGTCGATGGTGCGCTGCTTGAGCCGTCCGGTGACGATGACCCGCATGCCTCTGGAGAGGGACTGTGCGGAATTTTCGCCGGCCTGTCACCACGGTGAGCAGCGTAGGAACAGCGGTTCCTCGTCGACGAATTCGCTGCGTTCCCGGTCGAAGACCCTGGGGGTGGAGGCAGGATTATTCGCTTCAGCCGGATGCCGTCTCGCTCAAGCCTTGATGAGACTGATCAATTTCCTGTCAGACGGGACGGCGGGTTCCCAATTCAGGAACCCGCCGGAACCACCCGCACCAGCGACGCCAGCGGGCTGGGGTTATCGGGACTCTTCGCACATCAACGCGGCATCCCCACACGACAAGAGCCGCGTTCCACCAGGTCAGCGAATTCCGTCGGTGGCCCGGGGTACTACGAGTTCAGGCGCAGGCGTATGCGGTACGCCTCCTCCATCTTGGAGCGCAGCAGCGAAGCGGGGACCGCCTTGATGCCTCGCTCGCATACCCACCGGTTGTAGATCAGCAGCAGCTGTTCGGAGCCGTCGAGGAAGCCGTCCTCACGCGCTGGGATCGCCTTGCGCCGGGCGATGGTTTCCTGGGCCGGGTGGCTGGTCACGCGGTGCGCCGCGGTCCGGTAGGTGCCCTTGCTGTGGTGGTGGACGGAGCGGTCGAAAGCATCGGCGTCGGGGATGTCGCCTTCCTCAATGGCCTCGGCGTTTGACCCCGTCTCTACCGAGCCGTTCGAGGTAATAGGCCAGATAGGCGCGCTCGGCGTCGTAGAGGACGGCGAAGGATTCCGGGTCAGCGGCCAGGTGGTACATGCCACGCCTGAGCGGACCCGGGCCGCTCTCCTCATAGTAGAAGATGGCGTGGGCTTCTCATGGACGCGCGTAGGCGGCCAGCCAGCTACCGCCGTCCGAGTAAGACGCCTCCTCGGTGAGCATGGCAGGGCGGCCGCCGGCATCAGAGCCCCTGCCGCTGGAAAGGTCCCGGTTGGCGTCGACGATGTACGCGGCGAGCATGCGAGCGAGGTACGGTTCCAGGCCGTCAGGAATCCGGCGATCGAACTCCTCACCGAGCGCCAGAACTGCTGCGTGAGCGACACGGGCCATCGCCAGGCTGCGCGACCGCCACCCATCAGCCGTGGCCGCGACCAGCGCACGCCCCGCTACCTCTACGCCATCCTTCCCCGCACACAGCTCCTTTCCGCGCAATCCGAGGACATCCTTCACCCGCCCGATCCGGGACAGGTCCTCGCCCGGATCCGGGGCACGCGTGGCCGCCTGGGGATCGTCGGCCAGAGCGACGGTGGCGGGGGGCGCGGAACGGCAGTCAGGACGATCGTCAGCCAGTGTCGGGACCAGAACAGCGGCAGCTGTGCCCAGCACCACCACCGCAACCGAGAAGGTGACCACGCCACGCTTCTTGTCCTGCCGCAACCACATCCCATCACCCCACCTGTTACGGCCCGATATCATGTCCACGCCAGTCTGGCAGGAGCGTGGCGCAGACTTACCCCGCCGATCATGCGTCTCGCTAAGGTGACCTCGTGGAGAGGGCCCGATGAGTGCAGCGGGGATGAGCCGAGCCGAGGCAGTTGCCCTCGTGCAGAGGATCATGGATGCGGACTACGCCTCCGAAGAGGAGGCGGACAGCTGGCTGGACACGCTCGACAGGGCCCTGGCATGTCCGGCCGGACACGTCAGCGGCCTGATCTTCTGGCCACCGGAGCGGGAGCTCTCCGCCGACGAGGTAGTCGATCACTCCCTGGCATATCGGCCGATCGCCCTGTGACGACGCTTCCCTTCCATTCCGCTGTCACGGCCGACGCGTATGACGCCCACGGTCGGGAGGCTCGGCGTCCCCTCCCACGACCAGCCGGACATGATCGCCAGCACACCGACGCCGTGCCGGCGGAGTGCGGGACGCGCGGTGCGGCACGTCCGGGATGACGCCTCACTGGCCGACGGGCCGTCAGAAGTCGTACGGCTTCTCGGTGCTCCAGTTCAACACGTCGGCCTCGTTCCAGCTGAACTGCGGCTTCTCGCCCTTGGCGTCGACGGAGTAGAAGGGGCCGTCGTGACCGTCCGCGCCGCGCAGCGCGATGGCGAACGACTGCGCCGTCTGGTTCTGCGAGCCGTAGTCGAAGAGGTTCACCGCGCTGTATGCCCTGCCGCCGGGCTGGAGCGTGATGCGCTTGTCGCCGCCCGGGTTGTCCTTCTTCGAGTGCGGCAGTGCGGCGCCGTCGTCGCCGAGCCTCACGGCCGGGTACGAGATGACCCAGCATGGCTTGGTGCCCTCGTTCGACGCGGTGACCAGCAGGTGGTCGCCCTGCTGCCCGGCGAACCGGTGCACCGCGGTGACCAGCATCTCGTCGCCGCGGCACTGCCGGGCGGCGACCGCTGTGCCCTTGCTCGCGACCTCGTCCGACCCGCCCGAGGCGGTCGCCGAGCGCGCGCCCGCCTTGGTGTCACCGCCGCTGTTGGCCTGCTCCGCGCCGCCCTTGCCGTCCCCGTTGGACGCGGGCCGGCTCTGCGCGGTACCGGCGGCGTTGTCGGCGCCCGCCGCCTTCGAGCCGCCGTCGGCGCCTCCGCAGGCGGTCAGGCCCAGCGCCAGCGCGGCGGTGACGGCGGCCAGGGTGGCGGTACGAATCCGGGAAGTACGCATGATCAGGTTCCTCTGCGTTTCGTGCGGGAGTCTTCTTTGGCGGTTCCCGCGGTGTGGACACCACTTTTCCCGGGGCCACTGACGTTCTGGAAACGTCTCACTCACGTCCCGAAAACACACCGCGCGCGAACGGGTGAGGCCCAGCCGCGGGCGGCCTGGAGTTCCTCACCGCGGATCCGGCGCCGCACGCGGCCCCCAACAGTCTCACCTGCCCCATGGCCACCACCGACCGGCAGCACCGTCCCCGCTCCAAGGGTGTCCACGCCCCCTCCGGGCACAGGGCCGCCCTGTTCGCCTTCTTTTTCTTTTGCTGAGTTCAGTGAATGCGGAACCAACCCGGCCGTCGTGATCCAGCTCATCGAGGAGACCGACGGCCGTCGGCGCGTGCACAAGATCTGGACCGCACGGGGCGAAGTCGAGGGCCCGTCGTCCTGAGAGCACCCATCCCGGCCCGCACGGTACGAGAGCACCCTTCCCATGCCTGACATCGCGTGGACCATCCACGTGGCCGCCGTCACCGCCGTCACCGCCGTGGTGGCGACCACCGCGACGAAGGCCCACCGCCTCGCAGGGACGACCAGGCCAGCCGGGCCCGGCCGGCCGGTGCCGTTGTCGAGTGGTTACGAGGCCTGCCACATGGTCGCGGCGAACTCGATGCGCTCCGGCGGATCCCAGATGAGGTCCGGGCCTCCGCCCACGAACCGCGTGATCTCAGGCCGCACCACGTTGCCCTGATCAGTGATCAGGCAAAATCCGCTCTTGGGCTTGACCGTCCAGTCGTCCATGGCCAACCGGTCGAATCCACCCGTCTCGGCATCACTGGCGCATTGCTCCGGTGTCGAGGGGAGCGGCGCGTTCAGCTGGGCCGCAGGCCGCGAGCGCCCTGCCGGGCGGTCATCACAGCCGGAGGGCGAGGGCCTCGGCGTAGCCGAGGGGGACCGTGGCCTGCTGGAGGTCGCCTTCGGCGGCATACCGGCGTGCCATGTCTACCATCGTCACTGTCGGTGGTTTCTCAAAGGTGACCCGGTGCTGGTCTCCGAAGTCGGGCCCCCGGTCCGTTGGTTGATGTTGTTCATTCCCCTGTGTTGGCGGGTGGAGTCCGTCCGAGGTCGGGTCCGCGCATGCGGTAGCTGTCGCCCTTGAGTGAGATCACTTCGGCGTGGTGGACGAGGCGGTCGATCACGGCGGCGGCGACGGTGTCGTCGCCGAAGACCTCTCCCCAGCGATCTGGGGCTGGCACTTGTTCCCTCAGAAGAGTTGCCGCTGCCACCTGGCCGTATCCCGTTCCTACGGTCCTCGTTGGTTCTCGTGGCAGCGGCCCGGTTTTCAAGGTGCTGCCTTGACCGTTCAGGTGCGAGGAAGGTGTGCCGGTGGCCGAGGCGAGACTCCAGGTCATCGCGGGTGGGGTCGTCCCGCAGGAGCCGCTGACGACGGATCCGTGGCAGTTCCAGGCCGCGTGTGTCGATGCGTTCGTCGCCTCGTGGCGGGCCCGCGGGTTCAGCCCTGTGACCATCGACAACGACATCGGCCTGCTCGAACGGGCACTGGCCGCGCTGGGTCGGCCCGCGTGGGAGGTGACGCCGGAGGACATCGACCGCGTGGTCGGTGACCTGGCGGTGAAGGGCCGGGCGACCTCCACCCGGCGCGAGTACGTCCAGATCTTCAAGGGGTTCCACCGGTTCCTGCAGGCCCGCAAGGCAGCCGAGATCGAGGCCGCGTTCGGTGCCCGGCTGGTCTGCCCGGTTGACGAGTTCAACGCCTCCCGGCATGTCGGCGACGACTCGCCGGCCCTGGTGCCGCCGCCGACACCGGAGCGGGTGACGGAGTTCTTCGACTTCATGAAGCAGCGGATTGCCACCGCGAGAAAGTACGGACCCGCAGCCCGGGACTATGCGCTGTTCCGGACGCTGTATCACGCCGGGCTTCGGTCGGAGGAGGCATCGCTGTTGGAGAAGCCGGACGCGCACTTCAGCCGCGGCCCGTTCGGCAAGCTGCACGTCCGCTTCGGTAAGGGAGCCCACACCTCTGGGCCGCGGCCGCGCTGGGTGCCCATGCTCGACGGCCTGGACTTGGTGCTGCGGTGGTTCCTGGAGGACGTGCGGCCCAAGTTCCCAGACTCGCCGGTACTGTTCGCCGACGAGTCCGGCGGCAGCCTGCATCGTGGAACGATCCGTAACCGGCTGCGCTATCTGATGGAGCTCGAAGGGCGCCCGACTGCCGAGCGGTTCAGCCCGCATGCCCTGCGGAGGGCATGCGCGACCCACAACTACGAACGCGGCGTCGACCTGGTGGCCATCCAGCAGATGCTCGGGCACTGGACGGTCAGCTCGACCATGCGTTATGTCCGGCCCTCCGCGACGTTCATCGAGGACGCCTATCAGCGGGCCGTCGCCGGCACCCTGGCCGAGCTGACCGAGAAGGACACCACGGCATGAAGATCCGATGGCGGCTGCGGATGGCCGCTGCCCAGCGCGAGGTGTGGACCGGCACCGAGCTGCGCCGACTACTGGCTGAGAAGGCCGGCCTTGAACTGTCCTCCGCGTCGGTGTCCGCGCTGTTCACCAAGGAGCCCTCGCAGGTGAAAATGACCACCCTGGCCGCGTTGTGCACCGCGCTGGAGTGCACCCCGAGCGACCTGATCGAGGTCGACACCACCCCCGTCGAGCGGCCCGCCGCACCGCCCCGGCCCATCGCCGATCTCCCGCAGGCCGTCTCTGCTCGGGGCCGGTCGATGCCGCCCCTGTGACCGGCGGAGACTGCGGTGGGCAAGAGACAACGGGACTGCGTCAGCTGCGGCGGGCCGGTCGGTTATCGCGACCGCCTGTACTGCTGCCGGTGCTGGCGTCAGCTGAAAGAGCAGACCACGAAGGCGAGTTGTCCTTCCTGCGGCAAGGACCGGGTGCTCCAGGCGGACACCGGCCGGTGCATCACCTGCTCACGCGTGTGCGACCAGTGCGGCCATCCGGTGCGCGCGGCTGTCAACCGGCTGTGCCGAGACTGCCGCCGCAAGGCCGAGCGGCTCGCCGCCCAACAGCCCTGCCCGCGCTGCGGCAAGCTTGGCTATGTGCGGGAGGACACCGGGTGGTGCGGTTCGTGCTCGCGTCCGGGTCCGCCGAAGCAGCCACCGCAGGTCTGCCGCGAGTGCGGCCGACTGCGGCGGCATGCCGGGCTGGGTCTGTGCTCGGCCTGCTGGCAAAGGCATCCCGGCCGGCCCTTCATCCGCGGCGACAACCTCCGCGAAGTGCTCGCCGATCCGCCCGTGTGGCTCGCCGATTACGTCGCGCATGTCGCGGCCCGCTTCTGCGTCGCCCGGGCCTGCGGCCTCGTCACCGACCTGGGCCGGCTCCTGAACGACGAGCACTCCAACTCGCCCCAGGCCCTGCTGGAGCGATCCCGCAGGCCCGGACGGTCGATGGGTTCTTTCGCCCGCGCACTGGAGGACTTCTTCACCCTCCGCGGCCTGGCCCTGCCCACCGACCAGGCCGAACGGCTCGCCGCCGGGCGGCGCCAGCGCCGCATCGACGCCGTTCCCGTGCCCCTGCGGCTGGCCGTCACGGCGTTCGACGCCTCCCGGATGCGGGCCCAGGACCGGGCCCGCCGGGCCGGCACTCGCCCCCGCAGCGACCACACCCTGGAAACCGCCCTGAGCATCCTGCGCGACCTGGCCTGCTTCCTCGTCGAGCAGCGCGGCAAGGACGACTGGGCCCTGGCCGACGTGCACGACGTCGAAACCTTCCTCGCCACCGTGCCCAAGGCCCGCAAACGCCGGCTCGTGGTACTCCGGCAGTTCTTCCGCTTCGCCCGTTCCAATCACCTCGTGCTGGTCGACCCGACCCGCACTCTGATCGTGAAGGAGCCGAACGGCTTCCGCGGCCGCACTCTCACCCTCGACCAGCAGCGCGAGCTCTTCCGCCGCTGGACGACCGACAAACGCGTCCATCCGCACGAGGCTCTGCTCGGCATGCTCGCTCTGCTGCACGGCGCCTCCAGCACGGAGGTGCGGCAGTTGCAGATCGCCGACATCGACGCGGCGGCCCAGACGGTCCGGCTCGGCAAGCGGCCCCATCCCGTCCCGCTGGATCCCGCCTCCTGGACGGTCCTGCAACGCTGCCTAGCCCACCGCGAGGCCTGGCCAACGACCAACCCCCACGTGATGGTCACCAAAGGGACCAAGGCCGGGCGGAACCCAGCCTCAACTGCCTATCTCTCCCACGTCCTTGACGACTGCGGACACCCGCCACGGACTATCCGCAGCACCCGCCTCCTCGGCCTGGTCAACACCCTGGACCCCAAGCTCGTCGCCGCCGCCTTCGGCATGGACCCGCAGGCCACTCTGATCTACCTCGCCGACCGCGTCGACGAGGGACGTCTCCCGGCCTCGGAGCCGAGCCGGAAAAGATAGGAGACAGCATCAGGGAATCACGCAGAATTGCGGCCATGGCCGTCTTCTCCTGCATCGCCTGTCAGCAACGAATCAGCCCCCACCTCCGGGAAGTACCGATGCCGCCGCCGGTGACAGAGGAAGCCCCGGGACACAGGTTCCTGCCACCGCTGATGCCGCATGGGTCGTATGCGATCAGCCCTCACACTGGCGTGTTCATCCTCAATCCCGACGACGTCTCGGGAGTGACCAGACACCCTGACCGTGGGCGCCTCAACGGATGCTGCGGCCTCGATGGCCTGGACGGCCCCAACCTCGTCTGCGATGCCTGCGGAGCCGACGTCGCCACCCAGCAGTCGGACTGCTGGTCTCAACAGCTGATCGCGTTGATCCCCGATGCGGTGGCCACAACGGTCTCGCCCTCCGCTTGAACCTTTGCTGTTCAGGCACCGCCTCGCACGGGTTCGCCGGAACATGTGCGCTTTGCCGAAGGGCTTGTTGCTCGTGACGATCACGGAGGCGTGTTCGTAGCGGCCGGAGATGAACTGGAAGAACAGGTTCGCGGCCTCGGGTTCGAAGGGGATGTAGCCGACCTCGTCCACCACGATCAGCGGGATCCGGCTGAGCCGGGTGAGCTCGTCGCTGAGCTTGCCTGCCAGGTGGGCCTCGGCGAGGCGAGTGACCCACTGGGCGGCGGTGGCGAACGCGACCCGGTGACCGGCCTGACAGGCCCGGATCCCCAGACCGGTGGCCAGGTGCGTCTTCCCGGTCCCCGGCGGCCCCAGGAAGATCACGTTCTCTTTGCCCACCACGAAGTCGAGGGTGCCCAGGTGGGCGATCGTCTCCCGCTTGATCGACCGCTGATGGTCGAAGTCGAAGTCCTCGATCGACTTGCGGGAGGGGAAACGGGCAGCCCGGATACGGCCCTCGGCCCCGTGACTGTCACGGGCGGCAACCTCCCGCTGCAGACACGCGGCGAGGTATTCCTCGTGGCTCCATTCCTCCGACCGGGCCCGTTCGGCCAGCCGGCCGGCAGCATCCCGCAGAGCCGGGGCTTTCAGCGCCTTGGTGAGATAGATCAGTTCGGAGGTGACGTCGCGGCCCCTCTTCGCGGACTTCGTGCTGTTGCTGCTGGTCGGGGACATCACGCGACTCCTTCGCCTGTGGTCAGTCCGCCGTCGATGACGCCGAAGATCCGGTCGTAGGTCTCCAGGGGCCGTTGCTCGACCTCCAGCTGGTCCGCGGGCACCGGCCGCTGTCGGGCTGCCGCCCGGCCGGCTGCCGCCGCGGCCGCATGGGTGGGGTCGGTGATGGACAGGCTCACCGGGCTCAAAATCCTCCCTGAGCCAGGGCAGCAGGGCCCGACCCTCGTAGGATGCGAAATTCCTCGCCCCCGGCAGCTGGAATGCTGTGACTGAGTGCTTCAGTTGGCCAGTTGAGAAAGGGTGGCGCGCCCACACCGTCCACCCAGCCGGCCTCGCTGTCAGCGCTCTGTGTCATTATGCGGACGCGTCCCAGGGGAATGGGCCGCGGTCTACTGACTGCCAGGGGGTTGGGGATGGGCGCGGGTACGGAGCCGGACGGCTCGTCCAGGTCCGACGAGGAGTGGGAGCGGTTTCTGCGCGAGTCGGTGGCGGGTGCCGCCGACGCGCCCAAGGAGCCGTCGGCGCGGGCCCGCGACGTGGCAAAGCGGCTGCGCGCGGAGCCCGGCCGCGACCCGGAGGGCTGGCGCAGCTACACGCCCGCGCGGCCCAAGCGGCGCACGGGCTGGTACGTGGTCGGGCTGCTGGCCTCGCTGGTGCTGCTGGTGGTGGCGCTCGCGCCGGGGCCGATAGTGGACCTGTTCGCCGGCACCACTGACTCCCCGCCGCAGGCGGCCGAGACCGCCCGCCCGACCCAGGCACCCCCGGCGGAGGCAGCCCAACAGCCCACCGTGGAGGAGCCGTTCCGCGGCTCGCCGGCGGCGAGCTGGGCGAGCGGAGCGGCGGGGATCACCGTGCCGAAGGCCGGGGCGGTCGGCTGGATGAGCGCGGCCGAGGTCAAGCGGGCCCTCGCCCGCAGCCGAGACTTCCTCGTCGCGTCCGGCCTGGACCGCGGGGTGCTGCGGGGCGAGCGCCCCGAGAAGGCGATTGCACTGATCAACCCGCACCAGAAGGACGTCCAAGACCTTCTGAAAACCGCTTTCCGAACCCCGAGCGAGAAGAACGACCCCCTCCTCCTCTTCAGCCGCTTCCAGCCCTCCCGCACCCACCTGGTCGGCGACGTCGTGAAGACCCGGGGCCGGCTCACCTACCGGGAGGGCGAGCGCGGCGCGCTCCAGGTGACCGCCGACGTCACCTTCGTCTACCCGGTCACCCGCGCGGACGCGGGCGGCGACGAGATCGTGCGCACGATCGTCCGGCGCGAGCTGGTCCTGAGCTGGGACGACCCCGACAAGGTGATCACCGAGCCGGGCACGTTCTCGATCGTCTCGTACAAGTACGACATGACCAACGGCGGCTGCGGCGCCCCCACGGGCTACTTCATCCCGCCCTTCGGCACGGACCGCCCGGCGGACGAGGCCGGCACGGAGGTCGACCCGTACGACCGCAGCACGCCGGTCGGGCAGGGCAAGTCCTCTGGGGACGAGTGCAGGAGGGCGACACGGTCCTAGCGGGCGGCACTCGGTGGCGGCCACCCCAACCCCGAGGGCGATGAACATCCAGCCGCCGATCCGCTCCCAGCGCCGGCGCCAGGCCGGTCGGCCGAGCACCGCGCGCAGCCGGGCGGCGACGTGCACGAGCGCCAGCCAGTAGACGACGCCAATCGCGACATCGAGCGTGCCGAGTCAGCCACGTCCGGTACGCAGCACCAGTTGCGCTGGACAGTTCCGCGCTCAACGGCCGAGTGCAATGCTCACTGGCCAACTAGGACTTGTCCGGCCGATCATGTGACTACTGCGCCTTCGGGTTGTTGATGTGGACATGGGGCGGAGTGATCTGACGGACGCCGAGTGGGAACGGCTGCGGCCGTTCCTGCCGGTCAGCAGCAGGCGTTGTGGCAGGTGGCGGGATCACCCGCAGGTGATCGACGGGACCATCACCGTCGGTCGACCCCATGACGACCTCCTCGAAGGCGTGTTCGCCCGCACACCCGGAGACCCGGTGCTTCACCACCTGGCCGAGCACCTCGGAGTAGAACGCCAGTTGCGCATCGAGGTCGCGCACCACGATCTTGGCGAATACGAAGCCCTGGCCTTCAACAGCCATGTTCCCTCCACTGGAGCGGTCCGTCCCGGAGCAGTCGCCCGACCCGGACCCCCGGCTCGACGGCGGCACCCCGCCAGTACACCGGTTCGCCCCCAGGGCATTGACCACGTGTTCCAGTGAGCGGGAGGGTTCGTGCCAGCGGCACCACCCGCGCTTCGCTGCGCCCGTACGGTCACCGTACGCGCGTGTACTG
Source organism: Streptomyces milbemycinicus (assembly GCF_002154605.1). Classification (GTDB taxonomy): domain Bacteria; phylum Actinomycetota; class Actinomycetes; order Streptomycetales; family Streptomycetaceae; genus Streptomyces; species Streptomyces milbemycinicus. Next base: position 91,681 of record NZ_MUNE01000127.1, on the reverse strand, counting down.
GTTCACACCGCCGGCGAACGCCACCGTCGCCCGCCCCCGCAGCACCAGAACATCCAGGTGCGCGGCCGTCTCATTGACGGCGAGCATCTGGTTGAAGGCGCTCAGCTCGCCGAACGGCACTGCCCGGCGCGTCCATGCGAGCTTGTGCGCCACCTCGTGGGCGTCGAGCGTGTCCTCGCCCAGCGCCGCCAGACTCCTGGCCAGCCGTTCGTCGTGGTGCACAAGCAGCTCGGCGACCCGGGTGTGGGCGCTGTCGGCCACCGGTCCGTGCGCGGGCAGAAGGCGGGCGTCGGCGTAGCGGGTCATCAGCCGCAGCGAGTTCAGGTAGTCGGCGAGCGGACGGCCACCGGGCTCGGCCAGTTCGAAGCCGATGGACGGGGTGATGTGCGGCAGGACGTGATCCCCGGAGAACAGCAGCCCCCGCTGCTCGTCCAGGAAGACCACATGGCCCTTGGTGTGTCCGGGAGTGGGTACGACACGCAGCTCGCGGTCGCCGAAGCGGAGGGTCCCGGCGTCGAGCCAGCGATCGGGGGCCTCCCACACCCTTGGGTCGTAGCCGCCGTGGTCCATCGCCTCGATACGGTCGGCGAGCTCCCCGGCTCCCGCCGCACGCAGGGTCCGCAGTGAGCCGACGGGCTGGTCGCTGCGCAGTCGGTCGAGCATCTCCAGGCCCGGGCGTTCCCCCGCGCCGAGGTAGACGCGCGAGCCCAGCGACCGGCGCAGTTCCACCGCATGCGTGTAGTGGTCGCGGTGGATGTGGGTGACCAGGATGTGGCTGATGTCGAGGGGGTCACGGTCGATGGCGCCCAGGGCCTCCTCGAGCGCCTTGCGCGCCTCGGGGATCGCCCAGCCGCCGTCGATCATGACGATGCCGCCGTCGTCGGCCAGGTCCTCCAGGAGGTAGACGTTGACGGCGTGCAGGCCGTCACCCGGAAGCGGCAGGGGCACGCGGTGCACCCCGGGCTGTACCGTCTGGATTCCGGAAGCCGCCCACGGGCCTTGGCCGAACCGCGTTGTCATGATCCTCCTTGTTGGTGTACCGGCCTGGATCACGCCGGGTGACATGCCCGGCGGCACCGCCCGCGCATGCGCTGACTCGTCAGGGCCGGTCGGTCCCACGGGCATGCAGCCTGACGGCGAGGTCCCGGGCCCCGCCCCGGTCGAGCTTGCCGACCTTCGTCTGGGGCAGCTCCTCGATGCCGTACACGTACTCCGGCCACTTGGTCTTGGACAGACCGGCGCTCTCCAGGTGGCCGGTCACCTCGGCCAGGTCGATACCGCCGCCGTCTTCGGTGACGACGAGCAGCGCCACGCGTTCGCCGAGGACATCGTCGGGGACCGGCGTGACACAGACCCTGGCCACCCGCGGGTGGCCGGCGACCGCGCGCTCTATCTCGGTGATGTCGATGTTGCGGCCACCTCGGATGATGATGTCCTTCTCGCGGCCCATGATGGTGACGGTGCCGTCCTCGTGGGCCATCAGCAGGTCGCCGGTGGACAGATAGCCGTCCTCGGTCAGCGTCGGCGGATCGGCCTTCCCGTCACGGGCATAGCCGAGGAAGAGGGAAGGGCCGCGCACATGTGCCCGGCCGGTCAGACCGGTGCCGGCCACCTGACCGTCGGGGGTGAGCGCGTGCAGGTCCGTCCCCGGGAAGGGGCGGCCGTCTCTGCCGAGCCGGATTTCCTCGGCGTCGTCGGGGCTCGGCGAGGTGTGGCCCAGACACTCGGACATGCCGAAGACGCGGAGGATCTTCGTGCCCAGGGACCGCTCGGCGCGGGCCAGGGCTCCGCGGTCCATGGGCCCGCCGCCGACGGTGATCGACCGGACGCCCCGGAGGATGCCGGAGCCGGCCGCCTCCGCGCCCATCTGGAGCGCCATGGTCGGTACGCACATGGTCCATCTGACGCCGGTGTCGGCCATCCGCCGCAGTGCGACCGCCCTGTCCCACTTCCCTGTCATGACGAGCGGCCCGCGCAGCAGGAGGGAGAGGTAGACCCCGAAGCAGTACGCCGCCGTCGACGACAGGGGCACGATCGCGGCAACGGCGTCGCCCGGCGACAGGCCGTTGACGGTGATGGTGCTCGTGGCGGCATAGCGCAGGGCCCGCTCGGACTGTACGACGCCTTTGGCCCGCCCGGTCGACCCGGAGGTCAGGCCGATCAGGACGCCACCCGACCACCGCGACACCTCACGCCTGTGGGGTGTGGACAGGCACGTCCAGCCGTCGAGCACCGTCCGCGCCGGGCCGGGCAGCCGTGTCCGCACCGCCCACTCGTCCATCGCCGAGGCCTCGGCGACGACGGCGTCCGGGCGGATGTCCTCCCAGGCGGCGGTGAACTCGGCAGCTGTGGTGTGCCGGTTGATCAGCGCGATGACGCCGCCGTCCCCGCCTGCCAGGCCCACGGCAAGGGTGGCGGCCACGGTACGCCATGAGTTGTCCGCCTGGACCAGAACGGTGCCGACCGCTCCGTCGGCCGTGCCGGCGGAGAGCGCTCCGGCCAGCCGCGTGGCCTCGTCGAGCAGCTGCCGGGCCGTATGGCTGCCGAAGTCGTCGATCACGGCGACGAAGTCGGCTTCGTCCGCCCTCTGCTGGAACTCCCGCACTACCTGTCGCATCCTGCCCCTCGCTGCGCTGTGCCGAACTCCGTGTACTGAACGCTGCGGTGCTTACCGTGCCGGGGTCTCAGTTCTCAGGCGGTGAACATCTCCGCCTCGTGCCCCATGACCGCGACGCGGCGGCCCTTCATGTCGCCGACCTGGGCGACGGCATCGGCCCACTCGGGGCTCGCGAGGGCCTTCTTCAGGTCCTCAGGGGAGTCGAAGCCGAGCACGGAGATCCCGTCCCAGCCTTCGGAGCGCGGCTCCAGAGCGGCATCGATCTCGGTGTGCCGCCAGGCACGCAGCCCAGGCAGGCGGCAGGTCAGCTCCGCGTGGTCGCCGCGCCACCACGCGATGAACCGCTCGTGCGTCCACTCCGGGGGCCGGGCCGCCAGCAGGACAAGGTTGTACATGACAGTGCTCCGCACGGGGTCGATGGAATGTGGGCGATCGGTCGGACGGACCTTCGGTCAGGTGAAGCGGATCTCGGACGAGCGCCCGATCAGCAGGCGCTGCAGCCGTCCTTCGCCGTTCACCCGCCCGGCGGCGACGAAGCTGGCCTCGGGGACACCGGCGCGCCGTACCTCGCCCAGGAAGAGCTCGTCCTGGCCGAGCGTGGTCGCCGACAGCAGATGGTGGGTGCGGGTGCCCCTTTCGCGCTGTTCGAGGTAGCCCACCAGGGCGGCGCGGTCCCCGGCGAAGTCGGTGGCGTTGCCGTCGCCGGTGGAGAACAGGATGGACAGCGAGAAGTCGTCGCTGATCAGGTCGAGGATCCGGGACGGCTCATCGCCGTCGAGGATCTCGAACCACGCGGTGAGGAAGGGGGCCGCGGTCGGGGTGCCCGTCATACCCGGCTCCTGTCATCCGGCCGGGCCCAGTCGACCAGCTCGAACGACGTGGTGAAGAAGGACTGGTAGCGCGCCAGGAGCCCGCCGGGCGAGATCACCGCGGCCGAGAGGAAGGAGCCGGTGTACCGCCCGCCCTCCGTCACCACTCCGTACACGGTCTCGACGTCGCCGTCCCGGCTGTGGCGCAGGATCTCGTGCGCCCGGTCCACGGGATTGCGGCCGGCGATGTACGCGGCGAAGTCCTCCCTGGACTTGCCGGTGACCTCACGGCCCGGCAGGGCGATGAGGAACCGGAAGTCGGGTTCGAGCAGGTCCAGCGTCCGTTCCGGATACCGGCTGTCCATACCGGCCATATATGCGCGCAACGCCATGAGTGCGCCCTTTCAGTTGGCGGCCTTTCGCCAGGACCTCAGATCAACCTGAGTCAAGTTCAATTCAGTTTGGATGGTAATCCCGGAGAAACACGGCTGACAAGAGTCCGTGCACCGCAACCGTCCATGCCATCGGCGGTGCCTCGAACCCGGGCAGCACAAAGCCCCCGGCGGAGGTCCGGGGGCTGGAAACGGCAGAGTGGCTCAGGGATCAGGGCTCACGGCGTCACGTGGCGACCATCCGCACACAGGCACCCTCGATCAGCTCGCTGATCTCCGACAGCGGCGTCGGCCCCGACGGCCGGTACCACCGCCAGACGCTGACGATCAGACCGAGCACGCCCGCGCCCAGCAGTTGTGCGTCCCGAAGCGGGAACACGCCCATGGACATGCCCCGCACCAGCAGGTTCGTCCAGTCCCGCTCGACGAGCTGGACCAGCCGGCGGGCCTCGACGCGCTCGGCCTCCTCCCGCTTGGACTTGCGCGGGCCGGCGAGCAGGTCCATGTGGTTGTGCAGGATGCGCATCTGCAGGACCTCGTGGTCGGAGACGTCATACGCCGCGCGTACGGCCGCCCGGAGTGCCTCGACCGGGTCCGTGACGTCCGCGGTCGTCTCCGTGAACTTGTCGTGGGACCGCTTGAGCTCCAGCCGCATGATGGTGAGCAGGCAGTGGGTCTTGGACTCGAAGTAGTGATACAGCGCCGTCTGTCCGATGCCGACCCGCTCCGCCACGATGGACCACTTGGTGGCCTCGAAGCCCGTCTCGCCGAAGCAGTCGACGGCGGCCGCCAGGATGGCGGCACGCTTGGACCTCGGTCCCGCTTCCGGTTCAACGATCCTCGTCGCCATGTCCTGTCTCCTGGCCGCCGCCCGCCTCGTCGATACCCGAGAGTAGACCCAAGCTGAACTCGGTTGCCAATCGGCTCGGGGGTGGCTCGGGTCAAAGGCGCTCCAAGACGATCGCGTTCGCCATGCCGCCGCCCTCGCACATCGTCTGCAGGCCATGGCGTCCGCCGGTGCTGCGCAGTTGGTGGACGAGCGTGGTCATGAGCCGGGCCCCGGTGGCGCCGAGCGGATGCCCGAGCGCGATGGCGCCGCCGAAGGCGTTGACGCGGTCCAGGGGAGCGCCGATCTCCTTCTGCCAGGCCAGGACGACCGAGGCGAAGGCCTCGTTGATCTCGATCAGGTCGATGTCGTCGATCGACAGCCCGGCCTTCTCCAGGACCCTCTCGGTGGCGGGGATCGGACCGGTCAGCATGTGGATCGGGTCGGAGCCGACGACGGCCATGGTGTGCACGCGCGCCAGCGGGGTCAGACCGTGCCGACGCACCGCCTCCTCGGAGGCGATCAACAGGGCGGCGGCGCCGTCGGAGATCTGGCTGGAGACGGCGGCGGTCAGCCGGCCGTCCTCGGTGAGGGTCTTCAGGCCGGCCATCTTCTCCAGGGTGGTGTCGGCGCGCGGGCCCTCGTCGGCGGTGAGCCCGAAGGCCGGGGTGATCTCGTCGTCGAAGGCGCCGTCGGCCTGGGCGGCTAGGGCCCGCTGGTGGCTGGTGAGCGCGAACTCCTCCATGTCCGCGCGGGAGATGCCCCATTTCTCGGCGATCAGTTCGGCTCCACGGAACTGCGAGACCTCCTGGTCCCCGTAGCGTTCGCGCCAGCCGCTCCCCGCGTACGGGCTGCCCATGCCGGCCTGTTCGCCGACGGTCATGGGGGCGGCGATGGGCACCAGGCTCATCGTCTCCACCCCGCCGGCGACCACCAGGTCGGCGGTTCCGGAGCCGACCGCCTGGGCGGCGAAGTGCACGGCCTGCTGGGAGGAACCGCACTGGCGGTCGATGGTGGTGCCGGGGACGTGCTGCGGCAGGCCCGCCGACAGCCAGGCGGTGCGTGCGATGTTGCCGGTCTGCGCGCCGATCTGGCTGACGCACCCGAAGTACACATCGTCCACGGCGCCCGGGTCGGCGCCGGTGCGCTCCAGCAGGGCGCGCAGCACATGGGCGCCGAGGTCGGCGGGGTGCACGCCGCTGAGCGCGCCCTTGCGGCGGCCGACGGGGGTACGGACGGCTCCGACGATGAACGCTTCGGACATGGTGGCTCCATGGGTTTCGGGAAGGAGTTCAGGGCTTGAGCGCGACGCGCGTGAAGTCGGGCGTCCGCTTGCCCAGGAAGGCGGCGACACCCTCACGGCCCGCGTCGGAGGCGGCCGCGGCGGCGATCGCACGGGCCTCGCGGTCCAGGTGCGGACCGAGGTCCGCGGTCAGCCCGGCGGCGACGAGCCGGCGGGTGGCACCGAAGGCGGCAGTGGGTCCGCGCCGCAGGGCCTCGGCCGTGCGCGCGGCCTCGGCGGCCAGCCGGTCGGCGGCGACGACCCGGCTCACCAGTCCGATGTCCGCGGCCTCCGCCGCCGGGATGCGGCGGTTGGTCAGCAGCAGGTCCAGTGCTCGCTTGGGGCCGATGAGACGGGGCAGAAACCAGCTGACCCCGGCGTCCGGTGAGTAACCGATGCCGGTGTAGGCGGCGGTGAACGAGGCGTCGGCGGCGGCGAGCGTCACATCGGCGGACGCGGCCAGGCCGATGCCCGCACCCGCGATGGCTCCCTGCACGGCGGCCACCACGGGCGCGTCGCTCGCGGCGAACGTACGCAGGGCGTCGTGGAGCGCGGCGGTCACCGTGGTGAGGTGCTGGTGCAGTGCCTCGCCGGAGAGCCGGGAGAACTCCCTGAGGTCGCCGCCGACGCAGAAGGACTTCCCCTCCCCGGTCAGCAGCACGGCCCGTACGGCCTCGGCGGCGCAGGTCCGTGCCGCGTCCAGCAGTCCGCGCGCCATGTCCAGGTCGATGGCGTTGCCCGCCTCACCTCGGCGCAGGGTGACGCGGGCCAGGCCGCCGTCGTCGATCTCGATGCCGACCCTCATCGCGCGGTCCATCCGCCGTCGACGGTCAGGACCTGCCCGGTGCAGTACGAGGAGGCGTCCGAGGCGAGGAACAGCAGCGCGCCGTCGAGTTCATGCTCCCCGCCGCCGCGCCGCAGCAGGGTGTTGCGCTCGACCCAGCGGCTGGAGCGCTCGTCGCCGAAGAGGTCCGCGGTCATCTCGGTGCGGAACCAGCCCGGGGCGAGCGCGTTGACCCGGGTTCCCTCCGGGCCCCACTGTCCGGCCAGCTCCCGGGTCAGCCCGATCAGTCCGGCCTTGGACGCCGCGTAGCTCGCGCCGCCGAGCGGGGCGGCGGTGACCAGGCCGAGGATGGAGGAGACATTGATGACGCTCCTGCTCGGCGCGTGGTCCCCGGCGGGTGCCTCCGCCACGAGACGTGCCAGGTGGAAGGGCGCGGTGAGGTTGACGCCGAGGACATCCGCGAAGGCGCCCGGGGATTCGTCTTCGGCGCGGGTCTCGCCGGAGGTGGCCGCGTTGTTGACCAGGATGTCGATGCGGCCGGTGGCGGCCCGCGCGGTCCGGGCCAGCCGCGTACGGTCGGCGGAAAGCGAGACGTCGCAGGCGACGGGGTGGATGCGCTCGCCTCCGTCGGCGAGTTCCTTCAGCCGGTCGACACGCCGGGCGGCGGCGAACACGGTGGCGCCGGCCCGCGCGAGGACGGCGGCGAAGCGTGCGCCGAGCCCGGCGGAGGCGCCGGTGACCAGGGCCGTCCTGCCCTGGAGCGAGAACAGCTCCGCGGCGGGTCGTGGCGCGGTCATCCATCCACCCCGATCGGCAGAGCGGTCGCACCGCCGTCGAGCACCAGGGTCTGGCCGGTCATCCATGAGGAGGCGTCGGAGGCCAGGAACAGCGCCGCCTGTGCCACGTCCTCCACCGTGCCGAGGCGCCGCAACGGCAGCTTGGCGGTGAGGATCGGCTCGCGGACCTCCCACACCGCCCGCGCCAGTTCGGTCTTGATCAGTCCGGGGGCGATGGCGTTGACGCGGGCGCGTGGCCCGAGTTCGTAGGCGAGCTGCCGGGTCATGTGCAGCATGGCGGCCTTGGTGGCGTTGTAGTAGCCGATATGCGGATCGACGATGAGCCCGCCGACGGAGGCGATGTTGACCACCGCTCCCCCGTGCTCGGCCATCCAGGCCCGCCAGGCGTACCGGGTCCAGGAGATCATGCCGTACTGGTTGACGCGGACGGTCTTCTCCGCGCGCGGCAGGTCCAGGTCGAGCAGATCGCCGTGGTACGGGTTGGTCGCCGCGTTGTTGACGAGCACGTCGACCCGGCCGAAGCGGGACATGGTCTCGTCGACGCAGGCCTCGGCCTGCTCCGGTTCACCAGCGTTCGCCACCACCGTGTGAACGTCGCCGTCGCCCTTGACGCGCAGCAACTCCTCGCACGCCTCGGCGAGTCCGGCCGGCTTACGGGCCGCGAGCACCACATGCGCGCCGGCCGCCCGGTAGGCGGTGGCGATGCCCAGGCCGATGCCGCGGGATCCGCCGGTGATGACGGCGACCTTGCCGTCGAGGCTGTTGGCGCTCACACTGCCCCCGCCTTCGTGTCGGTCTTCGTGCCGGTCTTCTCGTACCTCGCGAGTTCCTGGCGGGCCACCGTCCGCAGATGCACTTCGTCGGGGCCGTCGGCGATTTGCAGCGCCCGTGTGATGGCGTACAGCCGGGCCAGTACGGTGTCGTCGCTGACCCCCGCCGCGCCGTGCGCCTGCACCGCGCGGTCGACCACCTTGTGCGCGACCTCCAGCGCCGCGACCTTGATCGCGGCGACCTCCATGCGGGCGGCGGCGTTGCCGACGGTGTCCATCAGCCAGGCCGACTTGAGGACGAGGAGACGCACCTGCTCGATCTCGATGCGGCTACGGGCGATCCACTCCCGGACCACCCCCCGGTCGGCGAGGGGCGCGCCGAAGGCGACGCGTTCGGTGACGCGCTCGCACATCAGCCGCAGGGCGCGCTCGGCGAAGCCCACGGCGCGCATCGCGTAGTGCATCCGCCCCGGACCCAGCCGTCCCTGGGCGAGCGCGAAGCCCTCGCCCTCACCGCCGAGGATGTTCTCCACCGGCACGCGGACGTCCTCGAAGAGCACGTCGCCGTGTCCGAGCCGGTCGGTGTAGCCGAACATCGGCAGGTCGCGCAGAACCGTGACGCCCGGGGTGTCCCGGGGGATGAGCAGCATGCTCTGCTGCCGGTAGGTGGGCGCCTTGGGGTCGGTCTTGCCCATCAGGATGATCAGCTTGCAGTCGGGGTCGAGGATCCCGGAGGTGTACCACTTGCGGCCGTTGACGACGTAGACGTCGCCGTCGCGGGTGATGCGGGTGCGGATGTTGCGGGCGTCGGAGCTGGCGACCTCCGGCTCGGTCATGGCGAAGCACGAGCGGATCTCCGCCTCGAGCAGGGGACGCAGCCAGCGCTCCTGCTGCTCGGGCGTACCGTACAGCGCCAGCAGCTCCATGTTGCCGGTGTCGGGCGCCGAGCAGTTGAACACCTCGGGGCCGATGACGGAGCGGCCCGCCAGCTCGGCGAGCGGCGCGTACTCCAGGTTGCTGAGCCCCGCGCCCCAGTCGCCGTGCGCCATGAAGAGGTTCCACAGGCCCTCGGCGCGGGCCTTCTCCTTCAGCTCGGCCATCACCGGCGGCAGGGCATGCGGGTCATGCGCCTCGGTGAGCTGCCGGTCGTAGACCCCTTCCGCGGGAAAGACATAGCTGTCCATGAACGACCGCATGCGGCCTAGGAGTTCACTCGCCCGGGGCGAGAATCCGAAATCCACGATTGCTCCTGTTCGGTGGGGCCGGATCAGCCGAGGATGTCGCGTGCCGTGCGGATCATGGCGGCGATGGTGGGCGGCAGACGCTCCTGGTCCGGGTCGTGGTGCTTGCCCTCGCGGTGCCGGCGCAGGTTGTGGCCCATGATCGCGGCCATCTTCATGCGGCCGAGCGCCCGGAACCAGTCCATCGCGGGCGGCGCGGGCCGGTCGTCACGGTAGGCGTCCAGCAGTTCGGCCTCGCCGGGCAGGCCGGGCACGGCGTGTCCCAGCTCGGGGAAGTTGTGGTGGTCGGCGAAGAGCAGGAACCAGCCGAGGTCGATGCGCGGGTCGCCGACGCTCCAGATCTCCCAGTCGATGACGGCCACCGCGCGCTCGCCCGCACACAGCACGTTGCCGAGCCGGAAGTCCCCGTGCAGCAGCGCCGGCGGGAGGCCGCGGGGCACGTCGTCGGCGAGGCGTGCCAGCAGCTCCTGGCCACCGGGGCGCAGTTCGGCGGGGACGGCGTGCAGGGTGCGGCTCCAGCGCTCCAGCTCGCCGACGGGGTCGAGCGGTTCGGGCGCGTCGAGCCCGGGCGTGTCGGCATCGGTGTCGTGCAGCCGCCGCAGGACGGATGCGATCTCCAGCATCCGGGCCCGAGCCGTCGCGGCGGGCACCTCGTTCTCGTCGAGTACCGGCTCGACGGCCTCCCCGGCGACGAAGTCCATGGCGAACCAGGCGGGTGGCCTCTCGTCGACGGCCACGACGCCCGGAACCGGCACCGCGGACCCGGCCAGCGCTCGCAGCACCCGTGCCTGGCGCAGTACGTCATTGCGTCCTACGGGCCGTTGCCCCGGGGGCACCGCCTTGACGACATACCGGGCGCCCCCCGCCGCGACCGAGTACGTCAGCCCCGAGTGGCCGCCTGGCAACACCGTCAACTCGCCGATCAGCGCCCCCGGGTGGCGGCGCGCGAGCCGGTCGCGGACCCGGGCGGCCGGCTCCGGCGCCTGGGTGGCCGTGTTCATCGGACGGGCTCCTTGGGCAGGCCGAGTACGCGTTCGGCGAGGATGTTGCGCTGGATCTCGTCGGTGCCGCCCGCGATGCTGTAGCCGGGGGCGCCGAGCAGGTGCTCCGTCCAGGCGAAGCTGCCCCATGCCCCCGTGTCCGCCACGAGGCTCGGGCCCAGCAGCTCGGACACCAGGTCGCTGGTGCGCCGCATGGTCTCGGTGGCGTACAGCTTGCCGACCGAGGCTTCCGCGCCGGGCTCGCGCCCGGCGACGAGGGCCGCGGTCACCCGCAGTCCGATGAGCCGCTGGACGAGGGTGCGGATGTGAAGGTCGGCGGCCCGCTGCTGTTCGCTGCCGGTGAGGGGGCGCGGCAGGTGCCCGGCCAGTTCCAGCGCCCGGTCGGCGTTGTCCAGGCCGAGGCCGCCGGAGTCGAGCCGCTCGGCGGCCAGCACGCTGAGTGTCACCCGCCAGCCCTCGCCGACCGGCCCGAGCCGGTCGGTGTCGGGCACCGTCACGCCGTCGAGGTAGACCTCGTTGAAGCTGGTGCCGCCGGTCATCTGCCGGATGGGCCGTACGGTGACGCCCGGCGCGTCCATGCGGACCAGGAAGACGGTGATGCCGGCGTGTTTGCGTACCTCCGGATCGGTGCGGCACACCGCCACGCCCCAGGTCGCGACGCGGGCTCCGGAGGTCCACACCTTGTGCCCGGTCAGCACCCAATCGTCGCCCTCGCGCACCGCTTTGGTCCGCACCGCGGCGAGGTCGGAGCCGGCTTCGGTCTCCGAGAACAGCTGACAGGCCAGCTCGTCGGTGCGCAGCATGGGCCGCAGCCAGCGCCGCTTCTGCTCCTCGGTGCCCCAGATGCCGACCGCGGGGGCGACGAGCGCTTGCGTCACAGGGAAGATCTCGGTGCGGTGCGGCACGTCGAAGGCCGCCTCTTCGGCGCGGTAGAGCTGCTCGTAGTACGCGGGCAGACCCCGCCCTCCGTATGTCTCCTCCCAGTCGAGCGCGGACCACCCCTGGTCGTAGCGGGTGCGTTCCCACTCCTGGACACGGGCGGTGTGCTCGCGCTCCTGCTCCTCGGTCCAGTTCTCGAACACGGCGACGGAGTCGGAGCCGCTGCCCCACTCCCCGTCGGCGGCGCGGGGTCTGCCGACGCCGGCGAGCCACTGCCGGGCTTGGGCGCGGAACTCCTTAGGTCCCGGGATGCCGCTCATCTCTTCTTCCACCTCCGATCGGCGGGACGTTTCAGCGGGACAGCACCGTGCAGGCGCTCACGCCGGGGGCGCCGTACACATGGGTGAAGCCGACCCGGGGTTCGCCGGGGACCTGGCGTTCACCCGCCCGTCCGCGCAGTTGCTGGACGACTTCGTAGACCTGGCGCAGTCCCGAGGCGCCGATGGGTTCGCCGTTGGCGATGCAGCCGCCGTCGGTGTTGACGGGCAGCGTCCCACCGATTCCGGTGCCACCGGAGGCGACCAGCCGCTCCTGCTCGCCGTCCTGGCAGAATCCGCACTCGGCCATGTGCATGACCTCGGCGCCGCTCTCGGTGTCCTGCAACTGGCAGATGTCGACGTCACCGGGGCCGATCCCCGCCTCTTCGAAGGCGGCGGCCGAGGCATCCCGGCTGACACTGGTCGGCTCGCCCCCGGGAATCCAGGGACTGAACACTTCGAAGGAGCCGAAGCGCCGGGTGCGAACGGCCGCCGAGCGCAGGGTGACCGGCGGGCCGTCCATGGTGCGGGCGGCCTCGGGCGAGCAGAGCACCAGCGCGGCGGCACCCGCTCCCGGGGAGCAGAACATGTACCGGGTCAGCGGATCGCTCACCATGCCGGAGTCGAGGATCTCCTCGGCGGACAGCGGTGTGCGGCGCCACGCCTCGGGGGTCAGGGCGCCGTTGCGGTACGCCTTCTCGGCGACCAGGGCGAGGGTCCGCGGGGTGATCCCGTGGTCGTGCATATAGCGCTGGATCTTCATGCCGAAGAACTGGGTGGTCACCATCAGCCCGTCGCTGCCGTACTCCGATCCCAGGCCCCAGTCCTCCGGCCTCGGGTCGAAGGCGCCGCGCGGGTGCTTGTCGAAGCCGACGGCCAGGACGACGTCCGCCATGCCGGAGCGGATCGCGTTCACGGCACAGACCAGCGCGCTGCCGCCGGTTGCGCAGCCGTTCTTGACGTTGACGAACGGCAGTCCGGTCAGGCCGAGTTGGGCCACCAGGGTGTCGGCGAGGCCCGCGCTGTCGCTGCCGCCGAACGCGGCCCGCACCCGCGACCACTCGATCCCGGCGTCCGCCAGGGCCGCGTTCACCGCGCCGACGGCCAGCTGCCGGCCGGTCGCCTCGGACCGGCCGAACGGGGTTCGCCCGGCGCCGCAGATCAGGACGTCGGTGCTCATGAACCCTCCTCGCCCGGGGTCGTGGGCCTGGCCCTCGGGACACCGGCACCCGCGGTCACGGTGAGGGGCATGCCGATGCGGAGGTCTTCGAAGTCGTCGACGTCGAGGACGGCGGCCACCCGCACGCCCTCGGCCAGCTCGACGTAGCCGAGCGCGAACGGCACGAAGCCTCCGGCCGGGGCCCGGTAGGGCGGCGACTTGGGGGCGTACCGCTGCACCGTCCAGGTCCACAGCGTGCCCGTGCCCTGGAGGGCCGCCGGCCGGGCGGGCCCCCCGCAGCGCGGGCACGCGTCGTCCGCGGGGTAGACCGCCACCGAGCAGCCGGAGCAGCGTGAGCCCTGGAGCCCGGCGGCCGGACTCCGCGGATCCGTGGCCATCCGGATCAGCGCCCCTGCCACTTGGGTTCGCGCTTCTCCAGGAACGCCGACACGCCCTCGTTCGCGTCCTCGGAGTTGAGCGCCACGCCCACGGCGAGGTGCTCCATCACCATCAACGACTGGGTGTCGGCATCCAGGCTGCGGTCGATCGTCATCTTCGTGAGCCACATCGTGAAGGGGCTCTTGTCAGCGAGGTCGCCGATGAAGTCCTCGACCGTCTCGTCCAGCTTGTCGGCCGGGGCCGACTTGTTGATGAGCCCGAACTCGGCGGCCTCGACGCCGGAGAGGAGCTTGCCGGTGAGCATCAGCTCCTTGGTCTTGCGTATGCCGATCATGCGCGGCACCCGGTAGATCGGGCCGGCCCCGCCGAACAGCGCGCGGCGGATGTGGAAGTCCCCGATCTTGGCGTCGTCCGCGGAGATGGCGAAGTCGCAGGAGATCATGATCTCGAAGCCGCCGGCGGTGACGTGGCCTTCCAGGACCGCGACCGAGGGGGTCTTCATCGAGTACAGGCGGTCGCACACCTTCGCGGACTTCACCGCGACGTCGATCGCGTTCGACTTGCCGACGTAGTCGGCCTTCAGGCTGTCGAGGTCGAAGCCCGAGCAGAAGGTGCCGCCGCGGCCGCGGACCACCAGGACCCGCAGCCCGGGGTCCTCGTCCACCTCCGTGATGATCTCGTCGAGCCGGTCCAGGATCGGCACGGTAACGCAGTTCTTCTTCCATGGGCGGTTGAGCCACACACGGGCGACGTGGCCGTCACGCTCGAACTGGATCTCGTCTTCCACTGTCATCTCTCACCCCTCAAACTGAACTGAATTCACTACAACACTGGAACCACGAAGAGACCCTGTCAACCCCTTCACCAAGGCAGGTTTATGGATTCAGACTCGCTCTTGATGAGATCACCTACTTCAGTTCAATATGACGGAGCGCCTCGCGCCGGCACCCCCTGCCGTCCAGATCGCTGAGGAAGGACCTCCATGCCCCGCATTTCCCGTCTCGGCATCGTCGGCTGCGGCCTCATGGGCTCCGGCATCGCCGAGGTCGCCGCCCTGCGCGGTCTCGATGTGACCGTCGCCGAATCGACCCCGGAGCTGGCCGCCGCCGGCCGCGCACGCATCACCGCCTCCCTCCACCGCGGCCTGCGGCGCGGCAAGCTCACCGAGTCCGACCGGGATCAGGCCCTGGCCCGGCTCTCCTTCACCCACGACCTGGGCGAACTGGCCGACCGGCAGTTCGTCGTCGAGGCCGTCGCCGAGAACCGGGAGGTGAAGCTGGAAGTCTTCCGCCGACTGGACAAGGTGGTCACCGACCCGGAGGCCGTCCTCGCCACCAACACGTCCTCGATACCCGTCGTCGACCTCGCCGTGGCCACCGGCCGGGCCTCCCATGTCGTGGGGCTGCACTTCTTCACCCCCGTACCGGTGCAGAAGCTGGTCGAGGTGATCCCCGCCCTCACCACCGGCGCCGAAACCCTGGCCCGCACCCGCGACTTCGCCGCCGAACGGCTGGGCAGGACGGTCATCCAGGCGCCCGACCGATCCGGCTTCGTGGTCAACGCGCTGCTGGTGCCGTACCTGCTCTCCGCGATCCGCATGGTCGAGTCCGGAATGGCGCGCGCGGACGACATCGACAGCGGCATGGAACTCGGCTGCGCCCACCCGATGGGTCCGCTGCGGCTGCTCGACCTGATCGGCCTGGACACGGCCCAGGCCGTCGCCGAGTCGATGTACGAGGAATTCAAGGAACCGCTGTACGCCGCTCCCCCGCTGCTGCGGCGCATGGTCGCCGCGGGACATCTGGGCCGCAAGAGCGGCCGGGGGTTCTACGTGTACGACGGATGACACCCTCCGCACCGACGGTCCGGCGGGCGGCCGGAATGACGTCGTTTCTCCGGAGACGGACTCATCGCGAAACCGGTGCCGGGCCGCCGCCGTTCAGGCGGCGGCCCGGGTGGCGAGACCGATGAGTCCGGCGAGGCGGACCCGGTGCCGGTCCGCCGTGCCGAACAGCACTTCGCCGCCGCGTGCGCGACGCATGTACAGATGGGCCGGGTGCTCCCAGGTGAAGCCGATACCGCCGTGCAGTTGGACGTACTCGGCTGTCGCCAGACGGAAGGTCTCGGAGCAGACCACGGCGGCGGCGCAGGCGGCCACCGGCAACTGGGGCGAGGCGACGGCGGCGCAGGCAGTCGCGTACGCGGACGCCGAGCGCGCCGCTTCCAGCGCGACCAGCACGTCGGCCAGCCGGTGCTTGACGGCCTGGAAGGAGCCGATGGGGCGCCCGAACTGGTGGCGCTGTGCGGCGAATTCGACCGTGGCGTCCAGCGCGTGCCCGCTGCCGCCGACCTGTTCGGCCGCCAGTGCGGCCCGCCCGGCGTCCAGAGTCGCCGAGACCGTGTCCTCGGCGCCCTCCGCCATGCCCACGGCGGTGGCCGGGGCGCCTCGGAACTCCACCAGCGCCTGGCGCCGCGTCTCGTCCAGGACACGGCGCGGAGTTCGCCGACAGGCGCCGGAGGCGGGCTCGCAGGCGAACAGCCGAGGTCCGGCGGGTGTTCCGGCCCGCACCACGATGAGATCCGCGCCGGCGCCGTCGAGCACGAAATCCGCCCGCCCACGCAGCACCCAGCCCTTGCCTTCCTGTTCCGCGGTGACACCGGGCTCGTCGGCTCCGAACCCGGCCACGGTCGCGGTGAGCGTGCCGTCCGCGATCCGGGGCAGATAGCGCTCGCATGCCGTACGGTCAGCGCTGTACAGCAGGGCGTGTGCGGCCAGGACCACCGTGGGCAGCAGCGGCGCGCAGTACAGGGCGCGCCCGGATTCCTCCAGGGCCACGGCCAGTTCGGCGAAGGTGAAACCCGACCCGCCGTACTCCTCCGGAACGGCCAGCCCATGGACCCCGATCTCGCCCGCGAGCCGCACCCAGAGCGCTTCGTCGTATCCGCGCGCGGTGGCCAGATGCTTGCGTACGTCCTCGGCGCCACTGGCCTCGGTGAAGAGGTCCCGCAGGACGGTACGCAGTTGCCGCTGTTCGTCCGATTCGGACAGCAGCTGAGGGTCGATCTCGGGGTGGCGACGGTGCATGGGGTCTCCATCGTGCTCGTACGACGGGGTGGCATCTGAGAATTGAACTCAATTCATGACCGTAGACACCGAGCCCCGCGCGGGCAAGACCTCCACACGGGCCGATTCGTGCATCTCCGACCCCGTCCGGACGCCTCCACGCGTCACGCCGATCGCCCTCCCCATCTACTGAACCAATTTCACCTCTGTTAACGTGGCGGCCTCGGGACTGACGAGACCTGGGACGGTGAAGATGAGGGCACTGAGGCTGACGGCGTGGGGCGAGCCCCCGGCACCGGCCGAAGTCGAGCGGCCCACGCCCCGTGGCACCGAGGTACTGGTGCAGGTGGAAGCCGCCGGGCTGTGCCGTTCCGACCTGCACGTCATCGACGGGGCCCCTGGGTCGCTCCCCTACCGTCTGCCGTTCACCCTCGGCCACGAGGTCGCCGGGCGGGCCGCGGCCCTGGGTCCCGACGCCGACGGGGTGGCGGTCGGTGAACGCGTGGTGCTCTACGGACCGTGGGGCTGCGGCGCCTGCGACCGTTGCGCCACGGGCCGGGACAACTACTGCGACCGGCGTGACACCCTCACATGGCATGGGGCCGGACTCGGCCGGGACGGCGGAATGGCCGAGTACCTCCTCGTCCCGTCCGCCCGCCATCTGGTGCCGATCGGCGACCTGCCGGCCGATCAGGCGGCCCCGCTCTCCGACGCGGGTCTGACGTCCTACCACGCCGTGGCCGGGCTCCGGCACGCACTCCGTGAGGGCACCTCCACTGTCGTCATCGGTGTCGGCGGGCTCGGTCACCTGGCTGTCCAGATCCTCCGCGCGACCACCACGAGCCGCGTACTGGCGGTCGATGTCCGGGAGGATGCCCTGGCTCTCGCGGACCGCTCCGGCGCGGACTTCGGCACCCTGATGCGGCCGGACACCGCCCGCGTGCTGAGGGCACGGACCGGTGACGCGGGAGCCGACGCCGTGCTCGACTTCGTCGGCACCGCAAAGACCCTGGAACTCGCGACCGGCGTCCTGCGCCCCGGCGGTGAACTCGCCTTCGTCGGAAGCGGAGGCGGCTGCCTGACGGTCTCCAAACCGGGCGTTCTCCCACCCGGCTTCCGGCTCTCGCTGCCCTTCTGGGGAACCCGCCCCGAGCTCGCCGAGGTCGTCACGCTGGCACGCTCGGGAGCCCTCCACGTCGAATCGGAACGGTTCCCGCTGTCCGCGGCACCGGAAGCGATCGGCCGGCTTCGGCGGGGCCAGGTGCGGGGCCGGACCGTGCTCGTCCCCGACTGACCACACGCACAGACGGCTTGGCGACTTTGACTCATGGACACGGAAGGGAAACCCCAGATGCGCTTCGACAAAAAGGTCGCGATCGTCACCGGCGGGGCCCGGGGCATGGGTGCCTCGCACGTACGCGGCCTGGCCGCCGAAGGCGCCCGGGTCGCCGTCTGCGATCTGCTGGACGACGAGGGAGAGGCCCTGGCCGATGAGCTCCCCCACACGCGGTACTGCCACCTCGACGTCACCGACGAAGCGCAGTGGCAATCCGTCGTCCGCACAGTCGAGGACACCTTCGGCCCCGTGGACGTCCTGGTGAACAACGCCGGGATCATTCACTTCGGCGGCGTGGTGGAGCAGTCGCCCGAACACTTCCGCCGGATCCTCGACGTCAACCTGGTGGGCGCCTTCATCGGCATGCACACCGTCCTCCCCGGCATGCGCGACCGCGGCCACGGGGCGGTCGTCAACGTCTCCTCGGCCGCCGGCCTCGTGGGTTTCGCCGGCGGCATCGGCTATGTGGCGAGCAAGTGGGGGGTGCGAGGGATGACCAAGGCCGCCGCACTGGACATGGCAGGCACTGGGGTACGCATCAACTCCGTACACCCGGGCGTCATCCGCACGCCCATGGGTGAGGACGCCTCACCCGGACTCTTCGCCCATCAGCCGGTGCCCCGCATCGGGGAGCCCGAGGAGGTCACCCGCATGGTGCTCTTTCTCGCCAGTGATGACGCCTCCTACACCACAGGCGGAGAGTTCCTCGTCGACGGCGGCCAGACCATCGGCCACAGCAGCCACTCCCCTACGACAGGGGATTAGCGCGATGCGGTGACCGGGGGTCACCGCAACCGACGCCCTACACATCCGTCACATCCGTGCGGACGGTGAACAGGACACCGATCCCGATCAGGCAGACCACCATGACGAAGAACGCCGGGGAGAGCAGGTTCCCGGTCCGCTCGACCAGGAAGGCCGCGATGTACGGAGCCGTACCGCCCGCGAGGACGGTGCCGATGTTGTACCCGATCGCCATGCCGGTGTAGCGGACCCGGCGTTCGAACAGATGCGGCCACAGACTGGCCGCCGGGACCTGTACGAACGCGCTGCTCAGCATGAAGAGCAGATAGGCCAGGCCGGCCAGGGCCAGGCTGTGCCGGCCCATGAGCATCATCGCGGGGTAGGCGGTCACCAGGAAGCCCAGCAGCCCGCCCATCAGGACACGACGGCACCCGAACCGGGCGGCGAGCCAGCCGGCCGGCACCATGAGCAGCACGGTGACGAGCACGACACCGGCGCTCAGCCAGAACACCAGCGTGGGGTCGTAACCCAGTTTGGTGGACAGGTAGATACCGATGTACGTCAGCCCCAGGAAGATGGCGCCGCCCTGCGCCATGGCCAGGCCGATGGACTGCAGCAGCGCGACGCGGTGGGTGGACAGGACCTCCCGGATCGGAGCCGCCGGGATGTCGGCACGCCGTGCGGCCTCCTCGAATTCCGGAGTGTCCTCGATCCGCAGCCGGGCCCACAGACAGACCAGGGTGAGTGGCACGGCCATCAGGAACGGCAGCCGCCACCCCCAGTCGGCCATCTGTTCCTTGGTGGTGAGGGCGGAGATCGCCCCGGCCGTGGCGGCCGCGAACATGAACCCGAGGTTGGACCCGATGGGTGTGACGGCACCGAGGAAGGCCCTGCGCCGGGGCGGCGCCGACTCGTAGATGTAGGTGTAGGCGCCGACCGACTCGCCCCCCGAGGAGACGCCCTGCACCAGCCGGGTGAGGAACAGGAGCACCGCGGCGACCACGCCGATCTGGCTGTAGGTCGGCAGCAGTCCCGTGATGCTGCTGGCCACTCCCATGCACAGCACGGAGGAGACCAGCGCTTTGCGACGCCCCCATCGGTCGCCGATCCACCCGAAGAAGACACCGCCGACCGGTCGTACCACGAGGCCGGTGGCGAACACGGCAAGCGCCGCCAGCGTCGAGGCCGCCGGATCGTCGCTGGGGAAGAACTGCGGAGCGATCGCCACGGCGAGATAGCCGTAGACGCTGAAGTCGTAGTACTCGATCAGGGTGCCGATGCTTCCGGCGAGCATCGCGCGGCGCACTGTACGTGGAGCGTACGGCGCCGACTCCGACCCCGGCGGGGCGGGCTGCTGTGTGGTGCTCACGATCCGGCCCTCCTTCCGACGGCACGGTCCCGTAACCCTGCCGACGCCCGGGACGGTACAGAACTGAACTCAGTACAGCTAGCCTTTGAGCAAGGGTTTCCTCGGAGTGCGCGACGGATACCCGGTGGAATGACGTGCGCGCGGCCGAAAGCGGCGCCTACCCCTTGAGGATTTGAATTGGATTCGGTTTACTCACACAGGGGATCGGGCGAGCCGCCGAGCGGTCGCGCGCCCACGACGCGGAGCGCGATGTCGCCGTACTGGTAGGCGAGTTGATCGACGGTGAACTCGCCACCCTCGTGAAACCAGCTGGAGACGCCGATCCCCATGTCGAGGATCGAGTACGAGGCGATCCTGGCCGACTGCACACGGAAGGCCCCCTCGGCGGCACCCCGCTCGATGAGTTCACGGAAGCGGCGCTCGTAGTCGCTGCGGCGGCCGAGGACCCGATCCTGGGCGGGCTGCTCCAGGCTGCCGATCTCGCGGTTGCCGACGAATGCCTCCAGGCGGTGGCGGGCGTGGTAACGGATATGCGCCTCCACGGAGCGGCGAAGCTGCTCCCGCACGTCGTCCGCGCCGGCGACGGCCGCGATGTTGCCGGCGATGAGCTGCTCCATCGTGCCGATCATGATCTCGGCCAGCAACTCATGCTTGGAGGCCACGTGTTTGTAGAGACTCGGACCGCGGATGCCGATGGCGGCCCCGATATCGGCCATGGTGGTGGACCGGTAGCCCTGCGCGGCGAACAGCCGCAGCGCGGCCTGCCGGATGGCCGAACGGCGGTTGGCCGCGAGCGCGGCCTCCGGCCGCGCCGGCCGATGCGGCCGCTCGTATGCCCCGCCTTGGGCTGAGCTCATACGGACTCCTGATGCTATCGATGGTTAGCCTATTCCACTTTGCCGAGCTGTTCACCCTAGCCCGCTCCCTTGACACGCCCGCCCTTCTGCCCATGAGATGGCTAATGCCCAGTAGCCAAGCTCGGGAGTGAAGGTGTCCATCGGGTTCGAGATCGACGAGAGGGTCGCGGAGATCGCGCGGCGCACCACCGAGTTCGTACGGGATGTGGTGATATCCGAGGAGCAGGCGTGCGACGGCAATGTCCATGCCGGACCCGAGCCGCTGCGCCGCCGCCTTCAGGGCGCGGCCCGCGAGGCGAGGGTGTTCGCGCCGCATGTCGGCGCCAAGTGGGGCGGACTCGGGCTGGACCTGTGCGGGCAGGCAGTGGTGTTCGAAGCGGCCGGGTACTCGCTTCTGGGACCTCTCGCGCTCAACTGCGCGGCGCCCGACGAGGGCAATGCGCATCTGCTCGAGGTAGTGGCCACGGAGCAGCAGCAGGAGCGGTACCTGCGCCCGCTGGCTGCCGGTGAGGTGCGCTCGTGCTTCGCGATGACCGAGCCGGCGCCGGGCGCCGGCTCCGACCCGCGTGCGCTCACCACGACCGCGACGAAGACCGACGGCGGCTGGCGGATCGACGGCCGCAAGTGGTTCATCAGCGGCGCCGACGGGGCGGCCTTCGCCATCTGCATGGCCCGCACCTGCGGCGGCCCCGGCGACGCGGGCGGCGCGACGATGTTCCTCGTCGACGCCGACAACCCCGGCATGAAGATCGTCCGGAATATCGACACTCTGGACCAGGGGCTCTTCGGCGGGCACAGCGAGATCGTCTTCGAGGGCTGCGAGGTCGAGGACACCGCCGTGCTGGGCGAGGTGGACCAGGGATTCGCGTATGCCCAGGTGCGCCTGGGGCCCGCGCGCATGACCCACTGCATGCGCTGGCTCGGAGTGGCTCGGCGAGCGCAGGACATCGCCCTGGAGCGCGCGGCGGACCGTTCGGCCTTCGGCAAGCCGCTGGCCGAACTGGGCATGGTGCAGCAGCTGTTGGCCGACTCCGAGATCGACATCGAGACCGGCCGGGCAGTGCTGTGGCGGGCCTGCTGGGAACTGGACCAGGGCCGCCCGGCCGCCCAGCACACCTCGATCGCCAAGACCTATGTCTCCGAGGCGGTGAACCGGGTGGTCGACCGGGCCGTGCAGATCTGCGGTGCGCTCGGCATCTCGGGGGACACCCCGCTGTCGCGGCTGTACCGGGAGGTGCGTCCGTTCCGTATCTACGACGGTCCCTCGGAGACCCACCGCTGGGCCATCGCCAAGCGCGCGGTGCGGGCAGCGCGGGAGCGGAGGGCCATTCGGTGACCACCTCCGAGACGCCGGTGGCCGGAGTCGACGTGGCCGCGCTGCGGCGTTATTTCGAACGCCACGTACCCGAGTGCGCGGGCCCGTTGAAGGTGACGCCCCTGCACGGCGGTCGCTCCAATCTCACCTACGAGGTGACCGACGGGACACGCCGGTGGGTGCTGCGCCGACCGCCGTTGGGGGTGCTGACACCGACCGCGCACGACATGGACCGCGAACACCGCGTCGTCGCGGCGCTCGGCGGCACCGGGGTGCCGGTCGCCCGGGCCGTGCTGTCGTGCACGGACCCGGAGGTGATCGGAGCCCCGTTCTGCGTCGTCGGCTTCGTGGAGGGCACGGTGCTGCGCGACGGCGACAAGGCAGCCGCACTGCCGCCCGACGACGCACGGCGCGCCACCGACGCGCTGGTGGACGCCCTGGTCACGCTGCACTCCGTGGACGCCGCCGCCGTCGGGCTCGGCAAGTTCGGCCGTCCCGACGGCTATCTGGAGCGCCAGGTGCGGCGATGGCGCGGACAGTGGGACAACGTCGCCACGCGGCCCCTGCCCGACCTCGACGAACTGCACGGCAGACTGGCCCGCGCCCTGCCCGAGAGCGGCACCCCGGCCATCGTGCACGGCGACTACCGCCTGGACAACACCATCCTGGCGCCCGACTTCGGGCGGATCGCCGCGGTCGTCGACTGGGAGATGGCCACGCTCGGCGATCCTCTGGCCGACCTCGGGATGCTGCTCATGTACTGGGATCGGACCTGCGAACCGGTCCTCGGGGCGCGCCACGTCCCGACGGCCAACCCCGGATTTCCCTCGGGCCCCGAGCTGGCCGAGCGATACGCCGAGAAGTCCGGCCGGGACATCGGCCTCCTGCCTTACTACCAGGCGATGGCCTGTTTCAAGCTCGCCGTCATCGCGGAGGGCATCCACGCCCGCTACCGCGCGGGACAGACGGTCGGAACCGGATTCGAACGGGTCGGCTCCGCGGTGCCCGCGCTGCTGGGCTCGGGGTTGGAGTTGCTGCCATGACCACTGACACACCGAACGAAGGAAAGCCCGTGCGAGACCGACTGTCCGGACAGATCGCCCTGGTCACCGGAGCGACCGGCGGCAT
Source organism: Streptomyces milbemycinicus (assembly GCF_002154605.1). Classification (GTDB taxonomy): domain Bacteria; phylum Actinomycetota; class Actinomycetes; order Streptomycetales; family Streptomycetaceae; genus Streptomyces; species Streptomyces milbemycinicus. The sequence continues at coordinate 68,595 of NZ_MUNE01000127.1, read as the reverse complement.
AGGCGCCGCCGTCTCGCGCCGACTGGCCACCGAGGGCGCCACGGTCGTGGTGACCGACGTGGACGCCGGGCGCTGCGACCGACTGGCGGCAGAGCTGACGGCCGATGGAGCGCGGGCACTGGGCCTCGCGCTGGACGTGAGTGACGAGGAGGCGTGGCGCGGCGCGGTCGAGCGCGTGGTCTCCGCATGGGGTGGCCTGTCGGTGCTCGTCAACAACGCGGGTATCGCCGAGATGCGCACTGTGGAGACGGAGACCCAGGAGTCGTGGGACAAGGTCATCGCGGTGACCCAAGGCGGTGTCTGGCTCGGCATGAAGCACGGTGGACCCGCGATCGAACGCTCCGGTGGCGGCTCGATCGTCAACATCGCGTCGATATTCGGCACGGTCGGCGGCTTCGGAAGCCAGTTCTCCTACCACGCGGCGAAGGGCGCGGTCCGGCTGATGACGAAGAACGCCGCCCTGCACTGGGCCACGCGCGGCGTCCGGGTCAACTCGATCCACCCCGGTTTCATCGAAACGCCCCTCTCCCGCGAACTGTGGCGGGGCACGCCCCGCCACACCGCGATGGTCGAGGGCACCCCCATGAGGCGGCTCGGCAGGCCGGAAGAGGTCGCGGGGGCGGTCGCGTTCCTCGCCTCCCAGGACGCGAGCTTCGTCACGGGCTCCGAGTTGTACGTGGACGGCGGCTGGACGGCACGCTGACCGAATAATCGGTGCTGCCGCGCGCCGCCTGCTTCGAGCCGCGCACCGCGGCGAGGCCGATGAAGATCATGGACGACACACCTGCCAGTGCGAAGGCGGTGAAGCCCCAGTCGCCATTGCCCGCCGCGAGCAGCCGGCCGCCGAGCCACGGCCCGAAGACGGCGCCGAGGCGGCCCGTGCCGGAGGTCCAGCCGACGGCGGTGGCGCGGTTCTCCGAGGTGGAGCGGATCGAGACCGTCGCGTAGACCATGGTCTGGGCGCTGTTGAGGAACACGCCGGTGAGAAAGACGACCGTGAACGTCAGCGCCAGTGGCATGTGGATGCTGAGCAGGAAGACACCGGCGGCGGTCAGCGCGAACCAGATCGCCGAGATGCACGGCGCGCCGAAGCGGTCGGAGGCTCGGCCCGCGACCAGCATCCCCACGATGCCGCCGAGGTTGAACAGGACGACGAAGGTCAGCGTGGAGCCCAGCTCGTAGCCCTCGCCGCGCATCAGGGTCGGCAGCCAGGTGGCGACGCCGTAGACCAGCAGCGTGTGCCTCGTTCGTGATCAGGATGTGGTCGAGGGCTTCAGCCGTCCACTCCGACCTGCACCGCGAACGCCCCGCGCTCCACATCGCCCATCGGCAGCCGGTAGGAGTCCGCACGCTGTCCGTAACGCTCCTGCCAGGACACATCCGCGATCCGGGCCGCACGCAGCCAGTCACGGCGGCGACCGCCAGGGCCTCGAGCGCGCACCGCAGGGTCTCTGCGCAGAACTCCAGCCGGTTCACGTCCCTCACCAGAGCCAGGACATGGGTGGCGTCCGTGCGCACACGTCCGCCCGCGCGCAGGAAACCCAGCCCGGACAGCTGGGACAGCAGCCGGTCCAGGAGCACCTGCTCGTGGCTGTGCTCAACCAGGCGTGTCCGGAAGCCGGAGAGGACGGAGAAGTGGAAACCCTGGATCCTCCAGCTCCAGCCCGAGGAGATATTTCCAGTCGATCCTGGAGCGGACGGCATCAGCAGCCTGGCGGTCCGTCAGCTGCTCAGCGAACTGCATGACCGACACCATGGCCGGCATCCCCGGTGCAAGACCCGGCCCGCCCCGGGCCGGGAACGCTGCCGCGAAGTCCGCGTCCTGGAACAGCACACCCAGCTCGTTGCGGACCCGCATCGCCAGACAGCCTTTGGGGAACGCCGCCCTGGCCACCCGAGCGGTCGTCTCAGGGGTCTCGGGAACGGGGACAGGACGCAGCGACACCGCCGATCCTCCTCACTTCCCCGCGAACAGACCGATCCCCAACACCATCCCACCCCCGAGAACCCGCAGGTCAGCCGATACTCAAGAATCGGGCGACAGAGTCCTGCAGAGTGGCGAGTCCAGGCGCCGGACATGCCAACGGCCGCGCCCGCGTGAAGGGGGCGCGGCCGTTGGCGCGATGGCCGTTCCTGTCAGCCGCCCTTGGTCAGGCGCGCGCAGGAGTTCAGGGCGTCGGTGGCCTCGTTCCAGTTGCAGATGGAGAACCACACCCCGCTGACGCGGTAGAAGGGCTCGTCGCCGAACGAATAGAACTGACTGTCGTGGACGCGGTACTCCCGGAGAACGCCCTGGTCGCTGTGCACGACGAGGCTGGAGCCCCAGCCGTCGCCGTCGTTCAGGTCCCCCACCTTGATGTCTTGCAGGAAGGCGGTGTAGCTGCTGCCGACTTTCTCGTAGTGGTAGCGCACAGACGCGTAGGAAGCGTTGTTAGTCGACTGCCCCCCGAAGATCGAGCCGTCAGCCGCCTGGGCGGATCCGGCCAGGGCAACGGTGAGGGCTGCGGCCCCGGTCAGTGCTGTCACAGCGGTGCGTAGGCGCACGGTGGCTCCCATGTTGTCTTGGATGCTGGCCCTGGCGACTGTCACCGGCCTGCACGATCCCTTCGGCCCCTGGCCCGGTCCCGCGGAGACCATGGCATTACGGAAATGCATCTGTTCCCCCTGTGGTCCTCGCCGTTCGGCGGTGGAACGACCATGCACGACCGGGTTTGCAGAAACCTGGAACAAACCTCGAATCTGCTGATGGCAGCCCATGCGCACCCGATCGCTATCACGATCGGATCAGCCAATCGAGGCAGCGCTGCCGCATGTACGTGTTCGCCGCCCAGCCACCCGAATACTCCGCCGGGGCGTCGGCCAGGAAGTAGTCCGCAGATCACCGGGGCCTGCACAGCGGGGTGAGGTGGGCTGCGCGGTCCAGGGCACGCAGAAGCTCGGGCTCCCACCCGGCGCGAGGGAGATCGAGGGCGAGCAGGCCCGAGGCGCTGAGCGTCGAGCTGCACCCGCTGCTCGACGCCGAGCCGCGCTCGCGGCCGCGGTGAAGGCCAGGCGCAGCCGCTGATCGATCGCCGTGCAACGGTGCCGGCTTCTGTGCCGACGCCGAGGCCCGGCAGCAGGACGTCGTCGGCGCGATGCTGGGCGCGGAAGGACTCGCGCAACTCGCCCGAGCCCTTGGTCTCAGCTTCGGTCTTATCGGGACGCTGAGGCAGCTCGGCGCCGGGTCGGCCGACGTACCACTCCATGTAGCGGCGGAGTTCGGCTGACCGATCGCTACCGAGTGTGGCGGCGGCGTTCCGGAAGACCACGCACATCTGAGTAGGACCGCCCATGCGCCCCTCAACTCCTGCGCCCTTGGATGTCGGACATGGCCGAGGACATGACCGAGGAGCCTCCGGAAACACGCACGTACCGAGGGTGGAAGGGCGCCCAGCTCAAACGCTTCGAGGAAAGCCTCAGTGTCGCCTGGACTGTCTACCGGCTCGGCCTCGCACTGCCGGTCGGCCTGCTGCTCGCCGACTACATCGCGACGTGGCGGCGGCGCGAGGCCGCCCGGCTGTGGCTGGCCTTCCTTGCTCCGCCCTCGGCCCTCATCCCCTACATGCTCTTCGCCAGCATCCTCGACTGAGCCTCGCAAGGCAGGAGCAGGCGGCGGGATACAGCGGGTCGCCGATGGCGTCGGCCGCTGACGTCGTACCTGCGGGGTGCCTCCGCTGGGGCATCCCGCAGGGGCCGGAACAGGAGGACACCGGAACTGGCGGAACGCTTGGCTCACTCAAGCGGACTGGGGCGGGGAGCCGAGTACACCGCGTTCGCGGAGCAAGGTCAGGTGCTCCAGTCCGCCAGGCCGGTACAGCGGTGCCGCCTCGACGTCGGCTTCGGCCGCGCTGACGCGGTGGACCGGGCCCGTGCCGGACTGCTGGACAACGGGGGCTGAAGATGCGGTCCACGGCCCAGCGGCCGACGTACGCCGCTCCTGATCGTGATGGTACGGATATCCCCTGGTGCCGGGCGAGTTGGACTTTCAGGGGCCGGCGCCTCCCATGCCAAAATGGGCCCGCCCGTCGGCCGCGCCGCCACAATGGGCGGGCCCAGTTGGAGTGAAGAAGCCCCGGGCGGTGCGCCGGGGCCGGGGAGGAGTCCAGGTGTCCCAAAGCACCACATCCAGTGTCGGCAGGGCCGCTCTGTTCGGGATCGTCTTCGGCGCCGTTGGCGCCCTTGGCGCCTGGATCGCAGGCGGCGGCCTCCAGCCAGGCGCCTGCATACTCGCGGGACTCGTCATGGCGGCCATCATGTTCTTCATCCGACTCGCCCAAATCCTGGCCGCTGCCCGAAGGTGACCCAAGGCCGCCGCGGAGACCTCGAGGCGGCCCGTCATGACCAGCAGAAAGAACCCTCACTTTGAGGGTCACGGCGGTGCAGCAGCACAGCACCGCGGGCCCCGGCTCCCTTGTTGAGGGGGACCGCCGGTGCCCAGCCGACGGCGGCCCGGCGGCCGCGTCTCCATCTGGTCCTCGAGGAACGGGACAGGAGGCTCGACAGCGGCGCGCTCCGCAACCGTATGGGCGCGCTCACGGTCATCCCCAGTCGGCGACGACTCCGGCTCACCGAGACGAGGACCGGTGCCCAAGGTTCTCGCGCATGTTTTACCTGTTGTTTGTGCTTCTCGGTGGGAGCGCAGTTCTGCTGGTCATGCCGTATCGGGCTGTGGCCGACTCTTGCAACAGGTTGACATGGACTTCGCGGGGCGGTTGTGCCTTGGTTTCCGCCGCATTGATCGCCCAGTCCGTGCTTACCGGCCGTGGGGTCCAGCCGTTAACGGCTGCCCCACTGGACCAGAGCTACTTGGGAGTCGACCGCTTCGAGTGCGTCGTCGAGTTCGAGGAGCCGGGAGCGCATGAAGTCGCGGTACTGCCTGTAGGAGTCGAACTCCTCGCTGGTGACTTGTACGAAGTCGCTGAGGCTGAGCCCGTTGATGAAGGGGAGATCAATCTCCAGGATCGGCCGGACCACCCGGCTGGCGAGAGGCTTTGTCCTCGCCAGATCCACGGCTCGGCCGTGCTCCACCACGAAGTCGATGGACCGGTCACTGAACGACGGGAGCGGACCGGGCGGCGTACGGTCCTCGCTGAACATCATAGAAGCTGCGCCATCTTGAAGTAGCTGATCAGGGTGGTGGCGTGAGGGTCGTTCGGGGTGCTCGTGCTGGTGGTGGGCGGCAGTCGAGGTGTAGATCGTCTGGCAGGGTTGGTTTTGCGGGTTCTCGTCCGTCGGGATCGGCGCCGCTCGTACGCTCCGGCGCATGATGGACCCCGAGATACAGGAACGGATCGCCGCGCGTCGTGCGGAGCTGGACGGACTCGAAGAACAGCTGGTCAAGCAGCTGGCGGCGGTGCGGGCCGAGCGGGATGAGCTTGCCGTGGCCGAGCGGGTGTGGCAGCGGATGAGTGAGCAGCTCGCCGACGAGCGGGCCCAGGCCGGATCGCCGGTGGTTCAGGTGGCGGGTCGGGCAGTGAGGGTGGTCCCGGGCGTGGGCCGGGAGTTTTGGAGTCCGCGTTGCCGGCGGAGTATCAGCGCATCCTGGCTGCCGTGCGGGCGGCCGGCAGTCCGGTCGCTACCCGGCAGATCGGCGAGGCGCTGGGCGTGGACACCGGGGTGCGGGGCAAGCTGGAGCCGCTGCGCGGGAAGCTGACGAAGCTGGCCGACCGCGGCTGGCTGCACAAACGGCCCGACGGGAAGTTCACCGTCCGCCCGTGACCGGCCCGCACGGACGGCAGGGCGTAACCAAGGTGCCCCCGGCGGCTGTTGGAATTGTGCGACGAAAACCAATAAACATGCCGGGGACACCGTGTCCCTGGTCTACCAGTGCCGCCTGCCGCTGTCCACGCGCACCGTGAACTACCTCGCCGATCTGCTGCGCGGCCACCTGAAGTCGATACGGTCCAGGTGGCGGGCACTGCCGGCCGGGAGGATCGCGACCATCGTGCTGGCCGTGCTGCGGCACGATCAGCGCCTGGCCGACATGGCCGGCGGCAACGACGTCTCCGCCACCACCATCCGGCGCTGGCGCGACGAGCTGATCACCTTGCTGGCCGCCAAGGCCCCACGGCTGGACCGCGCCCTGAAGAAGATCGCCCGGCGGGGCGGCGAGGTCGTCCTGATCGACGGCACCCTGATCCCCACCCAGCCGCCGCACCGGGACGGCGAACCGGCCGAACTACTCCGGCAAACACCACCGCCACGGCCTGCACATCCTCGCCTGACCGACGAACGGGGCCGGATGATCTGGATCTCCGCGGCTCGGCCCGGCCGCACTCACGACATCACCGCCGCCCGCCGTGACCGCATCCTGTCCCACCTACGCGCCGCCGGCCTCGGCGCCCTGGTCGATCTCGGCTTCCTCGGCCTGGACGACGACCCGGATGACCCCGTAGTCGTCACCGGCCTCAAGGCCACCCGCGCCCGCAAGCTCACCACCAGCGAAAAGGAAGCGAACCGGGCGCTCGCCGCCGCACGCGCCCCGGTCGAGCACGGCTTCGCCCATCTCAAGAACTGGCGGATCCTCACCAAGCTCCGCACCGATCCCGCCCGCGCGACCGGCCTGCTGCGCGCCCTGTTCGTCCTGACGAACCTCGAAGGAGCCCGCTGACAGATGATCTACACCCGAGACATCCGCCCAACACCAGCATGACCACCCCGAACGACCCTCACGCCACCACCCTGACCAGCTACTTCAAGAGGGCGCAGCTTCACTGAAGCTCGCAGCCACGGAGCGTCACGGAGTCCACGTAGGTTTCCGAAGCTCGTTCGCCGGTTACCGGAAAGTCATATTCGGCGCGGTACGGCTCCGTCCTGCCAGCGGTAGAGGTCGCGCAGCAGGGAAATCTCGGCGCCATGATGGATCAGCTCCCTGTTGACGTGCAGGACGATGCCCTCCATGGGAAACCGCTCGGGACCCACCGTGGGCGGATTCTCCAGGTCAGCGTCCGAGAGCTCGCGGACCCCCGCGTTCCATCTCCCATACATCTCATCGAGCTGTTTTAGCGCCTCGTCAGCGGTCCCCGCGTAGGCGAATGTCTGGGAGTCGACGTCCTGGCCGCCGAAGTGCCATCCGACCCGATAGCCCAGGCAGGAGACGATGATGTGCGCCAGCCGCCAGGCAATCGTGGTCACCGGCGCCGGCACCGGGTCAGGGGACGCGGAATCCATCGTCCATTCCCCCGAACCTGCCGACATCGGTGCGGCCGACGTGCCACGTGGGCGGATGCTCCAGCAGCCGCGCACCGGCTCCCAGAAGTACTCCTCATCGGCAAGACCGTGCAGCCGCGGCCGCAGGTTCTTGTGCCAGTGCCGGTCCAGCTGGTCCGCGAGTCGCTCGCTTCTTGTCATTTCCGCACACTACATACAACGGAGACCTGGCTGCGCCCCTCGCGGACGCCGTCGCCGGCCGTGGGCCGCGAGAGCATACCGCACCGGGAGATGACGCTGGGGGCTGATGTGCCCTTCGGGCCGCGCCGCCGCGAGCGGCTGTTTGACATTAACAACCCGGCTGGCTGGGTTGGGTTCAATGACCCAAATGTGACAGCCTCGACCGATGACATGACGGATGATCAAGACCGCAGACTCCCGCCCGAGATCAGCATGAGTATCCCGAGCGAGCGCCACGCCAGAGCCTCCGACCTGCATGTTCGAAGATGGCGAAGACTCAGTGAAGATCCCCAGTTCGGTGAACCTGTGCCGCTCGAAAAGTCAGCGCTGCATGTCATGCCGCACATCTGTACTCGTTGATGAGGCCGCCGAGGATCCGGGTGCGCAGGACTTTGCTGGTGCTGAGGGCATACGCCGCGGCGGGTTCTTTATGAGCGCCGGGTGGTAGCTGATTGCGCGCCTGGTGGCGTCGGTGCTCGTTGTAGGGCTGCTCGTAGGCCGCGAGGACATGGCAGGCGTGGGCCTCGTTCATGATCAAGACGTGGTCGAGGCCTTCGCGTCGGATGCTGCCGATGATGCGTTCGCAGTGCGCGTTCATACGAGGAGCCTGCGGCGCACTTTTGACGATCTCCATCTCCTCGGCCTCAAAGACGGCATCGAATGCCTCGCCGTACTTGCCATCGCGGTCACGCAGCAAGAAGCGCAGAGACTCGATGCGTATGCCCAGGGCGGCGGTGAGATTCCGCGCCTGCTGCACCGCCCGGTCGTGTGTCGGGCGGGCGGTGACCCCGGTGATGTGCAGCCGCCGTGTGCCGTGCTCGAGAAAGAACCGGCGCGTACAACCGCCCGCCGAGGGCTGTGTCGATATGGAAGAAGTCTGCCGCGATGATGCCCTCGGCTTGCGCGGTCAGGAACTCGCGCCAGGTGCGGCCTGAGCGACGTGGAGCGGGGTCGACGCCGGCTGCCTGAAGGATCTCCCAGACCGTCGAGGCGGCGATCCGATGCCCGAGTCGGGTCAGCTCCCCCTGGATCCGCCTGTGCCCCCACCGCGGATTCTCCCGGGCCAACCGCAGGACGAGCTTCTTGATCGCTGCCGTGGTGGGTGGGCGTCCGGTGCGCCTGCGCGCGGTGTAGTCCCACTGCGCGGCGATGAACCTGCGATGCCAGGCCAGCAGGGTGCCGGGGGCGACAGGGAAGACCCTGAACCAGTGGCGCCGGGGTATCAGCCCGGACAGGGCGGCGAACCAGAACCGGTCGGCGGGCCCATAGCGGACCGGTACGGTCAACTGGCGGCGCAGGACCGCGTTCTCCTGCCGCAACACCAGCAGTTCCGCGTCCTTCACCGTCCCACGACGCAGGAGCACCGCTGGAACAGTCAGCAGCTTCCGGATCACCTTGTACAACAAGGACACGATCACGGAGGACATGATCCCAGCGGACTGACCGCACCCCGCTCACCTGCGACGATGACTTTTCGAGCGCACAAGACCGCTGGGCCGTACGCCGGGAGGGAGCAAGGCAGTGGACCTCCTGCACAAGCGCTGTGCCGGCCTCAGGGTTATCCCGTGATCGGGGACTCCGCGATGCAGCCGCCAGCGGCCGCCAGGCCATCGGCACTCTGTTCCTCGAGCACCTTGCCCTTGTAGGTGATCTTGCACGCGACCTGGGCGCCTTCGGGGTCTGCGGCGACCGGCATGACCGCCGCGGGCATGATGCCGCGCAGCGTGACCGTCTTCGTCCAGGGCAGCTTGGGCTTCGACACCGACTCTATCTTCGGCTCCATGGCCTTGCCACCGCCGCCGTGGAAGTCGATCGAGTCGACGTTCTTCCCCGTGACCTCGTAGGTGACTTCGTACGTCTCGTCCACTGCCTTGTCGACCTGGTCAACCGCCTCGGAACAGGAGATGAGGCCGAGCGCGAGGCCGGCGACGGCGACGGCGACGGCGCAGACGGCGGTGCGGATAGTGCGGTTCAAAGGGATCCCCCCGGATCGTGAAGGTTGGATCCGCAGCCAATCGCAAAGAGAAAGTAAAGTCAAACCGTCATGAGACCTAACGAATCCGCAGGTCACACACCCTCGGTGCGCGCCGGGGGCGTTGCACGTGCCAGAAACCTCGTCCGTGCTGGTCAGGGAGCCTGAGCGCTGCAGCGGGGCCCGCCGGTCAACCGTGACGGTAGAGGATCCATCCCCCGTTGCCGACGCGACCTCCCCGATACCAGCATGGTCCGGTGCTGCTGCGACTGTCCTACCTGGCCTTGACGAACGTGTTCACGCCGCCACGGCTTCGGCCTATGCGTGATCGTGACAAAGACGCCGAGATCCTGGCGCTACGCCATCAACTGGCCGTGCTGCAGCGACAGACCGACAAACCAAAACTCACCTGGCCAGACCATGCGCTGCTCGCCGCCCTCCTGCACCGCCTCCCCCAGGTCCATCTTCGTCAACCACCACTGATGGTCCCGCCCGACCCCGTGCTGCGCCTCCACCGTGAGCTGCAGCGCCGCCGCCACGCGAAGGCCTCCCGCCCCAAACGGCCGGGACGACCCCGCACTGTACGATCCGTGCGCGCCCTGGTGTTACGGCTGGCACGAGAGAATTCCAGCTGAGGGTACCGGCGCATCCACGGCGAACTCACCGTCCTCGGTATCAAGGTCGCCGCCGGCACCGTGTGGAACATCCTCAAGGACCACGGCATCGACCCCGCACCCGAACGCCAACACACCACCTGGGCAACCTTCCTGCACTCCCAGGCCCAGGCCATCCTCGCCGCCGACTTCTTCGAGACCAAAACCCTGACCGGAGCGACACCGTACGTCCTCGCGGTGATCGAGCACGCCACCCGCCGCGTGCGAATTCTCGGCCCAACCGCACACCCCACCGCGGCCTGCGTCACCCAGGCTGCCCGCAATATGGCCATGGACCTCCAAGCCGCAGGCATCAAAACGAAGTTCTTGATCCGGGACCGTGACGTTCGCTACCCGGCATCCTTCGACACCGTCCCGCAAGCCGAGGGCATCAAGGTCATCCAGACCGGCGTCCAGATACCGCGCATGAACACGACCACGAAACGCTGGGTGCGATCATGCCGAACCGAACTCCCAGGCCGCACCCTCATCTGGAACCAGACCCATCTCCACCACGCGCCACGCGAGTACGAGGCGTTCTACAACGAGCACAGGCCTCACCGCACTTTCGCAAGCGCCGCACCGCTCCACCCACTACCCGAACCGATTACCGACCCCGACCAGCTCGCCCATCTCCACATCCATCGACGCGACCGCCTCAGCGGCATCCTGCACGAGTACCAACATGTCGCGTGACCAGCACGGACGAGGTTCTTGGCACCTACAACGACTGCGGCTCCATCGACACCGGGCCCCTCCCGCTCCGTGACCGGGAACGAGAAGGAGCGGCCACCAGACCAGCCTGCCGCAACGATCAACACCCCGACCAGCCCAAAAGTAAATAGGCAACAGGATCGGGCAGGCCCGCCCCGACCGATCTGCGGCTGGGCTGGGAGAGCCGCGACGAGGGCGACGACACCCTCTGGTACGACGACGTGGCAGTGGGCACCGCCCGCAACGGCTGCACCTGAGGCCCCGCGCACGCATTTCCCGGCGTGCGCCCCGGAAAAGCCCCTTCCGGCCAGAAGGGGCTTTCGGTATTTCTGGATTGGCGCCAACGGCCGCTGTCCCGCTAGAATTTGGGCGGTTCCAAGAAAAGGGGAAGCAGTGGCAGTTCGCTTTGTGCAGGTTGCGGAAACCGAGAAGGACGAGGAAGGGGTTCAGGAAACCGTCACGCTCGTCGTCGTCAACGGACAGACGGTGGAAACGCGAATCTACGGACGTACGGTTATTCACTGCGATCTCGAACCCGATATCACCGCGGACGTGCATTCGGTGGATATATCCGTGCCCACCTGGATCGAAGAGGAATACGAAACCGGGGAGCAGAACGAGGACGGCAGCAACACCATTGCCGTGCGGCAGGCCCTGAGGAATGAGCGCCGGACTGTGGACCTGGGCCCAGACGGGCTGAAGGCCCTGCAAAAGGCGCTGAAGCCCTTCGCCGCGGCGTCCCGGCCCGCGGAGGAGCCCCCCGCCAAGAAGCGTGGCCGCCCCGCCAAGAAGGCGGCTCAGACCCCTCCGAGCGCGAGCTAGCCTCGATCTTGCATGACGGTCCGTCGGTTTTCGGCGGGCCGTTTTTGCTGTGGCGAGCTGGTCGTGGGCATGGTGGTGGCCCGGCCGTAGCGTCGGCTCCGAGCGGAGCAGGGTCTGTGGGTCACGGATTGATGATGTGGGGGTCGGTGTCGATCGGCGACTGGTTGAAGTTGGTATCTCCTCCGTACTGGCTGGAGACGGTGTAGGCATCGGCCGGAAGGGTGTTGTCGGTGAAGAGGGTGAAGCCGTTGCTGTCCAGGGTCAGGATTGTGAAGAAGACGGTGTTGTCCACGTTGTCGATGGCGGTGACGACGTTGCCGGTGGGGACGCCCGTTCCGGGGGGGGGCACGGCTCCGTCGAGGTGAGGAAGGTGGCGGTGTCGGGGTTGTAGACGGCGGTCACGGTGTACGCGGTGGCGTTGGCGTTTGGGCGCTGGTGGTGAAGGTCGCCACTCCGCCCGACAACGTCCCGGAGCCGGTGACCGTACCGCCGGGACCGGACCTTGATCTGGAACCAGCGCCACCTCCTCCACGCACTCCGGGAGTTTGAGCAGGTCTACAACACTCATCGGCCCCACCAGGGCATCGCGAACGCCCGGCCACTGCACCCGCTGCCCGCACCAATCACCGATCCGGACAAGTTAACCCACTCCGACATACGACGACGCGACCGCCTCGGCAGCCTCCTCCACGAATATCACCATGCTGCCTGACCTACATGGATGAAGTTCTCGGCAAGGACAGCGCGGGACGGCCACCCGCCCCGGTAGCGACCCGGAGCACGGCCCGAGAGGCCGAGGACTACCGCATCAGCATCCTCGTCGACGACGTCGTCGCGATCGCGGAGGAACTCGGCTGGACGACATTCGATCTGGTCGGCCACGACTGGGGCGGCGCGGTGGCATGATGGACCGCCGATGCCCATCCCGGCCGCATACGCACCTGACCGTCGTCTCGACCCCGCACCCCGGCGCACTGGCCGGCGCCCTGCGCACGGACGAGGACCAGCGGGCACGGTCGCACTACATGCGCGACTGGCGTGAGACGCCCACGACCGAGGACGACATGCTCGCCCATGACGCCGACAAGCTACGGACCCTTTACGCCGACAAGGTCCCGCAGGCCAGCAGCGCCAACGCCTACGTCCGGCACCTGTCCCAGCCAGGCGCACTCACCGCAGCACTGAACTGGTACCGCTCGGGCCGCCCCGAACGCGCAATCGGCACCATCCACGTACTGCTGTAGCGGTGCTGAGGCGCGATCCAGATTTTTCGGAGTTCGGCGGTCTGAGGATGTCGAGAACGTGCCACCGGCTCCGTCCCGGGGACATCAGCGTCCACCACCGGCCGCACGAGGAAGAAGGAGAAACCAGCATGGCGATTCAGCGGATGGACAACGTCGGCATCGTCGTCGAGGACATGGATGCCGCCATCGCGTTCTTCGTGGAACTCGGTATGGAGCTGGAGGGCCGGGCGGAGGTCGAGGGCCTCTTCGCCGACCAGTGCACCGGACTCGACGGCGTCCGCTGTGACATCGCGATGGTCCGGACCCCGGACGGTCACAGCCGGCTCGAGCTGGCGAAGTACCACAGCCCCGCGGTGATCAGCGCCGGGCCGCGCAACCGGCCGCACAACATTCTGGGCACGCACCGCATCATGTTCGCCGTCGACGACATCGAGGACACCGTTGCCCGCCTGCGCCCTCACGGCGCCGAACTCGTCGGCGAGATCGCCCGGTTCGAGGACAGCTATCTGCTCTGCTACATCCGCGGCCCGGAGGGCATCATCGTCGGACTGGCCGAGCAACTGCGCTGAGAAGGAGAAACCGAACCATACAACCGAACGAGATCATCGAGGTTCTGAACCGCCCGATCAGCCAGGAGCTGCTGGCCCGTGACGTGACCCGCCTGGCCTACTGTCAAAGGCCAGTTCGTTCTGGCTCTTCGGCACTTTCCGTGAAGCGGACGATCTTGGGTTCCTGGCAGCGCGTTGTCAGCGGTTGAAGGCACACTGCTCGCATGGATCACTCTTCGCGCGCTGCGTCTCGTTCAAGCCGGAGGTCTGCGGGCTGGGTGGAGTCTCTGGGTGGCCCGTTGATCGCCGTGCCGGTGTCCGTTCTTGCGGAATGGGGTGGCTGTTCGGAGAACTGGGGCGAGGAATCGGGAGCCGTGGAGGATTACGACCGGGCTTGCGCTGTCGGGGGCTGGGCCGGACTGCTTGATGTCGGCTCGAGTGATGTCCGGGCCCTGGTCCTCGCGGACGAGCCCGCCACCAGCCGCTACTTGCCCGAGCAGCAGGTGTTTGTGCGCTGGCTGGCCGCCGACTCGGAAGGCGAGCTGGTTGCCGCAGCGCAGGCCGTCCTGGCCGATCCCGGCATCGAGTGGGAAGACGTCGGTGTCTGGGAGACGGACGGGCCGGCCGTGCTCATGGATTCCACCACGCCGGGAGCCGAACTCAACAAGGAGTACCCGGACGGTGGCCTGCCTGAGCAGGCTCCGGTTGCTCTGCCGGCTGGCCGGTGGCGAGTCCGTGCGGTTCACACGACGGGCGAATTCCCCTGGGTCGGTGTCGTCAAGCTGCTGCCCGAGGCGCCGTGCTGAGTGGCGACGGGAGGCAGTGGTGGGGTGCGCTCAGTGGGCGAGGAGGATGCGTCTGCGGAGTAGGTCGAAGCCGGCCCGGCCGTAGTGCTGGCGTTTGAGGAACTTGATTCCCGTGACGTTGCCCTCCACGGCACCTGAGTTCAGGGGCAGGGTGAGGCCCGCGGTGACGGCGTCGAGGTCCTTGCGTAGCCCGTTGGCGAAGGTGCGAATCTCCTTGACCTGGGACGCATCGGCCTGGGTGAGCCAGTCGCCAAGGCGGTGCCCGTCGCGACGGCGGAGGATGGTGGCGAAGCCCCGGGCCAGGCGGCAGGCTTCGGCGATCTCCTGGCAGCGTCCGCAGACGTCCTTGAGGTCCTGGCGGGCCTGGTCGCTCTGGTTCTCCGGGCGGCCGATGATCCATCGCACGACATCGGCGACCGCGGGCGGTGGGGGAGGAACCGCTTGAGGGCCGTTGTGCCGGGCCAGGGTGTTGAGGAAGCGGCGGACCGCTCTTGCGGCAGCCTTGGTAGCCGCGGGCGGCGATCTCGTCGCGCAGGGTCTGCGCGTTGTCGCACCCTTCGGCCCACCGACGCGCGAGATACGGCTTGTGCGGTGTGAGCGCACTGGAGCGGCTGGGCCGCTCACGCATCAGTGACTCGGCGGTGGCGGCGCGGGCATAGCGGCGTACGGTCTTGCGGTCGAGCCCGAGCCGTGCGCTGATCGCGTCGATGGTCAGACCGCGCTGGAACAATTCATGGACGTCGCGGTGTCGTTCGCGGATCTTGCGCTCGTAGGGGGTTTCCTCACCTGAAGTCCTGGCCGGGGCGGTAGACTGCTCGGAATCGGGCTGGGAGACCTTCAGGCAGGAGCGATGCCGGGTGACGGTCTTCTCCAACCCCGTGGCGAGGTTGTGGAGGAGATGCCACCGGTCTGCGACCTGCGAGATTCCGGGCTGGCCCCGTTCAGCGCCCTCGGCGAAGGCGCCGCCGCGGTCCCGGCAGACCGTGCCGATGTGCGGGTGTTGGCGGAGCCAGTCGGCGAAGGTGTCGGCCGTGTGATCGGGCAGGACATCGACAGGACGCCGACTGTCCATGTCGATGAGGATGGCGCCGAAGCGTCGGCCTCGGCGGAAGGCGAACTCATCGACACCGAGCACACTCAGCTCGGGCACCTCCGGCAGTTCCATGGAACGGATCAGCCGGAGCAGGGTAGGACCGCTCACCGGGGCGGCCAGCCGCTCGGCGAGGCGTTCACCGGCCTGTCCGCCGAGCGCCAAGGCAGCCTGCTGCAGCAGGCGTTGGAGCGTGACGGTCCGTCGGCCGTAGCGGAAGGCGAGGTGCTCGACCTGCTCAGCGAACGTCTCCCTTCACCGACAGCGATCGCGCTGTCCTCGCCGGACTGCTCCACCACCTGCCCAAAGACAGACTGCGGCACCTTCTACTGCTGGTCCGCCCCGAGACGGTCATACGCTGGCATCGTGAGCTGCTCAGGCGGCGCCATGCCGCAACCTGCGTGCCCAAGCGGCGTGGACGCCCCCGCACCATCCGCTCGATCCGTGCCCTGGTCCTGCGTCTGGCCAGGGAAAATGCCTCGTGGGGATATCGACGGATCCACGGCGAACTCGCAGTACTGCGCGCCACGAGCACCCCGGATGAACACCCCCTGCGAACGCGTCATCGGCAGCATCCGCCGCGAGGTCCTCGACCACGTCCTCATTCTGGGCGAAGACCATGCCCAACAGGCCCTTGCTGTCTACCAGAGTCACCACAACGAGCACCGGCCCCACCAAGCCCGCACCCAACTACCACCCGATGCCCAGAATCAGCCTGCCGCAACGGACACCGGCGCCCACCGACTGCTGCGAACCCGCATCCTCGGCGGCCTCATCAGCGAGTACCGATACCCTGCGTGACGTGCAGCGACGACTTTTCGAGCGGCACGGGATCGGTCGGCCTGAGCCCGTACCGGCCCTCGAGTCCGGGGAGAAGCTGCATGGCAACTTTTCCGGCCGCTCCGGTGACAAGAAGGCGCATGTGGCACCCTTTCTGACTCGCGACCTGCGCTCGCGATGTTGGTACGGCCACTCCTCGGCGGCAATTGTTGCGGCTGTGTTTCCATGAGCTTCTGCACACAATTTGACGCGTGCTGAGACCGGCTCCATTGTGTTGCATCATTCGGCAGCCACACGGAGGTTGGACATGCGTCGACGCTGGCGGGGAGTACTCATCCCCGTTGCATTCGGAACACTCCTCAGCACCCAGGGATCTGCCCTCGCCAATCCGCTGGGAGGCGGCAGCCAGCGGGCCGCCGCGACCGTGGCGGTACAGGAGTTCAAGCGCGACGTCGACTACCCGACCGCCGGCCAGACCGGCACCTTCACCGCGAAGCTGGCCGCAGACAGGGCCATCATGGTCGACGAGCTCGTCTTCGCGGTACGGGACAGCTCGGACGCGCGCCTCGACTTCGGGCACCGTACGAACGTCCAGCTTGGTACGACGGCGCAGACGTTCACGGCCTCGCGGTCGTTCCCTGCGGGCACATTCAAGATCTGGATGGCCTACCGCCAGGGCACCACCTGGACGAACCTGGCGCCGAATCCGGCGCAGACGTTCACTGCCACCAAGTCCTCGTCCGGTGGTGAGAACCCGCCGACCGGGGTGCAACCGCAGGGCGGCGGCACCGGCTGGAACGTCAAGTGGTGGGACGAGTTCAACGGCACCTCGGTCGACTGGGGCACCAAGTGGCGCGGCAACTCCAGCTCCCTCGCCGACCACGGCCGCGGCAACAAGGGCAACCAGCAGCTGGAGTACAACCTCGATCGCAACTGCCAGGAGAGGGACGGCGCCGTCACCATCACCGCGAAGCGGGAGAACCACACCTCTCCGTCGGGCGCGGTCTACGGCTGGACTTCCTGCCTGCTCACCTCGACCGGCTCCAGCGGCTACACCTTCAAGCACGCCTTCATCGAGTCGCGCGCCAAGCTGACGTACAACGTCAAGGACGCGAACGGCAAGCCCGTCTCCGACAAGCGTGGCTTCTGGCCCGCCTTTTGGACCTGGCAGGCGGACGGCGTCAACTCCTGGCAGGAGACCGATGCCTACGAGCAGTACAGCGACAACCCGCGCAAGCTCCACCTGACCTCGCACGCGGGCTCCGGCGGCGGCTGCCAGCCGACTCTGGACTTCGACCCGGGCGACGGCTTCCACACCTACGGTGCGGACATCTCGCCCACCGGCACGAGGTTCTATATCGACGGCCAGCTGGTGTGCACCGTGGCGGGTACCCCCTCGGAGAACACGAACATCATCGAGGACCTGTACGTGTACTCCCGCCCCGGCTCTGAACCGAACCCGGCGACGGTCTCGGCGCAGAAGTCGGTCGACTACGTGCGCGTCTGGCAGAGGTAGGCGGGCCACGTGAGTCGGGGCAGGGCCGCCGCGGCCCTGCCCCGACTCACGCCCACTCAGCGCCGGACCCTTGAACGCCTCCGCCGGCCGCCCCGCCGCCAGCCCTGTGCTTGCCGAGAATGTCATCCGCCCTGGTCGGAGGCCTGTATCGGGACCGGCGGTCGTCGGCCTCACTGCTCGGGTAGGCGCTCTCGCGTAGTCGGTGGTTCACACGTCATGATGATCGACCGTGCTGCTGCGACTGGCCTACCTGGGCGTGACCAACGCGTTCGCGCTGCTGCGTCTGCTGCCGATGAGCGACCGGGACAAGGATGCGGAGATCCTGGCTCTCCGTCATCAGATCACGGTGCTCTCATCGGCACGGGCATGCGCAAGGGAGAAGCCCTCGGCCTGCATTGGGCCGACGTCCACACCGACGAACAGGTGCTCTACGCCCTCTCCGCCATCAACAACTCCCGCCTGGTCATCACCACACCCAAGACCCGCGCCAGCAAGAACTGGGCCGCCCTCTCGCCCCGCGTCATCAGGGTCCTTGAACAGCGCGCCACAGAAACCCGCACACACATCAACGACCCATCAGATCTGTTCACCGGCCTGGTCTTCTGCCGACCCGACGGACAACCGCTACGGCCCCAGACCGTCCTGGACCGATTCCGCAAACGCGCCAAAGAAGCCGGCGTGTCCCGCATCACCCTGCACGATCTACGCCACCTCGCCGCCACCCTCACCCAAACCGACCCCACCAACAACCGCTGGCACCGGCCCACCTGGCTGCGACCACACCGCGACCACACCAACCACCACAACCCACTCAGAGCGCTCTACTCCCCCGCCCTGGCCCTCACTTCACCCACCGCATCCCAGCCCCAAGGAACGCATGCGACCACCACGCGACCACCACACCGAAACACACGGAAAAAGGCCGCCCCCGCATCTCTGCGGAAACAGCCTCCGACCTGTGAAAACGCCGGTCGGGACGACAGGATTTGAACCTGCGACCCCTTGCCCCCATCAGGTGCGTGAGACGTTGCCGACCGCGATGCGCAGGTCGTCCTCTTCTGCGAGCAGCGGGGGCAGGGGAGTTGCGTTGGCGGGGTTGAGAGAGTCGAAAAGGAGGACGACGAAGCGGGCGCGCATGGAGGCCGCGGTGCCAGGGAGTGCGAGGCCGGCTACGGCCATGACGAGGAAGTGCGGGATGTCCTCAGCGGTGAGGTCGGGGCGGATCTCACCCGCCTGCTGCGCGCGAACCAATAGGGGATGGAGTGAGTCACTGAAGCGCTGGAGGACGTCCACGGCGACGTCGGCGAAGTTGCTGGCGAAGGTGACCAGCCCCCGTTCCTGAGTGATCAGGTCGAGCAGATGTGTGGCGATGTCCTGAAGAGCCTGGCGCGTATGGGGGGCGTCGGCGGCGCGCTCGATGAGGGGCAGCAGGTCGGTTTCCAGGATGTCGTCGAGGACGGCCCGGACGATGGCTTCCCGGTTGGGGAAGTGGCGATAGAGGGTGGCGATGCCCACGCCGGCCTCTGCTGCGATCTGTTCCAGGGAGGCTTCGCCCTTACCGAGCACGGTTCGTCCCGCGGCGGTGATGCGCTCCACGCTGGAGCGAGCATCAACTCTGCGCCGGGGGGCGCGGTTTTTCGTGGTGGCCATCCGTAACTCTTCCTGCTCTGCGATGAGGCCCATCCCCTCAGTCGGTAGCATTCTATCGCATTGATAGCCTCCTATCGGTTTGATAGTACTCTCTCACTTCACTGCGAGGTCGGGCCTGTGAGGCCGTGGGAGATGGGGAGAGATCTGTGTCCGTTCTGCTGTACCGGCTGGGAAGGTTCGCCTACGGCAAACCCTGGTACGTCATCGGAGGCTGGCTGGCTGTGCTGGCGGCGGTCGTGGCGCTGCTCGTGGCCAACCCCGTCAAGCTCAGCAACGAGGTGCGCATCGACGGCACCCCGGCCCAGGAGGTCATCGACAACCTTTCCGTGGCCTTGCCGGAGGCGTCCGGGGGCCAGGGCATGCTGGTCTTCAAGGCCCCGGAGGGGGCCCGGATAGACGACGCGAGCGTCCGTCCCGCCCTACTGGCGGCAGTGGACGCCGTCTATCGCCACGACCATGTCATCGACGCCAGGAAGGCCCTGGCCCAGGAAGCCGCCAAGGGTGAGAGCAGTCCGCTGATGCGGGCCCAGGCAGCGGTGGCTCGGGCCGCCGGCCGGCCGTCCTCCGGAAAGACGCCTGTACCGTTGCAGGCCGGCGGTCAGCCGGTGCCGGGAGTCACCGTCTCCGCCAATGGCTCAACAGCGTTGATGCAGTTCCAGTTCGACGAGCAGACCTATGAACTCCCGTCCGGGACGATCGACAGCACCATCAAGGTCGCCGAGCAACGGGCCGCACGCGGCGGCCTTGAGGTCCTGCCGTCGGCAACGATGATGGCGATCCCTGAGATCATCGGCGTCGGAGAGATCGTCGGTATTCTCGTCGCAGCCGTTGTCCTGCTCGTCACTTTGGGGTCGGTCGTGGCAGCGGGCCTGCCCCTGGTCATCGCCCTGGTCGGCGTCACGATCGGAGTGGGCGGCGCCTTCACTCTCTCCACCGTCTTCGAGATCCACTCGCTCACCGCGGTGCTGGCACTGATGCTGGGGCTGGCCGTCGGCATCGACTACGCCCTGTTCATCGTCAACCGCGAACGCCAGCTGATCCTGGACGACGGCCTGGACGCGCACGAAGCGACCAGCCGCGCCATCGGCACCGCCGGGAGCGCGGTCTTCTTCGCCGGCAGCACCGTCATCATCGCCTTGGCGGGGCTCCTGGTCATCGGGATCACTCTGCTCACCACCATGGCCATCGTCGCGGCTGTCACGATCGCGATTGCCGTACTGCTCGCACTGACCCTGTTGCCGGCGCTATTGGGCCTGGTCAAGGAACGCATCTGCCCCACCCGAACCTGGCACAGGGCACGGCAGCAGAATGCTGCCGCCGGGCACGCACGGGCATTCCGTTGGGGAACGCGCCTCGTCCGCCACAAGTACGCCGCTCTCGCAGCCGCGGTCCTGGTTCCCGTGATCCTGGCGGTGCCCGCTGCCGGCATGAAGATGGGCCTGCCCTCTGGCGCCAGCTTCAACACCAACACCCCACAGCGCCAGAGCTACGAGCTGGTCAGCGACGCCTACGGGCCCGGCTACAACGGCCCGCTCATGGTCACCGTCAGCTCCAGCACCAACGGACAGCCCCTCACCCCCGCCACCCTCGCCGCGGTCACCTCCGACTTGCGGCACACCAAGGACACCACCTCGGTCTCCCTGGCCGGGATGAACAGCACCGGCACCACAGCCATCCTCAGCCTCATTCCCGGCACCGGACCGAACGACGACGCAACCAAAGACCTCGTCACCGCAGTACGGGACAAGAGCACACAGACCAGCAATGAACACCAAGCCACCATCGGCATCACCGGCTTCACCGCCCTCGCGATCGACGTATCCGACCGGCTCTCCGACGTCCTGCCCGTCTATGTGGCAACCGTGCTCGGACTCTCCCTGATCGTCCTGCTCCTGGTCTTCCGCTCCCTCATGGTCCCCGTGATGGCCACCCTCGGCTTCCTGCTGAGCATCGCCGCCACCTTCGGCCTCACCACGGCCGTGTTCCAATGGGGCTGGCTGCAGAACCTGATCGGACTCGACGCCACCGCACCGGTCGTAAGCCTGCTGCCCATCATCATCACCGGTGTCCTCTACGGGCTCGCCATGGACTACCAGATGTTCCTGGGGACCTCCATGCGCGAAGCACACATCCACGGCGCCACCGCGCAGGGCGCCACCATCGCCGGCTTCGCCCGTGCCAGCTCCGTCGTCGTAGCCGCGGCCACCATCATGGTCTCCGTCTTCGCCGGGTTCATCTTCAACGCCCAGCCCATGATCAAACAAGCTGGCTTCGCGCTGGCCACAGGCATCCTCATCGACGCCTTCGTCATCCGCATGACACTCATCCCGGCCGCCATGGCACTCGCACAGGAGAAAGCCTGGTGGATCCCCGCCTGGCTGGACCGCCTGCTGCCCGACCTCGACGTCGAGGGCGACAAACTCGCGCAGAAGATCCCGCTGCCTCGCCCCGCGACCCCCCAGCCGCACGCCACAGCGCAGAACACCGAACCTGCCAACTGACCGCTGCCACAGTCTCTTCCCGCACTGCCCTCAGGCCATCTGTACGGAAAGAGACTGTGACAGGTCAAGCCCGCTTGTCCATCACCAACCGACGAGTTGCATCCGACGCACACGCGATGCCCTCACCAGCACCGTTCACATTCCCCCGGGGATGGCCCACGTCGGGGGGCAGGGTGACGCGTGACACCAGTCCATCTGGGGCACTTCCACAGGCACACTGAGTGACTGCCACAGGCCGGGGCAGAAGCCTGCCAGCAGGTGCATTTGCGGAGGATCGGCTACGTGGCACGGCACGACGTTGAAGACGAGCTTCCCCATGTCATTGTCAAGCGGCGTCCATGACACTGCGCTTGCCGAGATTGTCATCCGCCCTGGTGGGAGCCAGCGCATGGGGTTCGGCGTTTGACGGCCGCGGTGGCTCGAATCCGCTTCCGCGAACTCGGCATCCGCGCACAACTCACCGAGCCGATCACGTACCGCGACCGGTAGCGGCACCTGACGGCCGGAGTACTTCGGCCGCACCGCCCGCGCCACCGCCCGCGCCACCTCCGGCGCCGGCTCCGGCCACGACCGCGGCTCCATCGACACCGGGCCCCTCCCGCTCCGTGACCGGGAACGAGAAGGACCGGCCTGTCCCGCTCGGAAATACAATTCTGGGTCTGGCCTGCAGCTTCTCCGCGCAGGGTGGCGGCCTGCGCGGCGCCTGGGATGAGCTGCCGATGCCGCTTTCGATCGTCACCGCGCTGGTCCGGAACCTGATCAAGGTGCCCGCTGCCGTGCTGCGCTGCCGCGTGGCCAAGGATGCGGAGGTCTTGGCGTTGCGGCACGAGAACACGGTGTTACGCCGCCAGATCGCCCGAGTCCGCTACGAGCCTGCCGACCGAATCCGGCTCGCCATCCTTTCCCGGCCGGTCCCGCGGGAACACTGGCGTCACGTATTCTCTGTCACCCCCACCACGCTGCTGGCCTGGCACCGGCAACACCTGGCGCCGAAGTGGACGTTCTCCCAGCACCGCCGCCCCGGCAGGCCGTCCACCGCACCCACCGTCAAACAGCTCATCCTGCGCCTGGTCAAAGAGAACAGCGCATCGGGCCATCGCCGTATACAGGGCGAACTCGCACGCCTCGGCTACCAGATCGCCCCGTCCACAGTCTGGGAGATCCTGCACGCGGCCCGCATCGATCCCGCTCCGCAGCGCTCCGGCCGGACCTGGCGTGAATTCCTCACCGCCCCGCACCATGGCATCCTCGCCGGCGTCACCGCGCACCCCACCGTCCCATGGACCGTCCAACAGGCCAGGAACCTCACCATGACGCTGGGGTGCCGGATGGGCTCCCTGCGCTTCCTTCTCCGGGACCGGGACAGCAAGTACACCAACACCTTCGACGCCGTCTTCCAGGCCGACGACATGGAGATCCTGCTCAGCCCACCCCGGGCACCGAAGGCGAACGCCGTCTGCGAGCGAGCCGTGGGTACCCTACGCCGCGAAGTCCTCGACCGGATCCTGATCTACGACGAGGCGCATGCCGTGAAGGTGCTGACCGAGTACATCCGGCACTACAACCGGCACCGCCCCCACCAGTCCCGGCAGCAACTCCCTCCGGACAGTACCGAACTACCCGCCCTGGCCCACGTCACCGACCTCAAGGCCCATCGAATCGAACGACGGCCCGTTCTCGGTGGCCTGATCAACGAGTACCGCCAGGTTGCCTGAACGGCATCGCCGCAGTACACAGCATCGAATCGTATGTTCGAGCGGCACAGGGTGATACGCGTCAGGCAGCCGCAGAACTGTCGCGCAGGAAGCCCGCGAACGCCTCGGCGGCAGGGGTGAGGACGTGGTCACTCATGCGGACCAGGAGGATGCGACGCACCGGAGCAGGGGGTTGAAGCGGCAGGACGCTGACGCCGGCTCGGATGCCCTCCAGGGCCAGGGTGGGGGCGAGGGCGATGCCGATGCCGGCGGCGACCATGGCCTGGGCCTCCTGGTAGTCGTGGGCCTCGTAGGCGATCTGCGGCTCGAAGCCGGCGGCGTGACAGCTGCGAGCGAGAGCCTCGGCCACGGGGTGGTTCTCGGCGCGGGTGATCCAAGGGTCGTCGGCGAAGTCGGCGAGGGCGGCCGAGTCGCGGCCGGCGAGCGGGTGTGTCTCGCTGACGAGGAGGGCCGGAGGATCGTCGACGAGTGAGGTGACGACGATGTCCTCGCGGTCGATACGGTTCCAGTCGTAGTCCCACATCAGGGACATTTCGATTTCCCGGTTCTCCAGCATCGCCCACAGGCCCGCGATACGGGAACTGCGCACCGTCAGCCGTACGCCGGGATGCGCTTCCCGGAAGGCGATCACAGCCCGGGGGAGGAGGGAGGCGCCGACAGTGGGGAAGGTGCCGACGCGAAGCGTGCCCGCGCGGAGTCCCGCGAAGTCGGCGAGCTCGTTCTCCACGGCCTTCAGTTCGCGCTCGATCCGCTCCCCGCGCTCGGCGAGGGCGCGTCCCGCGTCGGTGAGTGTGACGCCGCGCGCATGGCGTTCCAGCAGGGGCTGTCCGGCCTCTGCCTCCAGGCGGCTGACCTGCTGGGACACCGCTGACGTTGTGTAGTTGAGGGCCCGTGCGGTCGCGGTGACCGAGCCGCGGCGGGCGACCTGGGTGAAGAGCAGGATGCGCCGGACGTCGAGCACCGCACCACCTCCAGCGTTAACTTCAGCTTAATAGCCCTGCAGATTTCCGAGATTGTACTTCACACTCCTGGCGCCCACTGTGGATCGCGGCCCGCACGGACGTGCCGTCGGGGTTTCCACGAGGAGTCTGTTGTGTTGCGTCTGCAGGGCGAGATGATCCGCGGAGGAACCAGCAAGTGCTGGATCTTCGACCACCACGATGTGGTGGCGACCGGCGTGGACGCCGACACCCTGCTGCTCGCCGCCTACAACGCCGCCGACCCCCGCCAGATCGACGGCGTCGGCGGCGCGTCTTCCACCACCTCCAAGGCCGCGATCGTCCGGACGTCGGCCGAACCGGGCATCGACGTCGAGTACGCCTTCGCTCAGGTCGGCATCGGTGACGAGCGCGTGGAGTGGACCAGCAACTGCGGCAACTGCGCCACCGCCGTCGCCCTGTACGCCGTCCACCACGGCCTGGTGCCGATCGCGTCGGACTCCACCACGGTGCACATGCTCAACGTCAACACAGGGGCCCGCCTCACCGGCACCATCCCGACCCCGGGGGGTGCGGCCCCCGACGAGGGAACGGCCGCCGTGCCGGGCACCGCCGCGCTCGGTGTGCCGGTCCTGCTCGGCTTCGAGGACCCGGCGGGCTCCACCACCGGACGCGCCCTGCCGACCGGTCGCGCCCTGGACACCCTGAAGGGACCCGCCGGTCCGGTCGAGGCGTCCCTGGTCGACGCGGGCGCCCCGGCCGCGCTCTTCGAGGCCAAGGCATTCGGTCTCCAGGGCACCGAATCCCTGGCGGAGTTCGCCGCGGCGGTACCCACGCTCACCGTACTGCGGCGTGAGGCCGCCCTGACCATGGGACTGGCCAAGGAGAGCGATCCCGTCAGCCACGCCGTGCCGAAGGTCGGCGTCGTCGCCCGACCCGCCGCCTACCGGACCACCGACGGCACCCCGGTCGGGCAGGACGAGTACGACCTCGCCGTCCGCATGGTGTCGATGCACGCTCCGCACCCGGCCATCGGCCTCACCTCCGCCGTCGCGCTGGCCACCGCGGCCGCCACCCCCGGCACCCTCGCCCACCGCGTCGCCCGGCAGACCGCCGACGGCACGCTGCGCCTGGGCACCCCCGCCGGCGTCATCGCCGCCCAAGCCGTCCCCGCGGCTGACGGCGCGTCGCCCACGGTGCTGCTGCACCGCGCCGCCCGCCGCATCGCCCGAGCCGAACTTCTCGTTCCCGTCCTGGAAGGACGCCCCGCATGAGCCGCAACGACGCCGCCCCGGGTACCGTCACCGCTCCACCCGGCCGCATCCGCCGACTGCTGTCCCTGCTCTACGTCCAGTGCCTGATCGGTGTCCTCGCCGGGGCCGCCGCCGGCTGGCTGTGGCCGTCCTTCGGAGCCGAGCTCAAACCCCTGGGCGACGGCTTCATCGCCCTGGTCCGCATGATGATCGCGCCGGTCATCTTCTGCACCGTCGTCCACGGCATCGCCTCCATGGGCAACGCGCGCGCCGTCGGCCGGGTCAGCCTCAAGGCACTGATCTACTTCGAGGTGCTGACCACCGTCGCCATGGTCATCGGCCTGGTCGTCGTCAACGTCGTCCAGCCCGGCAGCGGACTGCACGTCGACCCCTCCACTCTCTCCGCCAAGGGCCTGCCGCCCGAGGCGACCGAGAGCCACGAGAGCTTCGCCGCGTTCGTCCTCGCCATGATCCCGGACACCCTGATCAGCGCGCTGACCGGCCACGAGATCCTGCCGGTGCTGGTGGTCTCGGTGCTGTTCGGCTTCGGCCTGAACGCCGCCGGCCAGTCGGGGCAAGGGATCATCCAGGGCATCGAGAAGCTGTCCAAGGTCCTGTTCACGCTCATCCGCTGGATCATGCGACTGGCCCCGATCGGCGCCTTCGGCTCCATGGCCTTCACCATCGGCAACTACGGCCTGGACACCCTGCGCCACCTCTTCCTGCTGGTCGGCTCCTTCTGGCTCACCGCCCTCTTCTTCGTCCTGGTCGTCCTGGGTACGGTCATGCGCATCAACGGCCTGCGCCTGTTGCCCTTCCTCCGCTACATCAAGGAGGAGTTGCTGATCGTCCTGGGTACCTCCTCGAGCGAGCCGGTGCTGCCGCGCATGATGGCCAAGCTGGAGCACGCGGGCGCCTCCAAGCCCGTCGTCGGCATCACGCTGCCCGCCGGGTACTCCTTCAACCTCGACGGCACCGCCATCTACCTGACCATGGGCTCGGTCTTCCTCGCCCAAGCCCTCGGCATCGACCTCAGCCTCACCCAGCAGCTGTCCATGCTCGCCGTCATGCTGCTCACCTCCAAGGGCGCCGCCGGCGTCACCGGCTCCGGCTTCGTCGCCCTGGCCGCCACGCTCAGCGCCGTTCCGCACGTCCCCGTCACCGCCCTGGCGCTCATCTTCGGCATCGACCGCTTCATGTCCGAGGCCCGCGCCCTGACCAGCGTGGTCGGCAACGGCGTCGCCACCCTGGCGGTGGCCAAATGGGAGGGGCAACTCGACGAGGAGCGCGCCAGGGCCGTCCTGAAGGGCGAGATCCCGTACACCTCCGCCCCCGAAGCCGGCCACGCTCCTGAGCCGCGGACCGATCTGCGGCCGCGGACCGATCTCCAGCCTCAGACGCATCCACAGCCGCGGGCCGAACCCGCATCCGGTGCGGAGCCAGAGGACGCGGAGGAGGCCGGCCCGAAGGCGGCGGCCGGATCGGACCGTGACCCTGTGCCCACCGCCGGCTGACGCCCCCCGTCCGGAGCCTCCGCTCCGGACCGGCCCCTTCTCGCGATCAGGAGCACCCGCACTCATGTCAGCACCCTGGAACGTCATCGTCGTCGGTGGCGGAAACGCCGGACTCTGCGCCGCGCACGCTCAGGACCGTTTGTCCCTCACCGACCTCGCCCCCTACACCGACGCCGACTTCCTCGACGACATGGTCCGGGTGACGCGCGGGCGCACCGACACCGAGGCCACCGCGTCCGACGGCACCGTGATCGGCGTGGTGCTCGCCGACGGAGAGGTACTGGAGTCCCGGGCCGTGGTCCTCGCCGCCGGCGGATTCGAGGCCGACCCGCAGATGCGCGCCGCCCACCTCGGCCCCGGCTGGGACCTGGCCCTGGTCCGCGGCACCCCGTACAACACGGGGGACGGCATCCGCATGGCCCTCGACGCCGGCGCCCAGGCGTACGGCCACTGGAGCGGCTCCCACGCCGTCGCCTGGGACGCGGGGGCACGGCCCACCGGCGACCGCGAGCTGACCAATCAACTCACCCGTGGCGGCTACCCGTTCGGCATCGTGGTCAACACCGACGGACGCCGCTTCGTCGACGAGGGCGCGGACTTCCGCAACTACACCTACGCCAAGTACGGCGCCGAGATCCTGCGGCAGTCCGGATCCACCGCTGTCCAGATCTTTGACGCCAAGGCCGCGGGACTGCTGCGCCCGGAGGAGTACGCCTCGGGGGACGTCACCAGCGTAACGTCCGGCAGCGTGCGGGGACTGGCCCGGGAACTCGGCATCGAAGAGGACCGCCTCGCCTCTACGGTAGAGGAGTTCAACGCCGCGATCACGGGCGGCCCCTTCAACCCGACGGTCAGGGACGGCAGCCGCACCGAAGGCGTCACCCCACCCAAGTCCAACTGGGCCCAGCCCCTCGACACGCCTCCCTACACCGCCTATCCGGTCACCTGCGGCATCACCTTCACCTTCGGCGGCCTGCGCATCGACCCCGACGCACGCGTCCTCAACACCCGCGGACTGCCCGTACCGGGACTGCACGCGGCAGGTGAACTCGTCGGCGGGCTCTTCTACTTCAACTATCCGGGCGGCTCCGGGCTGACCGCCGGGTCGGTGTTCGGCCGCAGGGCCGGCCGCTCAGCGGCAGCCGCTGCGGCCGATCGGGTCGGGTGAGTCCGACCGGCCTGGACGCCTCAACCAGCCCCGTCGGCGCGGAGGATCAGGTCGAGCAGCCCGGGGAAACGTGCCTCGAACTCCTCACGACGCAGTCGGTTGACCCGCCTGGGCCCCTCATCACGCTGAGCACGCACCACCCGGCCGGGAAGGCGATCGACCCGCAGGGCCCCGCCACCGGGCAGGAGAAGGTCATCCGCGGTGGATCGCACCTGTGCCACAAGTCCCACTGCAACCGGTACCGCGTCGCCGCCCGTACCGCCAACACACCCGACGGCGCCAGCGGCCACACTGCATTCCGCTGCGCCCGAGACGCCTGAACACCCGCGACCGACTGGGGGGGTCTCGCCCCCCGGGTTCAGCAGATCTACGACGAAACCGGGCTGGCCATCGAAATCGGCCGCACCGTCTACCAGCGCCGCACCGAACTGGGCTGGTCCCAGACCGAACTCGCCCGCCGCGCCGGAATGACCCAGCCAGCCCGCCATCGCCCGCCTGGAAACCAGCCTCACCCTCCCCTCCACCCGCACCCTTCTGCGCGTCGCGACCGCCCTGGGCCAGCCCCTCCACATCACCATCGGCCACGCAGGCTGACCAGGGGCGACGAGTTTCCGAACGGCACAGCTCGGTGGGCTGCTCAACGAGTACCACACCACGCCTCTCCGATTGCCTCACCAACGACAGAGAACGCCCAGCTCAGCAACCTGATCGGAATAATGACGCCCTTCAGGCCTTCCCGCAGGTGGGCATGTCGGCGAAGGACTGAACGGCGCGCTCCCGCACCCCCGCGGTGAGCCTGAAACATCGACACCGGGATCGACGACGTCACATACTGACCCTCGTCGAAATCTGACAGCGGGGCCTTCTGCGTCCGGGCCTTCCAGGACGGCGACTTCTGCCGTAATCACGATGAGGAATCGCAGTGAACGCACCTACGTCGCCGACCGTTTGGGTGACCGGCGAGACCGTCGACGGCCGGTACCGGGTGATGGGCGAGCTTGGCCGGGGTGGGATGGGCGTCGTGCACCGGGTACGGCATCTCGCCTGGGGCATCGACATGGCGGTGAAGAGTTCGCGGCCCGAGCTGTTCCGGAGCCCCGGCGATCAGGAGCTGTTCGTCAGGGAGGCCGAGGCGTGGGTGTCCCTCGGGCTCCATCCGAACGTCTGCGCCTGCCATTACGTGCGGGTGATCGACGGTGTCCCCCGCGTGTTCGCCGAGTACGTCGACGGCGGCAGCCTGGCCGAGTGGATCGGCGACGGGCGCCTCTACGCCGGGGATGCGCGGCAGGCCCTCGCCCGTGTTCTCGACACGGCAGTCCAAGCGGCCCGTGGGCTCGAGCACGCCCATCGCAGAGACCTGGTGCACCAGGACGTGAAGCCGGCCAACATTCTGCTCGACGGCACGGGCGCCGCGAAGATCACCGACTTCGGTCTCGCCCGGTCCAAGGCCGTCACGGCCCCGGCTGACCTCCAAATGGCGCCGGATGTAAGCGTGTTGGTGCCGTCCGGCGGCATGACGGTCGGCTACGCGTCCCCGGAGCAGCTCGCGGGCGAGCCCGTCGGGCGGCGCAGCGATGTCTACAGTTTCGCGGTCTCGGTCCTGGAGATGTTCACCGGCGGTGTGCATTGGGCGGCTGGTTCGGTCGCGGGTCTCGCGCTGGAGGAATACCTGGCCGACCCCTCGAATCCGGTCGCGGCGCCGCCGGAAGTCGCCCACCTGCTCCGGCGCTGCCTGCGGCAGCACCCGGCCCACCGGCCGGCCTCGATGGCGGACATCGCGGATGTGCTGACCGGGGTCTACGAGCAGGCGACCGGCTCGGCGTATCCGCGTCCCACGTCGCAGGCCGCCGATCTGCGCGCCGACGAGCTCAACAACCGTGGCCTGTCGCTCCTCGACCTGGACCGGGCCGCCGACGCCGAGCAGGCCTTCGGCCAGGCGCTCGCGGTCGACCCGCACCACGTCGGGGCCGTGTACAACGGTGGCCTGTTCCGGTGGCGTACGGGGGCGATCACCGATGGGGAACTCGTCGCCCGGTTGGAGGCGATCCCGCGTGGGTCCGGCGCGTCCTCCTGGCAGGTGCAGCTGTTTCTGGCCCGGGTCCATCTCGAACGCGGCGACCTCGCGGCGGCACACGACCTGCTCGACGCCCTCGCGCGCGAACGGCCCGACGACACCGACGTACGGGCGGCGCTGCGGGTGGCGGCCTCCGGAACCGTGGCCGATGCCCGTCGCACCAGCACCCGCGTGTTTCGCGAGCCGTTCGCGCTGCCGTTCGCGCCGGTGAAACTGCTCGCCCGGCACGAGGTGATGGGCTACCTGCCGATCCGGTTCTCTCCCGACGGACGCCTCGCGCTGAGCGGCCACTGGGATGGCGTGCTCCGGCTGTGGGACACGGCGACCCGCGCACAGCGGTTGTCAGTCAGGGGCCACCGCACGCAGGTGCTCGGCGTCGACCTCACCCCTGACGGCTCGTACGCACTGTCCACGAGCCGCGATGGCACGGTGCAGTTCTGGGATCTCAGGGCGGGCAGGTGTACCCGCGTCATCCGCTCCGCCGCACGCGCCACGGGGTGCCCGGTCAGGTTGAGTGCCGACGGGCGCATCGGTGTGTGGCAGGGCGTGGACGGGCGCGTCCAGGTCTGGGAGCCGCGGACCGGGACCTGCCAATGGTTGCTCGGGGAAGCATTCAAGGGCAACTACCTGGACGGATCGCAGTACGAGGTGAGCGCCGACGGGCGCCATGTGCTCACCGCCGAGGAGGACGGGGCGCGGCTGTGGAGCGTGGCCGATGGCCGGTGCCGGGTGCTGGCCGCCGGCTCGGCGACGCATGCGCTGTGCTTCAGTCCCGATGGGCGGATGGTCGCGGTGGCCGGCGAGGACCGGGTGATCCGGTTGTGGGCTGTGGGGGACGACCAGCAGGTCCGTACCTTGCGTACGTTGACGGGGCTGACCGCCGCGGCCGGTCACCTGGCCTTCGCCGACAGTGGGCGGCTGCTGCTGTCCGGAACGACCGGTGACCACACCGTTCAGATCTGGGAGCTGAGCAGCGGCCGGTGTCTGCGGACCTTCACCGCCCACGCGTACGGGATGCACCACGTCGGATTCCCCGACAGCGACGACCGGTTCGGCTGCTCCGTCGGCGGGCATCCCGAACTGCCCATGCATCGCTGGCGGTTGCCCGATCCCGAATACGCCGCCGAGCCGCACCTGATCAAGCCACGCGAGTACGCGGAGGTCAGCCGGCTCGGCGGACTGGCCGAGGAACTGCTCGCCGAAGCACGCCAGGCGATGTCGAACGGCCGACACCGGTCAGCCTTCGGCCTGTTGACCCGTGCACGGGAGATACCGGGATACGAGCGCGCGCCCCAGGTCCTGGCCGCCTGGCACGAACTGGGCCGCTCGGCGCGCCACGTACGGCTGCGCTCCGCCTGGTCGCGGCCACTGGACGCCGGCCACCTCTCCTTCGGCGCCATCACGGCGATCGGTGTCGCCGCGGATGTCCGGCTCGCCGTCAGCGGGCAGAGCGACGGCACCGTACGGATCTGGGATCTGGACAGCGGCGCGTGCACGCGCGTCCTCGACGATCACCAGGGCAGGGTGGGTGGCGTGGCGTTGAGCGACGACGGCCGGTACGTCCTGTGCGAGGGCACCAAGCCACTCGCGATCATTCGGCGGCGACTGGCAGACGGCGAGTGCCGTCGGCTGACTCCGGACTGGGACATGAGGAGGACCATCAGGTTCACCGGCGACGGAAGGTACGCCTGGTTCGGCAGCGGCGACGGTGTCCTGCGCCGATGGGACCTGGACGACGACCGCTGCGTCGCGACGATCCCCCGGAACGGCCCGGTCAACGTGATCTCCACGTCCGCGGACGGGCGGCTCGCGGCGGTCGGCGACTCCAACGGCGTTGTCCGGCTACGGGATCTCGACACCGGAGCCTGCCTGCGGACCTGGACCGGCCCCCGGGAACCGATCCTGTCGGCGTGTCTGAGCGCCGACGGCCGCCTGGCCATGTCCACACACCAGGTCATGTCTTCGGGCGCCAAGGACGAACCGATCCGGCTGTGGGATGCCGGAGCCGGGCAGTCCGTACGCGAGTTCGCGGGACACGAGGGCTGGGTCTCCGCCGTGCGGTTCACACCCGACGCCCGGTTCGCCTTCTCGGCCGGCCACGACAGATCCGTACGGATGTGGGAGGTCGCCACCGGCCGATGCCTGCACGTGCTCGAAGGGCACCAACAACGCATCCGGCACCTCGAACTCACCCCCGACCTGCGCAATCTGGTCTCGGCAGGAGACGACGGCATCCGGCTCTGGGACCTCGACTGGGAGCTGGCGGCCGACTGAGCGGAACGGGATGCGTACGGTCCGACGCCGCGGACGGCACGCTCACGTTCACCGTCTCGTCCCCCGAAGCCCTCCCCTCACACACAAGGAGACGATCCTCTGTGACGCCCTCGGCCACCATCACGCTCACCCTCGTCGAGGGCCGGGTCAAGCCCGGCGCGTACGTCTTCGAGGAGCGCACCACCTGCGTCCTCGGCCGCTCCACCGACTGTTCGCCTCAACTACCCGACGACTCCGACCACAAGACCGTCTCCCGCCACCACTGCCTGCTCGACATCAACCCGCCGGACATCCGCATCCGCGACTTCGGCAGCCTCAACGGCACATACGTCAACGGCGAGAAGATCGGCCAGCGGCGCCGCGGCCTCACCCCCGAGGAGGCCGTCGCGGATTCCTACCCCGAGCACGACCTCAAGGACGGCGACCGGATCCGCCTCGGTGACACTGTGTTCCGCGTCGACATCACGCGGCCGCAGGTCGCCACGCTGAGGCTCGCGCGCTGCGCCAAGTGCGAGCGCGAGCTGGGCGACGAGGCGGGCGGCCGCCCCGGCGAGTTGTTGTGCGCCGCCTGTCAGGCCCGGCCCGACGCCGTGCTCAAGCTGCTGCTCGAGCTGGCGCACGGCGGCCGCGCCGACCTCATGGCCATCCGCGGCTACTCGGTGATCCGGGAGCTCGGCCGTGGCGGCATGGGCGCGGTGTACCTGGCCCGGCACGAGGCCACCGGCGTCGAGGTGGCGCTGAAGGTGATGCTGCCGAAGGTGGCGGCGAGCGAGACGGCGCGCGCCCGGTTCCTGCGCGAGGTGGCGCTCACCCGGGCAATGAAGCATCCGCACGTCGTCGCGCTGCACGACGCGGGCTTCGCGAACGGAACGTTCTATCTGACAACCGAGTTCTGCACCGGCGGCAGCCTGGACCGGCTGGTCGCCGAACGCGGCGGGCGACTCCCGGTCGAGGAAGCGGTGCCCATCGCGGTGCAGGCGCTCAAGGGCCTGGAACACGCGCACGGGCAGGGCGTCGTCCACCGCGACCTGAGCCCCTCCAACATCCTGCTGCACCGGGAAACCGACGGCTCGACGACGGCGAAGATCGCGGACTTCGGCATCGGAAAGGCCTTTGACCAGGCGGGCCTGAGCGGGCTGACACGCACCGGCACCACAGCGGGCAAACCGATGTTCATGCCGCGCCAACAGGTCATCAACTTCCGCAAGGCCACCCCCGCCGTGGACGTCTGGGCATTTGCCGCCTGCCTCTACCACACGCTGACCGGAAGGACCCCGCGCGAGTTCCCGCGCGCCAAGGACCCCTGGCAGGTCGTCCTGCAGGAGCCGGCGATCCCGATCCGCCGCCGCGACCCTGCCATCCCACGACGCCTCGCGGAGGTCATCGACACGGCGCTGCGGGAGCACCCCGAGATCGGCTGTGCGAGCGCGGCGGAGCTGCGCGGGGCGCTGGAGCGGGCGGTGTAGG
Source organism: Streptomyces milbemycinicus (assembly GCF_002154605.1). Lineage (GTDB taxonomy): Bacteria > Actinomycetota > Actinomycetes > Streptomycetales > Streptomycetaceae > Streptomyces > Streptomyces milbemycinicus. The sequence continues at coordinate 34,468 of NZ_MUNE01000127.1, read as the reverse complement.
TGCCGGATATTACGTCCGTGCAGGTCACGCACTCGGTGAGCTTGGAGAAAGGTCAACACGACGGCCAGGATGACCTGGACGGTGGGATGCAGCCGTTACCGGGCGGCCGTCGAAATGGCCGCCTTCGCCGACGAGCAGGGCATCGACACCCCCTGCACGCATGCGAGCCATGTATCCGGCACCTGGAGGCCAAGCACCTGGCCGCCCTCATACGTGGCGGAGGACCGACACCCGGGCGGCAGAGATGGGCCCGCGCCGACTGCCGCACGTTGTGTGGCGCTGGATCAGCGGGAGGGGAGCCGGTGACGCCGGAGGAGCATCTGAGCCGTCCGCCCGGGGGTGGCCGGTGCAGCCGCTCTCCCCGTGGACTTCCGGGCGTTTCACCAGCTCTACCGTGAGGCGTACGTGCGCTGGGCCGAGATACACCTCGGGTCGAATGCGGACGCCGAGGAGGCTGTCGACCAGGCTTTTGAGCAACTCGCTCTGTCCTGTCCGACCGTGCTGTCCCAGCCGACGCCCGAGGCGTACGCGTGGAGAGTGGTCAAGAACCGCACCATCGATCTGGCCCGTCGCCGCGACTGCCGGCCCGTGGTCGCCGACGTCGCCGCGTTTGAGACCCACGACCTGCGCAACGGAGGACCCGATCGGCGAACTGGAGACCTCGCTGCTCGTTTACGGGGCGATCAGCGAACTCCCCGACCGGCAGCGGGACGTCATCGTGCTGCGCTACAGCCTCGGATACGACGCCGCCACCACCGCGCGGATCCTCGGCATCAGCCCCGCCGGCGTCCGATCCACCGCGCGTCACGCCAGGCGGCGCCTCCGGCAAATACTCGGCCTGGACGAGCAGGAAGGAAGCCGTGATGGGTAACTCACCAATCGACCGCGTGCTGGCCAAGGCCCGGCTCGTCCATCACCGGCGGACGACACCTGCGCACGGTCCTCACCACGTACGCGGAGCACTACAACGCGGGACGGGCCCACCGCAGCCTCGGCCTACGAGCACCCGACGACGACCCGAACGTCATCCCCCTGTCCTCTGCCGGGGTCAGGCGCCGCCAGGTACTCGGCGGACTGCTCAACGAGGCCCTGCGCACCCGGATCCTCGGCGGCCTCATCAACGAGTGCAGATACGCGGCATGACATGCAGCGATGACTTTTCGAACGGCACACGACCTGCACGACTCTGCCGCAGCGAAGGAAGTCCTGTTCCGCCTACGCCGGCAAGCTGGTCGACTGGGCGAAACAGCACCTCAACCTCACCATCAAGCCGGTCAGCCGCCCCAGAAAGGCGCCACCCCCAGCTGGCCAAGGAAACCGGCGCTGGCCGACGGCTGACCTCCTCTTACTCTTCCTCCGCGTCGCCGACGGCGAGGCGGAGATCGTGCATGCTCTGCTGGACCTCGATCACGGCCTGGTCGCGGAGTGCTGTCCAGACCAGCCGGTGGCGGCCACCACCTCGCGCGCAATGTCCATGACAGCTCTCCCGTCCGTCTCCACCCGCACCGCATCCGCGGGGAGGCGCTGGTCCAACAACCGCGCCTTGCGGGCACTGCCTTCCAGCTCCTGCTCCAGCTCCGAGCCGAGTTCCCGGCGCACCAGCCGCTCGAGGGCGGTGGCATCGGAGGCGGTGAGAAGGACCCGCACGATCCGCACCCCCGTCCCCATGGCCCGCTGGAACATGCCGGTCGTCTCGGGCAGCACGCTGAGAGTGTTCGTGTAGATCAGTCGGTGGTAGCCGCGCCGGGCGAAGTTGGCCCACACGGCGGTCAGATTGTTCTCGGTGATCTCCGAACGGTGAGGGTCCCCCTCCGGGGCCGGATGCACCTGTCCCATGAAGTCGCCATCGATGACGGCGTGAGAAACCGCCGCAGCCCGCAGCAACGCCGAAACCTCCCATCCCACCGTCGTCTTGCCGACTCCAGCTCGTCCGCCGATGAGTAGCACTTCCGCATGATCCATGGGGGCAGCGTGCCAGCTCGCATCCGTCTCATGCGATCCGATATCGATCAGCCCCACAGTCACAGGCACCACCAGCAAGATCACGATCGACACCACTGCCTGGACCGACACACCGACGAACGGACCCCCTCCGGGCCGGGCACCCGTGAAGGGTGTCATTACTGCCGTATGACGGCTGACCAGGGGCTTTGTGATGGCCCGAATATAGGCGTGATCGCTGATCGTGGGTCTGCGACTGCTCTACCTGATCTTCTGCCGCCTGCTGGCATGCCTCCTCCTGCTGGGACGTTCGTCCACCGTGAACAACGCTGAAATCCTCGTGCTTCGTCACGAGGTCGCCGTGGGTCGCCGGCAGGTCGAGCGGCCCCGGCTCTCGTGGGCCGATCGCGCCGTGCTCTCCGCTCTCGCACGGCAGTTGCCGTGCGCCTTGCGTCGTCATCGGCTGGTCACCCCGGGCACGCTGCTGGCCTGGCACCGTCGCTATTCATCGTGGAGGTGCGCACCCGCACCGTCCACATCCTCGGAGTCACCGACCACCCCACCGCCGCATGGGCCACTCAGCAGGCCCGGCAGTTTCTGTGGCAACTCGGCGATCGGGCCGCCGAATTCACTCACATCATCCGCGACCGGGACGCGAAGTTCACCGCCACCTTCGACGCCGTGTTCGCCAGTGAGGACATCACCGTGGCCAAGGTCCCTCCACGCAGCCCCAACTGCAACCCACACGCAGAACGCTTCATCCGCTCAGCACGGGAAGGCGCGCGGGTTCCAGGAATCCTGGGCGCCAGGGGACGGGAACCCGTACGCGAGTCCCCGAATCATAGGGCCATGCGTACGGGTTGACGGCTGCCGATCAGACATCACCAGGGGCGTCCGGGTGGACGGGGCACGGCCCGAAGCCTGCGCCCTGGCTGGCCGGGTAAACGTGCCGACGGCCCGAGAGACCGCAAGCCGTCTTCGGGTCCTCGTCGCAGAACTCCACGCACGTGCAGTCCTGGATCTCATTCAGCGTGGAGTCGGCGGAGTCGTCCGCGTCGCCGACCCGAGGTGAGCACCGGTGACGGTCGGCCATGAGGTCGAGGCGGGCCAGTGTCCATCCCCGCCCCTCGTGTCCGGCCTGGGTAGTGATAGCGCCGCACTTCGTGCACCGCAGTCCTTCGGCCACCTGGCAGTTGTCGCTGAGCGCGGAGTTGACGACCTCGAAGTCATCCCGAGGGAGCGCCTCGGACTCGCCCACAGCGGCAGTCTCGGCGCCCCCGGTGAGGACGCAATAGGCTTGGCTAACCTATGCCCGCTCTCAGCGGACCTTGCCGAGTCTCGCGGCCTCGCACGACCTGGTGTGTAGTACTGGCAGGGCCAGCTATGCCCTTGGTGATCGGCTGGGTGAACAGCAGACTTAGGGCATGGGCAATAACGACTTGGGCGACTTCCTGCGGGCCCGCCGTGCTGGACTCACGCCGGATGAGATCGGTCTGCCGGTCGAGTTCGGCGCCGGTCGCCGGGTCGCCGGTCTGCGGCGCGGTGAGGTCGCGCAGCTGGCCGGGGTGAGTACCGAGTACTACACCCGTCTGGAACAAGGCCGCGCCCGGCAGCCGTCCGAACAGGTACTGCATGCCCTCTGCGACGCGCTGCGGTTCGATGACATCGAGCGGCGGCATCTGTTCGCCCTCGCGGGCACCACAGCCGGGCACAAGGACCGGGCCGAGCACTCGTCACGGCTACGGCCGGCGCTGCGACAGGTGCTGGAGTCGATGGATCTGGCTTCTGCTTTTGTCAGCGACCGGAACCTCACTGTCGTCGGCGGGAACACGTTGTGGGCGTTGCTGTTTCCCGATGTGGCCGAGCTGCCGCGCCGGGAACGCAGCATGGCGCGCTGGACTCTGCTGGATCCGCGTGCTCGCCTGGTGTGGTGCGACTGGGAACGCGTCGCCCGAGACTACGTGCATGGGTTGCGGCTGGCCGCCGCCGCCCAGCCGCGAAACCAGCGCATCGCCAACCTGATCGGTGAGCTGATGATGCGCTCACCCGAGTTCCCGGCGTGGTGGTCAGAACACCGCGTCCAGGAACGCAGCACCGGCCTCAAACGCCTCCACCACCCTGTCACCGGTGACCTGGAACTGCAGTACGAGATCTTCACCTCGGCCGCCGACCCGGGCCAATCGCTCGTCGTCTACTGCGCGCCGTCCGGCTCGCCATCTCAGGAGCGCCTGCGACTGCTGGCCAGCTGGGGCAGCGAACCCGCCACCGCGACTACCCGGGACACCGCCGCCGAGTCCTGACCACCGCCCGAACCGGGCGATCCAGCGCCAACACCACCCAGACACGACCCCGCCATACCCGCGGGGTCGATGCCGCCGTGCCCACGCACGCCCCGCGGCCTGACACTCATCCACGAAAGGACACCTGTAGTGAGCAAGACATTCCTGATCACCGGCGTCAGCACCGGCCTCGGACTGGCCATCGCCCGACGAGCCCTGGCGGCCGGGCACCGGGTCGCGGGCACCGTGCGCACCGAGCAGCACGCGGCCGCCTTCCAGGCACTGGACCCCGACCGCGCCCGGGCCTTCATCCTCGACCTGTCCGACGCGGACCGGATCGACCCCACGGTGCGGGCCGCCGAAGCGGAACTGGGCCCGATCGAAGTGCTCGTGGCCAACGCCGGCTACGGGCTCGAAGGCACCTTCGAAGAGTCGTCGATGGCCGATCTGCGCCGCCAGTTCGAGGTCAACGTATTCGGCACGGTAGCGACCGTGAAAGCGGTCCTACCCGGCATGCGGGAACGGCGCGACGGCCACATCTTCGTCATCACCTCGATGGGCGGGCACACCACCTTCCCCGGACTGGCGTTCTACGAAGGCAGCAAACACGCCCTGGAAGGCATCACCGACACCCTCGCCCAAGAGGTCACCCAGTTCGGCGTGCGGGTCACCGCCGTAGCTCCCGGCGCGTTCAAAACCGACTGGGCAGGTAGGTCACTGGTCCGCGCACCACGCAGCATCGCCGACTACGACGCACTGTTCGACCCGATCCGGACCCGCCGCCAGGCCCTCGCGGGTCAGGGCATCGGTGACCCCGATCGCGCGGGCGACGCCATCCTCACCCTCCTGGACGCGGAGAAGCCTCCCGTGCATATCCTGCTCGGCTCGGACGCGCTACGCCTGGTCACCGCCGGGCGCCAACGCGTCCAGGACGACTTCGACGCCTGGAGGAAACTCAGCCGCTCCACCGACTCCACCGAAGGTGGAGTAACAGTCGCCTGACACTGGACAATTCATCAAAACAGCGGCCGGTATCGGCGCTGTGGCTACCGACCCACCCGGAGACAGCGACAGCGCCACATCCGACACATGATCAACGAAACGCCACACGTCCGCTCATCAGCGTAAGGCGTCCTGTGTCAAGCAGATGGTCGGTGCCTCGTCCGTCGTCGGTCCCCCGTCAGCCGACCGCGCCGGACTTCTCCTGCTCGCCGCGGGAACCGATCTCCGAGGCCCACCGACTGCGGCGGGCCTCGGCCTCGCGGACCATGCGCACCGCCTCGGACTCGGCGGCCGGGCCGTCGCTGGTCACGAGGGCCATCCCGCACGGCGCGGCCGGTCGTAGGAGCCGGTCTGGGGATCTGGGCCGTGATGCGGGAGTGCGTCGAGGCCGGCCTGGGGCGAGAGGGCATCCTGCGTGACGGGCTCAAGGTCCGCCGCCGCGCCGCGTCCTCCGCCCGGCTCCTGCGCGCCCAGGGCGATCCGCGGTGGCACGCCATGGAATGGGTGACGTTGTACGCGATGGCGGTCAACGAGGAGAACGCCTCCGGCCGCCGCGTGGTGACCGCGCCGACCAACGGCGCCGCCGGCATCATCCCGGCCGTCCTGCACTACTACCGCGACTTCATCCCCGGCGCGGACGACGACGGCATCATCCGCTTCCTGCTCACCGCCGGCGCCATCGGCATCCTGTTCAAGGAGAACGCCTCCATCTCCGGCGCCGACGTCGGCTGCCAGGGCGAAGTCGGCTCCGCCTGCTCCATGGCCGCCACCGGTCTGGCCGAAGTCCTCCGCGGCACACCCGAGAAAGTGGAGAACGCCGCAGAGATCGGCATCGAACACAACCTCGGCCTCACCTGCGACCCCGTTGGCGGCCTCGTCCAGATCCCCTGCATCGAACGCAACGGCATGGCCGCCGTCAAAGCCGTCACCGCCGCCCGCATGGCCCTGCGCGGCGACGGCCGACACCACGTCTCCCTCGACAAGGCCATCAAGACCATGAAGCAGACGGGCGCATCAAATACAAGGAGGTGCAGGGTACGCGACAAGCAGTCCGGCGCCCTGCCGGCCGGGGTTCAGGTTCTGACACACGGGCGCGCTCGATGCCATGAGCCAGGTGTCAGGGGGCCGTGGGGTACGGGCAATTCGGAAGCGGCGGCCGGTCCTTGGTGCGTACGGCGGGGAGCCAGCCGGCGGGTGCCGAGCCGCTCGGGAGCCGCACCCGGAACCATCGGGTGGACCGCAGGTCGTCCTCGTCGACGATGGGCAGGCCGTGCGGCAGTTGGCATTCGGCGGTGAGGACGTCGCCGTGCCACACCCGGGTCGGGACGACGTTGCCGGGGGTGTACGGGCGCGTCGGGTCGATCGCCAACCCCAGACTGCAATGCAGGTCTCGGTCGGTCCGGTCCTGACAGCGTCGTTCGGCGTTGAACACGGTGAGTTCGCCGGTGGGCCGGAAGGCTTCCTTCCGAGGGGCTTCGCCCGAGAGCGTCGCGCCCGCGGTGGCGCACAGGGCGACGGCGAGCAGGGCCGTGCGGGCCCGGCCGTGCGGCCGTGCGCCCCTGGAGCGCCGCGTCGGCTGCCCGGCGGCGATGCGGCCGAGCAGGCTGTCGGCTGTGTGCTCGGCGCGTGCCTCGTGCGTCGGGGCCAGACAGTCCGCGGCCAGGTCGCGCCAGAACGGCGGGACGGCATGGTCCATGCGCAGCGGGGCACGGCCCTCGCCGTACTCCTGGACGGCGGCGCCGCGCGCTACGGGCGTGGCACCGGCGAAGGGTGAGGTGCCGGAGGCGAACACCTCGTGGATGACGATGCCCAGGGCCCAGATGTCGGCGCTCGGCCGGACCTGCACACCCAGTGCGCCGAGAGGGGCCTTCCAGCGCTCGGGCGGCAGATAGTCGAGGGTGCCCAGGGGCGGCGCGTAGCCGTGCGTGCCGGTCAGTTCGGTGGCGAGACCGAAGTCCGAGAGTTTCACCGAGCCGTCCCGGCCGAGCAGTACGTTCTCGGGTTTGAGGTCGGCGTGCACCCAGCCCGAGCGGTGGAGATGGGCGAGTCCCTCGCAGATGCCCTCGATCAGCCGACCGCGATCCGCCTCGGGCACCCCGGCGTCGAGGAGTTCGCGCAGGCTGCGCGCGGCCCGTTCCATCACGAGGACGATCGCGCCGTCCAGCGACGGCCGGTCCGGCGCTCTGAGGACGAACGACTCGATGAGACCGATCAGGCGCGGGTGCCCCGTCCTGCGGCCGAGCTCGACCTCACGGTGTGCGGACTCCACGATCCGGCGTGCCTGGCGGGGCGCGAGTCCGGCGGTCGGCATGACCTTGAGCGCGACCTCGGCGGGCCGGGCCGGTCCCCCGGTGCGACCGGATGGCCGGGCGGCGTAGACCGTGGACCAGCCGCCGACGCCGATCAGTTCGCTGACCGCCCACTCCCCCGCGCGGTAGCCGCTCGGCAGGAGGTCCGCGGGCTCTCCCGTGGTGCCGCCTGGGCCGTGCAGTGGTGTCATCGCGCCGGCTGCCGCTCCCGCCCGGCCGCGCCCGTCGGCGGTGGCAGCAACGCGAGGTGCTCCTCCCGTACGAGCCCGAAGCGGAGCGCGAGCCCGACGATCTCCTCCCGCTTGCCGTTGCGGCGGTCGCCCTTGCCGGGGTCGTGCACGTCCGGTGGGCCGATGCGCAGCTTCTGCTCGGCGAGGTAGTCGATGTGGGAGCTGATCGCCCGCGCTGTCAGGGCACCTGAGGTGGTGTGTCCGTTGAGACGTTCCACGATCTGGGGCGTGGTGGGAACCGCGACCCGTGACTGGTCGCGCAGGCGCGGCTCGCACAGGGCGACCAGGACGAGGAAGTACGTGGCCGTCTCGTCGAGGGAGTACGCCATGACGGTGCGGCTCCCCCACAGCACGCCCGTGGCGTCCGGGTCCAGATAGACATGGTCGGGCGCGAACACCTGGAAGACGACCGGCACCTGACTGCGGGTGGGCAGCACTACGCGCGAGAACTCGAAGGGAATGGGGGCGCCGACCCTGCGCGGCTGAACCCTCAGGTACTCGCCCGCTCCCTCCGGGTTCTCCACCAGATAGCTGTGGCTGGTGCTGTGGTTCGTCAGTTGCCAGTGATCGTCGGTCACACGGATCTCGCCCGCCAGCCGGGACACCGCGTCGTCGTCCAGGCGGAGTTCGACCGGGGTCGTGGGAGAACCGCGCCCGAACCGCGCGACCTCGCCGGGGCCCAGCCGCAACGTCACCGGTTCACCGCCGTCGGCGCCGCTCCCCTGCGGCAGATGGACGACTACGCCGCTCACCGCTCACCCCCCGGTTCCGCGTGTCCTGGAATGTCGGACGGGCGCAACGATACCCAGCCGTCAGGGGGGTGAACCGGCGGGCTTCGGCCACTTCGGCCGGGGCCGCCGCAGGCGGGCGGAGGCTCCCGAATCCCGTGGCCCCGGGACCGGTTGCCCGTGGGGCGGGCCAGGCGTTCCTCCTGTGACCCAATGCACTCGAATTTCACGTCAAGAGCTATGTTTTAAAACGGTTTTCCAGCCTCTGTCGAACCAGCCCCTTCGGTGAACGGCCTCCCCGAGACCGGGCGTGCACACGTCGACCTGTCGGCCGCGGACGTCTCCACTACTCGCCGCAGTGTGGGGAAGGGCACCGCACACGGCCGGGGAGGCATGCCTTCCGGTGGGTTCGCAGCCCGTATTCGCCCTCACCGGGTGGCGAGATCCGGCCCCTGCTCAGGGGGCGGGACTGCCCGACACGACCGGTGCGACCGGGCGATCGCCGAATGTCGCCCACGGTCCCCACCCGCCGCTCGGCCTGACCTGGACCCGCCGGCGTATCCGGCCCTCGGTGGTGACGGCGAAGACATGGGTCCGCCCGGCGGGGTCGATCGCGGCCGCGGGCGTGGCGGCGAGACGGATGCCGGGTTCCCCGAACTCCGCGCCGGAGTCCCAGCCGCCGCCCGGGGCGACCTGCCGGCGGTGACTGAGCCGTGCCCCGCCGGGCGTCAGGGAGAAGGCCTCCAGGCGGCCGTCGGCGTTGACGGCGAGAGTCGGCGCGGCGGCGCTCCAGCCGAACAGCGGCAGCCAGTCATCCCAGCCGCCGCTGGGCACGGACTGCCGACGGTGGAACGTCCCCACACCGGACGGCCCGATCGCGGTGACAGTGAGCCGGCCGCTGCCGTCCCGCGCCACCCTTGGCGCGGCGCCCGCCGCGGTCCCGAACGGGTGCCACGCGGCGGTCCAGGGGCCGCCCGGCGCCTCCTGCCAGCGGTGGTAGATCCCGGAACCGCCGGGCGAGAGGGCGAACGCCTCCAACCGGCCGTCGGCGTTGGCCGCGACGACGGGGGGCGCACCCGCGGCTCCGCCGAATCCCGGTTCCCAGGGTTCCCAGGCGAGCGATCCCGGCGCCCCCTGGCGTCGGCGGGCGACGGAGGCACCACCGGGGCTCAGCGCGAGGACCTCCAGCCGGCCACTCGCGTCACGGGCGACGGCGGGGGCGGCACCAGCCGGGCCGCCGAACTCCTCCCAGTCGTGCCAGCCTCCGTCCGGCCGCTGCACCCGGTGGTGCAGGTTGGCGCCGCCCGGGGCGAGCGAGAACACCTCCAGCCCGCCGTTCGTGTTGCGGCCGAGCGTGGGGACTGCCCCGGCCGGGCCGCCGAAGACCTCCCACGCCGACCAGGTGTCGGTGTTCGGGTCGAGCTGGACGCGGCGCAGCATCGACCGGTCCCCGGCGTCGAGCGCGAACACCGTGAGCCGGCCGTCGGCGTCGAGGCCGGCCACCGGGTTGTCGGGGCTCTGCCACGGCACCGGTGTGTCACGCCAGTGCAGGGGCGCCATGTACAGCCCTTGCCGGAACCAGCCCGCGGCGCTCACGTACCAGTTCCCACCGTCGGCGACCACCTCGACAGCGTGACCGGGTACGTGTCCCGCGTACCCGTCGAGGTCGAAGTGGAACGGGTCCCGGGACGCCAGCACATCCGTGCCCTCGTAGCCGCCCCGCGGACCGATGAACAGGTAATACCAGTCGTCCCGTTCGACGACGAACGGCGACTCGGTCACGGAGACCGTCGTGTCGGTGCTCGCGTCGGTGAACACGATCCCCGGCTCGCTCCAGTGCAGCAGGTCATCGGAGCGGCGGTGGGCGACGACGTGGCGGCCACCCGGTTTCGAGAGTTCGGTGTAGTACATGACCCACTCGCCGCCGATCCGCACCACCATCGGGTCGCGTGCGGCGAGGCCTCGGAACAGCGGGCCGGACGGCTCCCGGGTCCAGGTGAACAGGTCGGTGGAGGTGGCGAGGTTGATCGCGGCACCGGCTTCGCCACCGGCAGCGTAGAACATCCAGTATCTGCCGCCCGCCTCGACGACGTGCGGCGCCCATAGGTGTTCCTCACCGAAATAGGAGAGGTCGACGGTGAGGGCGTCGACGTGCGCGGTCCACGGCCCGTACGGCGTCGGGGCGGAGGCGTGGGTGAAGGCGATCTCCGCCGCGCTGTCCGGTGACTCGCCGCGCGGCGCGCTCGCGCCGACGATACTGAACAGGTGCCAGCGGTCCTGGACTTGGACGAGCGTGTGGTCGTTGAGGTAGCGGGGCCCGGCGAGGGTGGACGGGTCATGGACGTAGGTGAAGGGGCCCGAGCCGATCCACCGGTGGGGCGGGACGTCCGAGGCCTCGGCGCGGCCGGCGCCCATCAGTGGCAGCGCGCTCGCCGCGGCGGCGCGCAACAGATTCCGTCTGCTGATCGGGAGCATGAGTCTCTCCAGCCGGGCCCCGCGGCCGGCCGAACCGTACGGGCTCCGCCGGCCGCGGGGCGTTCACGGGTCGAGGGATCAGTTGACTGCGGGGCCTGCGGTGTTGTTGACCCAGATCCAGTCGGACCAGGACGCGAAACCCGTCTGCCACTTGTGATACACGCCGGCACCGCTGGCGCCGAAGACCTCGATGCGGCCGTCGGCGTTCGCCGTGGCAGTGACCTCCGTGCCGCCGGTACCGAAGGACTCCCACTGTCCGTACGGGGCGTTCACCCCGGTCTGCCAGAGATGCTGGGCCACGCTGCCATTGATGGCGAACACCTCGACCCGGCCGTCGGGCGAACGCTCGCTGCTGAGCTGGGACTCGGCAGGACCGCCCGTGGACTCCCAGTCCGACCAACTCGCCGGATCACTCTGGTACTTGTGGAACACACCCGCAGGACCGGAAGCAAAGACCTCCAAGCGTCCATCCTGGTTGTGGTCCACGGTCAGATCGTGCCCCCCGCCACCGAAGTTCTCCCACGCCGACCAGCCGCCGTTCACCGCCGTCTGGTACTGGTGCTGGAAGACATCACCGTTGAGCGCGAACACTTCAAGGCGTCCGTCCGCAGACTTCTCCATCTCAAGCCGGCTGTTCACCGGACCACCGCCCGCCGACTCCCAGTCCGACCAACCGCTGTTGGCAGCCGTCTGATACTTGTGGAACACCCCGACCGGGCCGGACGCAAAGACTTCCAGACGGCCGTCGCCGTTCGCCCCGACAGCGATGTCCTTGCCACCTCCCCCGAAGTTCTCCCAGCCCGACCATCCACCCGAGGAGGAGAGCTGATAGCGGTGCTGGAAAACGTCACCGTTGATGGCGAAGACCTCAAGGCGCCCGTCCACGTTCGGACCGATCGCCAGCTCCGCGCCGCCCGGACCGCCCAGGGACTCCCACTCGGACCAGCCACCGTTGACACTCGTCTGCCACGCGTGGTGGACACCACCGGCCCCGGCCACGAAGACCTCGAGACGGCCGTCCGCCGACCGCGCCGACACCACACGCCCCGACTCCGCCGGATACACCAGCGGTCCGGGGCCGGGCTCGTGGTGGCCGAGCCGGTCCACTGCGGCCTGCGCCTCATCCATGTGCCGCCAATGCGCGCCCGCGTTGTAGGTGGACCAGGGCTGCCAGTTCGTACCGCCGGAGGAGATTTCGAAGGCGGCGTTGGCGTTGCACTGGGCGTCGTAGGCGCAGGCGTCGTCGACCTCGGGGTGCCAGTAGTCGTTGATCTGCCACAGGCCGCGGTCCCGAGACGGGGGTGTGTTGTTCTGAACGTTGGTCGCCGAAGGGTCGCAGCTGGACTCCGCGAGGGCAACGGCGACGGCGGTCACCAGGCCGTCGCCGCGGAAGCCCGCGTTGTAGCCGACCTCGGCGCACAGGTCGCTCGGAGCGGCGTAGGCCGGCGAGGCGCCGACGACGACCCCCGCCGCGAGCAGCAACGAGACCAGCGTCGACAGCATGACGCGGTGGGGCGCTCTTCGGGCCCGCCGCACGGTATGCACCTGTTGTCTTTCCACCTGATGTCTCCTCAGTTGACGGCAGGACCCGCGGTGTTGTTCAGCCACGTCCAGTCCGACCAGGTCGAGAAGCCGGTCTGCCACTTGTGGTGGACGCCGGCGCCGCTGGCGCCGAAGACCTCGATGCGGCCGTCGGCGTTCGCCGTGGCGGCAACCTCCGTGCCGCCGGTACCGAAGGACTCCCACTGTCCGTACGGGGCGTTCACCCCGGTCTGCCAGAGATGCTGGGCCACGCTGCCGTTGATGGCGAACACCTCGACCCGGCCGTCGGGCGAACGCTCGCTGCTGAGCTGAGAGTCGGCGGGGCCACCCGTGGGCTCCCATTCCGACCAACCCGTCGGGCTGGTCTGATACTTGTGAAACACTCCCACAGGACCGGAGGCGAAGACCTCCAGACGCCCGTCCTGGTTGTGGTCCACGGTCAGATCGTGCCCCCCGCCGCCGAAGTTCTCCCACGCCGACCAGCCGCCGTTCGGCGAGGTCTGGTATTGGTGCTGGAAGGTGTTCCCGTTCAGGGCGAACACCTCCAGACGACCGTCCGGAGACTTCTCCATCTCCACACGGCTGTCAGCCGGGCCACCGCCTGTGGGCTCCCAGTCCGACCAGCCACTGTTCGGAGCGGCCTGGTACTTGTGAAACAACCCGACCGGCCCTGACGCGAACACCTCGATCCGGCCGTCGGCATTCACACCGGCCGTCACATCACGACCGCCCCCGCCGAAGCCCTCCCAGCCCGACCAGCCACCCGAAGCAGACAGCTGGTACCGGTGCTGGAAGACATTCCCGTTGATCGCGAACAGCTCCAGACGTCCGTCCGCGTTCGGCGCGATCGCCAACTCCGCGCCGCCCGGGCCTCCGAGTGCCTCCCACGCCGACCAGGAGCCGTTCGCTTCGGCCTGCCAGGCGTGATGCACCCCGTCGGCACCGGCGGCGAACACCTCAAGCCGACCGTCCGCCGACCGCGCCGACACCACACGCCCCGACTCCGCCGGATACACCAAGGGAGTGGGGCGCGGGCCACTGCCCGGGACGCAGGGCAGTACCACGCCGCGCTCGGCGAGGTAGGGCTCGGGGTCGATGCCGTACGTGGCGGACGAGTCGCCCCAGATCCGCAGGTGGAGATGGGGGCCGGACGACTCGCCCTCGGATCCCATCAGGGCGATCTGCTGCCCGGCCACCACGTGGTCGCCGGCGAAGACGTCCCGCTGGTACATGTGCCCGTACTCGGAGATCGTCCCGTCCGGGTGCTGGATGCGGATCCACTGGCCGTAGCCGCTGGCGTAACCGGAGATGGTCACCTCGCCGTCGGCGACGGCGTAGATCGGGGTTCCGTAGTCATTGGCGATGTCGACGCCGTTGTGACCGCTGTGAAAGTGCTGGGACACGAATCCGGCGGCCGGGCAGGCAGCCGGGAGGTCGGTGGTGCGGGCGGCAGCCGGGGACGTGCTCACCAGCGCCAGCAGGAGGGCGGCTGTCGCCGCGAGGACACAGGTCAGCGCGCGTCGGGAGAGTCCGATCAGCACGAGACGCTCCTCCCCTTGGTCGTCTCGGGGTGGCTGGGAAAGGTGCGCGGCGCTCGGTGCGCCGGTCACGCCTTGCGGAGGCGGTCGATGATGCCGTCGATGTCGCGCTGCATCATGTCGTGGCGAATGAAGTGGCCACCGGGCAGCTCGTACCACTCGTGCGGGATGTCCGCGTTGTCGAGAAGGGAGCGGAACTCGCGCTGCCCGGCGAGCACGTGGGTCTCGTTGGCCGTGTCGAACCAGTTGACCGGGTCGGGGCTGGTGCCCGCGACGAGGAACACCCGCTTGTTGCGGTAGCTCTCGATGCGCTGCACCGGGTTGTCGGCATTCACCCGGGCCTCGTCCCAGAGGGGCGCGCCATAGACCGTGCCGCCGCCCAGGTCGAGCGCGCCGGAGCTGACGTTGGCCCAGTGGACGACCATGCCATTGTCGCGGCGCAGGCTGGCGGGGCCCGAGTGGGCGCTGACCGAGGCGAAGTGGCCGTAGTACTTGGCGGCGTACTTCAGCGCGCCGAAGCCTCCCATCGAGAACCCGGCCACGGCCCGGCCGTCGTACTCGGCGTAGGTACGGAAGTTGGCCTCGATCCAGGGCAGCAGCTGGGCGATGTGGAAGGTCTCCCAGTTGCGCGGGCCGACGTTCGAGCTGACGGGGTTGGAGTACCAGCCCGCGTGGCCGCCGTCGGGCATGACCACGATGATGGGCTTGCCGGCGGTCCAGTCGCGGACGCCCTCGCGGTCGAAGGTGATGAAGTCCTGGTCCGTGCCGCCGCCGTGGAAAAGGTACAGGACCGGGTAGGTGCGACCGCTCCCGTGATAGTCGTCCGGCAGGAGCACGTTGACGCCGGGGTTCCAGCCGATCTCATCGGTCTGGAACCGGTAGTACCACATCCGGGGGTCGCTCTCGTTGCGGTCCACGATCCGCAGGCCGAACCCGTCGCCGACCGCGGCGGCGGGCGTGGAGCCGGCCAGGACGAACCCGGCGCCCATGGCCATCGCGGCGGAGAGCCCGCCGGCAGCCTTGAGGATGTTCCTGCGGGTGGGGTGCTGTGCGCTCAACATGACCTCCTGGTCAAGAACATGACGAAGCGTCCGAACGCAGCGGACAGACCCGCGTGCTGCTTCCGACCGGTCCGGCGGACGCCGTCGACACGTTAGGGGCGAAAGCTGCGGGCAGGACATCCGGAACGCTCCGGAGTGACACCCAGGACACCTCGGCACTTCCCTGAGCCCAGGGGCCTGGGGCGGCAGCAGTATCGCTACGTCGTCGGCCGTCGTCTTGCGTGGCCGCATTCGGACGCAGACCTGTACCGCAGGGAAGGATGGCTCGATGGTGCGGAGGAGACACAGAGCGAGGCTGCCGATGGCGGTCGTCGCCGCGGTGGCGGTGATGGGTACGACGGCGGCGAGCGGGTCACCGGCCGCCGAAGGAGGGCCGGACAGCCGGGGTTCCTGGCTGTCCGCGAACTACTGGACCCGCCCGCTCGGCGGACAAGGCGTCGAGAAACTGCCGTGGCGGGTTCCCTTCGACCCCAACGACCCGGTCCACACGCCCAATTCGCTGGACTCCGGCAGCTCCGCCGTCCGCGACGCCTTCGGCCGCGCGGTTCTCGCCCTGCGCAACACAGGCATACCGCTGAACGCACCGCTGTCGGACATCCAGAAGGTCACCCGCAACGATGAGCAGATCCCGATCCACGGCTCACCAGGGGAACTGGGCGTGCTGAACGTGATCACTCCGGGACAGGTCGACGGCAAGCTCGACATCGTCTTCGGCTCCAGCTTCATCCAGCAGGTGCGGTTCACCGCCGACGGCCCGCCACAGGCACTCTCCGTACTGACCTACTCACAATCGGCCAACCCCAACTCACCGCACTACGTCGATCAGACCAAGGTGTTCTCGGCAGGCCAGTGGGTGACCGAGCGCTTCACCGAGGAACAGATCGCGGCCTCACCGGCACTGGAGATCAAGGTCCTGGACTGAGAGCGGCATGTGTATTCGCGCCGGGCAAGAAGAGACTCACGAGGGGGAACGCTGTGACAGTCAGAGCGAACTGGTGGCGCATCCTGGTGGCCTGGGCGGTCGCCACGGTGGCGATGGCCACGCCGGCGGGCACGGCACAGGCCGCTGACAGCACCGCTCCGCCAACGATGGCGAACGGCTTCGGCCTGACCCAGGTCGGCACCACGACAGGAAGTGCCACCAACTTCTATCTCACCGTGACCACTCCCGAGGTCACGGGTGAGCAGCACATCAAGATCATCCTGCCAAGCGGCTACTACGACGACCCGAACCGGCGCTACCCGGTGCTCTACTTCCTGCACGGCGCACCCGACGACCCGATCCAGCAGAGCTATCCGGCGCTGTCCATGTCGGACGAGATGATCACCGTCATCCCGGACGGCGGCGCCCGGAGCTGGTACGCCAACTGGCTCAACCAGAACACCGTGCTCGGCGCCCAGAACTGGGAGAACTTCCACCTCAAGCAGGTGATTCCGTTCGTGGACGCGAACCTGCGGACCATCGCCACCAAGAAGGCCAGGGCCGTCGCTGGTGTCTCCATGGGCGGGTTCGGGGCCTTCCACTACGCCCAGGTCCGCCCCGACCTGTTCAGCCAGACCGCGTCCCTGTCGGGAGACATCGACCTGTCGGCCAACTCCATGGACCTGCGGATGGCCGTCGTGGCCTCCGTCACCGACGCGCTGGGCGCGATGTGCGCCTCGTCGTCCGGCTACTGTGACCCCAACGAGTCCGCCTTCAAGCCGGGTGTGGACAGTGATGCGCTGTTCGGCTCGCCCTACCCGGTGCTCAACGTCGACTGGCGGTGGAACCAGGTCGACCCGTCCCAGCACATGGACCGGCTCGCCGGCATAGGGGTCTCCATCTACACGGGCGACGGCGGGGGCTCACCTGTCGACATGGAGTTCTGGGTGGCGGGCGCGGCCAAAAACGTCAAGGCCCGCATGGACGCTCTGGGCATGCCCTACTACTACATCAACTACGGCGACGGTTCGAGCTGGGGCACCCAGTGCAACGGCGGCCACACCGCGGGCTGTTGGGAACAGGATCTTCAGGACCTGGTTCCGCGGCTGGAGCGGTCCTTTGCCTCCTGACGGTCGTAAGGGAAACAGGTCGGGGGCCGTTCCATCTGCTCTGGAACGGCCCCCGACCTCTGTCTTGCGCCCCACACCGACGGGACGCACGCAGGTTCAGTGGGACGGCTTGGTGATGTCGAGGTTGCGAGGGACGAGAACCGTGACGACGACGGCGGCTCCGAGCAGGACGAAGAAGCCGACGCGACCGGTCAGCGTCAGGGAGTCGACGAAGGCATCCCCGGCGCTGGCGGCGAGGCCGGCGGAGCCGGTCCGCTCAGCGGTCTCCATGGCCTCGGTCGCACGTCTCAAGGATCATGGCCGCCGCGTCCGCAAATCCCGGCCGGTGCCCGCCTGTTCGCACCATTCCAATGCCCGTCCAGGCTATCCGCCACAACCGCCGGCTCAGTGGCTCCCGCCGGCCAGTACGCCGACCTGCTTGTGCACCTCCGCCAACAGTCAACGGCACCTGTGCCCACTGGCTCCGCCCTGCCTCGCGCTGCCGCCCTCCCGGTGGCCTCCCCGTGGGTCTTCGGACCTCCCTGGGCGTCCGCGCTGTCTGTGAAGCGCAGACAACGTCGGCGCATTCCGAGGCACCGGGCGCGAGGAGGGTCAGGCGCGCGGGCATGCGAGGACCCGAGCACCCAACGGCGGACCTCTCGTCGGTCGGCAGAAAATCGTCAAGACCGGACCACGAGGCCGACCTCCGATGGATCACCACCCGCCGTCACCCCGCCGTCACCGCACCGACAGGCTGTATCAAATCGATCCTGTACGACTCTGTCGCCCGATTCGGTCGACCTGGCGAGACCGGTGAACCGTTGGCAGGGAACGCGCAGGTGGTGCTGATCGAATCGGGCCTCACTACGAATCGGACGACAGAGTCCTGTACCGTTCAGAAATGCGTCGCTGCAGGTCATAGGAGGTCTGGTGGTACTCCAGCGAGGCGGTCGTTCGAAGTCAGGCTGAACTTGAGTTCGCTGCGTGCCGACTTCCAGCACTCGCCGGACTCTCTCTTGGGAGTGGCGCTCTCGTCCCTGCTCTTGCTGAGCGTGAGGGTCCGTTCTCCGGAGCCCAGTGACCACTCTTTGCAACCATCCGCACCACTCTGTAGTGGTCCGTTCAGAGACCTACAGCAGTACATGAAGCCCAAGAAGTACGCACCCCGCACACTACGCGCCAGTCGGCGTCACTCGGGCGCAGTCGGGCGACGCACCCCTCCTTCGAGTGACGCGAACCACGGTCCGGCGACTTTGGCCGCGCGGGCCGAGCGCACCGACACCTCCTCCTCTCTCTCCCGCGCCTCGCTACCGACCGCGCGACAACTGCGCCGACACCAGCGATAAGGGATTTATTATCGTTGTGAGGGCGCCTAGGCATTCAGGGAGGACATGACGGCCAAGATCACCATTGAGATCAACGAGGAGCGCCTCGCCGAGGCCAAGCAGCTCCTGCACACCGAGGATGACGCCGAGACCGTGGTCAAGGCGGTGGACATCGCGGTCGGTGCGATCTACCAGCGTCGCGCGGCCCGGCAGCGGCTGAGCGAGCTCGCGGGTGAAGGCGGCGCCTTCGGCGAGGCCCGCCCGGCGTGAGCGAGTCCTTTCTGATCGACACCAGCGCCTGCAACCGCCTGTTCCGCACCCCCGCCGTGGAACGACACTGGGCCACCGTCCTGGACGAGGGCCGCGTGACCGTGTGCGAGATCACCGAGCTGGAACTGGTCCGCGCCACTGGCGGCCGCGGCGAGTGGGCCGTACTGGAGCGCTACCTCCACGATGCCTTCGGATGGCCCCCCGTACCCGACCGTGCGCTCACCCGGGCCCGGCACGTGCAGGACCTCCTCGTCGCCACAAGCTGGCATCAGGGACCCCGAGCGGTCGACCTGATGACCGCCGCCACCGCGGAACTATGCGGACTGACCTTGCTGCACTACGACGCGGATTTCGAAACCATCGCCAAAGTGACCGGACAACCCCACCAGTGGATCGCCCCACGCGGCAGCGTCGACTGACAAGGACAACGGCCACCATGGACCACACCACACACCCGGCCAAACACACGGACACGACACCGCCTGACAAGACCACCACCCACTGGGGGGCCTTCCTGAAAAAGGCCCGGCGAAGCCGAGGAATGAGCCAGCGGGCACTGGCCCGGGAACTGGGAGTCAGCCAGGCCCGGATCGCCCAGATCGAAAACGGAGCCAGCACCCCGCAGATCGACACCATGGCCGCCTACATCACCGCCCTCGGCGGCGAGCTGACCCTGCGAGCCGACTTCCACGACCACGTCACCCAGACCACATGGCCCCAACCACACACCACAGAAAGCTGACACCCACACAGGCCGACTTCACGTGGTGACGCACCGCCCGCGCCAGCACCCGAGCGGCGCGTCACACCACAACAGGGCAGACGCTGCCTGATGCGGCACTGGATGCCCGCCGATGACATGGCGCGATGCGGTCTCGACGCCGCTGGCTCCCGGATTGCGGCGGCCGCCGACGGGAGGCACGGTGGTGTCGAGACCGTTTGGACGAGGCAGAAGGCACACGGCGTGTCACGGATGAGGGCTGTTGCTTGTCCTCATCGCGAAGCGAGTGTGAGCCGGGAGCCGGCGAACTTGGTCACCGCCGAACGAGTGGGTCGATACACCGGTCCGGAATGCGGTGGCCGACGCAAGATCGTTCATTCCGGGCAGGCTTACGGAGGTGTGGTACATGTCCTCGAAGAACCCAGAGCACGGGAGCGCCCACGAAGTCTCCTTGCCGCCCGAAGTCAAGTTGCTGCAGGAAGTCACTCCACCCTTCTTTCCCGAAGGTGGTTCGGGAATGACCATCCTCGTCGAGTGGCCTCCCGGTCACCCCGGGCTCCCTCCGCATCGCCACTCGGGCCCGTCGTTCGGCTACGTGATGGAGGGCGCGCTCCGGTTCGAGCTCGAGGGTGAGCCGGAGCGTGTGGTCGAGGCCGGTGGGACGTTCTGGGAGCCAGGCGGTGACGTGATCCACTACCAGGACGGCAACGCCCTGTCGGACGCACCGACCAAGTTCGTGGTGACCATGCTGTGCGCGCCGGGTCAGCCGATGCTCACGCTGGTCGACGAGGAGGAGCTGAAGGAACGGGCGCAACTGCGCGCCCCGCGTCCCTCCGAAGACTGACCCGCGAGATCGACAAGAGTGCGGAGTCCGGAACACCGCTCCAGGTGTCGGGCTTTGCAGCAACCTCCGGCCTTCATCATCATCGATCGAGACCAGGGCGGCGCCGTAGCCGCGGTCCCGGTTCGTGCCGGGTCCGCGGTTGCTGTTCCAGGCCGGGACAGCTCTGACGGGCTGGGTGTGGAGGGAGCCGTACCACAGGCAGGTCCGTTCGGCCGGGAAAACGGTGTCGATACGTCCGTAGCGGCGGACCTTGGTTCGGTGCCAGTCCAGCAGCTGGGAGAGGTCGGTGGGTGTCCCCAGGCACCCCGACTGTGTGCAGGGTGCGGTCGGGGAAGTGGGCGGCGAGCAGTTCGGTCATCTCGCGGGCCAGGGCGATCTTTGCGGTGTGCCTGGGGCGCCATAGGCGGGCCAGGACCGGCAGGCACACCGGCCTGGTCAGGAACGGCACGGTCACCACGGTGCCGGCGATGACCCAGCAGTTCCCGAAGCCGGCCGGGCGCGGCCCTTTCGCGGCGCCGTCGTGCTGCCGGGCAGCGCCGGACACCTTCTTCCCCGACCGTGTGAACAGGGTGTCATCGACCGCGGCCTGCAGTGGTGCACCGTCCGGGAGAAGACGTGCCACGACCGGACCTGCCAGGGCCGGGCCGACCTGGTCGGCCGGCCAGCGGGCGGTGGAGAACAGGCGGTGGCACCGGGCGTGGTGCCACACCCGCTCCAGCCCTGTGCCCAGCAGCATCCCGCACACCGTGCGGCGGCGCGTCTGCGTGATCAGCCCGGTCAGCAGAACACAGAACGTGCGGAACGTCGGAACGCTGAAGCAGGAACGGCAGACAGCCGGCAAAGCGGACAAGGACGGCGGTATCGTGCCCACTGGAAGCATCGGCGGATCACTCTCAACTGGGTGAAACAGACACCGCCGATGCTTCTGCCTTCCCGTCATATTCCCTGAGCAGTACGGTCTCGCGTCACCCGATCGAGCGCATCAACGCACACCCGTTCACCGACCCGGTGATCCCAAAAGCGCGAAACACGAGGTCTCGTGAGGTGTGACGATCCGGGTACCGATCTCTTCCTTGAGTAGAAGCAGGAACCGGTCCGGCCGGTGCTCCGGGCTGGCCGGGCCTGCCGGCTCACCCCCAGGTCCCACACGATCTCGGTGATCGTCTTGCTGGAGGAGCGGGCCAACGCGATCGCGTCCCACTTGAGCTCCTCTGAATACCGCTTCGAGTACTGACTGCCACCTGGCACTGCTTCCTCTGGAACCTCACGTCCAGTCTCCGGGTGTCCACGGTCAAGGGGAAGCTTCAGCTCCGGCTCCCTTGGCTCACGAGCCGGTAGTACGAAGCGGCACGTCCGTCCCACGTGAGGCGACGGCGTCCGGGCACCGCACATGGTGTGTCGAAGGCATTGACCGGATCACCCGCCACGTCCGTGACGGTGAGGTCGCCCCCGGTGGCCGGGATCTCCACGACGACGGGCCCCGAGAAACCCGTGCGAACCGTGGCGGTGGTCAGTTCTCCCGCGTCCCAGTCCACATCGACGGTCAGTCCGCCGCGACAGCGGATACCGGCCACGTGACCGCTCCGCCAGCCACGCGGGAGCGTCTTCAGCAGGCTGACGGCTCCCTCGTGACTCTGCACCAGCAGTTCCACCATGCCCGCGACGGCGCCGAGATTGCCGTCAATCTGGAAGATGTAGCCGCCCGGCCACTCCGAGTGCGGGTGCAGGTCCAGAAGGGACCACGACGTCAGGTCGTTCAGCAGGACGTCGAGCGAACGCTCGGCCAGCCCGGTGTCCCGCAGTCGCGCGGCAAGGCACAGGATCCACGCCTGGCTCCAGCCGGTGTATCCGCTGCCGTGCTGGAGCCTGGTCGCGAGAGCCTTCCTGGCTGCCGCGAACACCTCGGGAGTGCCGCCCTCGGTGATACGCGTCCCGGGGTGGATGCCGTAGAGGTGGGACAGGTGGCGGTGGCCGGGCTCCGAACCAGGCCGCTCGTCCTTCCACTCGAGCAGTTCACCGCTCGCGCCGATGCCGGGCAGACGCAGGGCACCCAGCGCGTGTCGGGCGCGGGCAAGCAGCACGTCGTCGTCACCACGTCCGAAGCGTTCGGCCAAGGTGACGTACCGGGAGAGCACCTCATGGACCAGTTCCTGATCCATCGTCGTTCCTTCGGAAACCGCGGCCCCCCGCGGCGCCGGGGGGAGGACGAAGCGGTGCTCGGGTGACGTGGAGGGGCTCGTGACGAGCAAGCCGTCGTCGTCGGGTACGAGCATGTCGAGCGCGAACAGGGCGGCCGAGCGGTGCACACGCAGGGCGGGCCCCGCGCCGAAGTCATCGTTTCCGCCGTACTCGTAGTGGTCCCACACGTGCGCGGCCAGCCAGTACAGGCCCGTCGGCCAGGTGGCCCACTGGGTATCGCCCTTGACGGGCGTGGAGAACCGCCAGATGTCGGTGTTGTGGTGGACCACTGCGCCCGCGGCGCCGTAGTACCGCGCGGCGGTGGCCGTGCCGCTCTCGGCGAGGTCGTCGGCGAGCGTGAGCATCGGGCCGTGCACGTCCTCCAGGGCCGTGCTCTCAGCGGCCCAGTAGTTCATCTCGACATTGATGTTGGTGGTGTAGTTCGCGCTCCAGCCGGGACGGACGTCGATGTTCCAGATTCCCTGGAGGTTGGCAGCCTCGGTACCCGGGCGGGAGCTGGAGATCAGCAGGTAGCGGCCGAAGTGGAAGAGGAGTTCGGCCCGCGCCGGGTCGCCGTGGTCCGCGGCGGGTGACGCCGACAGGTCGAGGTCGACGCGGTCGAAGTAGCTCCGGTAGTCCTGGACATGGCGCTGGACGAGCTGTTCGGCAGTGCGGGTCAGGGCTCGGGTCACGGTCTCTTCCGCCGAGCGTGCGAGGGCGGCGAGGTCGGCGCTGGGCCGCCGGTCGTAGCCACGGAACCCGCTGGCGGCTGCGGCGATCAGGCGTAGTGCCTCCGGTCCCGTTCGCTCGACCGCCACCGCTACCGCGAACCCGGCGCCGGCGGCCACGGTGCCGGCACCGTCGGGCTCGTCCTCGCCGTAGACGACCGCGGGCTCCTCGTCGACGTAGTTGGGCAGCACCCGGGCCGGCACCCGGCCGGTGGCCACGAGCAGGCCCGGTCGCGGGGCGGCGGTGGTGACCGGGTGGGGGGAGACGAAGGTGGGCAGGACAGGGTGCGAGGCGGCGCCGGGCCCGGTCACCGTGACCACGAGCACGTTGTCGGGGGCCGAGACGAAGCTCGACATCTCGACCTCCGCGCCGGCGGGCCCGTAGCCGGTGGTGGCCACCGCGTCGGCCAGGTTCAGCCGGCGTTGGTATCCGGTGGCGTCCGACGTGTCGGCGTAGTGCCATTCGAGCCATCCGAGGGGCTGGTAGGACTCGGTCCAGCCAGGTCCCATCATGGCCTGTGCCAGCTTCTCGACCCGGACGTTGTCCTCGGCCCGGATGGCTGCGCGCAGTTGCGGGAGCAGGCCGGCCGGTGACCCGGTGTCCTCAGCGGTCACCGGGCCGCCCGACCACAGGCTGTCGAGGTTCAGGTCGATGCGCTCGGTTCCCACGGCTCCGCGCAAGGTCCCGCCCAGCGATCCGTTGCCGATCAGGAAACTGTCGTGGAACGCCGTCGCCGGCTCGGTCAGTTGGATGGTGTGACGTCGCAATTTGTCGTTCTTTCTCGGTGACGGCGTCCGGAGTTGCTTGTCCGTTACGCGACCGCCCAGTTGCCACGTACGGCGGGTGCATGAGCATCGGAGGTCACGCCTACTTGACGGCGCCGGCGACCATGTTGCGGAAGATCCACTTCCGGACGAACAGGAACAGCACGATGAGCGGAATGGCACCGACCAGCGTCCCCGCCGTGACGACGCTGTAGTCGATGTTGCCGTAGGCCCCCTTCAGCTGCGCGAGAGCGACGGGCACGGTGTACTTCTGCGGATCGTTCAGAACCAGCAACGGCCAGAGATAGTCGTTCCAGCTCCACATGAAGGTGAAGATCCCGAACGAGGCTATGGCGGGCCGCATGGCGGGCAGCGCGACGTGCCAGTACATGCGGAGCAGGCCACAGCCGTCCAGCCTCGCCGCCTCGATCAGCTCGTACGGGATCGCGGAGACCGCATACTGGCGCATCCAGAAAAGCCCGAAGGCCGAAGCGGCGCCCGGCACGATCAACGGCAGGAAGGTGTTGATCCAGCCGAGGTGCGAGTAGATCTGGAGGGAGGGCGCCAGACTCACGCCCGTCGGGAAGACGAGTGTCGCCAGCACGCATCCGAACAGCTTGTCACGGCCGGGGAAACGCATTCTGGCGAACACGAACCCGCCGAGCGAGCACAGGAAGCCCGTCAGGAGGACCGCACTCACGGCGACGACCAGCGAGTTGACGAACGTGGCGTCCAGTGGGACCGCGTCGGACACCTTCCCCAGATTCTCGAAGAGCCTCGTTCCCGGGATCAGCCGGGGCGGGAATTTGAAGACCTCACCACTGGAGCTCGTCGCCATGATGAGCAGCCAGTAGAAGGGAAACAGGCTGACCAGGGCGGCGCACAGCAGCACGAGGTGCTTGCCGACCTGTGGTCGGCGTCCGCCGCCGCGTTTCCGCACCGGGTATGTGCCACGGTCCGTTTCCTGCACATCGGCGCTCATGTCAGATCACCTCCTTGTGTCCGGTGACGCGCCGCATGAGCAGAGTGCCCAGCGAGGCCAGAGTGACGAGGGCGAACACGGCCCAGCCGATCGCGCTGGCGTAGCCCAGATCGGCGCCCACGCTCGCGCTCTGGGACTGTCCGAGGTACTGGTACTGCAACAGCATCATGGTCATCCCGGGTACGGACGTGCCGCTGACGCCCAGGATCTGGGGTTCGGTGAAGACCTGAAGGCCGCCGACGATGCCGGTCAGGAGCGCGAACACGATGGTGGGGCGCATCATCGGCAGGGTGATCGACCACAGCTTCCGCGGGCCCCCAGCCCCGTCGAGCTCCGCCGCCTCGTAGAGCTCCGGGGGAATCGTGGCCATGCCCGCCATGAAGAAGATCACGAGATAGCCGAAGCCACGCCAGATGATCATCAGAGCGATCATCGTGTTGGCACCCCAGGTGCTCGCCATCCAGTCCACCGAAGGCAGGCCGACAGAGACCAGCAGCCGGTTGATCATCCCGAAGTTGCCGCCGAACAGGGACTGGAACACGATCGCGATCACGACGATCGACGTGACCTGGGGCAGGAAGTAGACCGTCTGGTAGACACCGCGGAAGCGCAGCCGGTCGCTGCTCAGCACGAAGGCCGCGACCAGTGCCGCCACCACCATCGGCGCCTGGGACATGGCGAAGATTTCGATCGTGGTGACCAGCGACTGCCAGAACTGGGAGTCCTCGAGCAGCCGGTGGAACTGCTCGAATCCGACGAAGTGCATCGTCCCGATGCCGTCCCACGTGTGCAAGCTGAGATAGGCCGCGATACCGAGCGGAAACACTCCGAACACCGCGAAGAGCACGAAGAACGGGGAGATGGCGAGATAGCTGGCCAGATAGGACCGCCAGCGCCGGGGCCGGGACGGGCCGGGAGCGGGCCTGGGCCCGTCCGTCGTCGGCCGACGGGCAGTCGGTCGCGCCGGGATCGACGCGCCCATGCTCGTGTCCACCACCTTCGTCACCGCTTCAGTTCCTTGGCGATCTGGGCCTGTGCGGACTTCCAGGCTTCGTCAGCGGAGGCCTTGCCCTGCGCCACCGACTTGAGTGCCTCGGTGAGGGCGCCTTCCACGACCCCGTCCTTCGGTGTGACCGGGACCGTCGGCGACTCCTGGGCGACCTTCGCGAACACCACACCCGTCGGCTGACCGCCGTAGAACGGCTGCGGTGCGTTCAGCTCCGGGCTCTTGTAAGCAGCGAGGGCCGAGGGGAACAGGCCGTCGTTGAAGCCCGACGCCTGGTTGGCCGGGGACATCATCCACTTGATGACCTTGTACGCGTCTTTCCGGTGCTTGCTGGAGCTGAGGATCGACATGTACGAGCCCCCCTTGCTGCCGGGGCCGCCGGGCGGGTAGGCCACCCGCCATACCCCCTTGGGGCTGCCCGCGGTCTCCAGCAGCGGACCCTCGTACACCGGGGCGACGAAGCCGCCGAGAGCGTTCTGCGCGACCGAGCTGTTCCAGTCTGTGCTGTATGGCTCCGCCTTGGTGCACAGGCCGTCGGAGAGCAGCTTGGCGGAGTAGTCGAACGCCTTGCGGGTCGAGGCGTTGTCCCCCAGGTACTTGCCGGAGGTGTCGAAGCTGCCCTGCCCCTTCTGCTCGAGTTGCAGGTAGTAGACCTGGTTGGCGTCGTCACACGCCTTGAAGCCGGCCTTCTTCGCCTTCTCGGCCATGGTGCGGTAGCCGTCCCAGGTGGAGGCCATCTTGGAGACCGCGGCCGGGTCGGTGGGCAGGCCGGCCTTGCGGAACAGGTCGCTGCGGTAGAACAGCCCCTGCGGCCCCGTGTCGATCGGGTACCCGATCACCCGTCCGTCGGGGAGGGTGCCGTTGGTCCACTTCCAGGTGACGTAGTCCTTCTTCGGGTCTGCGCCCATGGTCTTCAGGTCGACGAACTTGGTCGAGATGTCGGCGTAGGAACTGATGTGGTTGCCGATGACCACCACGTCCGGCAGTCCGGAGCCGGTCTGCAGGGTGGTCTTCAGCTTGGTTTCCAGGTTGGGCGTCGGGATCAGCTTGATCTTCAGGCCGGGGAACTTCTTCTGCACCGCCAGGGACGCCTTGGGCACGGAGCCCGGTGCGTACCAGACGGTGAGACCGTCGCTCGCCGAGGAACCACTGCCGCAGGCGGTCAGGGCCAGCGCCATGGCCATCACAGTGGCCGAGGCGGCGACCCGCGGCAGGACTCTTCCGTTCTTCATTGAACTGGCCTTTCTTGAACATGTATCGCATGTGCTGGTCGTGATCGGATGCTCTGAGGGCAGGTCTCGCTCAGTGACCGTGCACCCGGATGTTGATCACTTCGGTGGGCGCCTGCGGAAAGGTCACCCTGACCGCGCGGGCCTGCGTGTTGTCGAGGTCCAGCCGCACGGTGGTGGACCCGGTGGTGCCGGCGGCCAGCGGCACGAGGTCCCGGCCGCCGTCGGAGAGTTCGATGACGTACGGCACCTGGGGCCCGACACCGAACTCGACGTGGATCGTGGTGATCGACCACAGTCCTTCGAGTTCGACCGACAGCCAGGCACCCGGATCGTCCGTGGCGCTGATCCATCCGTGGTCGACGCTGTGGTCGGTGACGAGACGGGCGGGACGGTCCGGCCGGGCCCCGCTGCTGAAGACGGGTCGCATCTCGGAGAGCTGGGGGGGCCTGAGGGGGTCGGGCAAGTGGACCCGTGACGGTGGGCCGGGGGCGAAGTTACGGTGTTGTCCCGTCCACGGCTCGGGGCCGACCGCCTCGACGGTGATCTCGCTGGGGGCAAGCCCTTCCGCGGTCGCCCGCAGCCGGTTGGGGCCGGCGTGGTACGAGCGGAACTCGATGGCGCCCCGGCCGTCGAGCAGCCCCTTGTTGTCCGGGTTGAGCTCGATCGACGTGCCGGTGGGGAAGATACCGCCACCTTGGACGACCTCGAGCCGCACGGGGCGCTCGTCCGCCACCACTCGGCCGGTGTCATCGACGATCTCGACGACAAGCTGCACGTCGTCGGTGCCGTCAGTGAGCACCACGGTGCGGTCGGCGGTCATCTTCAGCGCGGTGGCCGTGGCCAGCTCTGGCCACGCAGGCGGCGCGATCCCTCTCAACTGATGGCGATACCAGTACCAGGACCGCAGGGGAAGGCGGTAGTAGTCGACGAACCCCATCCGCCCCATGTCGGGCACGATGCTGCCGTGGTGGAAGCCGCACCACAGCACGACTCCGGAGCGCCACGCATATGCGTTCTCGCTGCCGTGGCGGAAGCGGTGGGTGTAGCTGCCGGGCCGGTCCTCGACGACGCTGCCGTACTCGGAGACGATGTTCGGCCAGGGCGGGTTGAGGTACAGCTCACCGCCGTCGCCGTTGTATCCCGCCAGGTCACCCAGCTCGTCGAAGCCCCGGCGCTGTGCGCCGCCGACCGCGGCGGGACGTGTCGGATCGAGTTCGTGGGCGAGGTCCACCAGACGCCGGGTCAGTTTCTTCGCTGCCGGGATCACATGCTCGTCGCTGAAGAAGACCTCGTTGCCGGTGCTCCAGGCCACGATGCTCGGGTGATTGCGGTTCACCCTGATCATCTCCGCCATGGCACGCAGGCAGCTGTCCTCGAACTCGGCCTGGTCCGCCTCGTCCGGCGGATACGCGCTGGCGTTCCAGAACCCCTCGGTGTTGGCTCCGCCGATGCCCCAGAAAGGCGCTTCGGACCAGAAGAGGACACCGAGTCGATCGCACTCGGTCGCGAACTGGTCGTGGTGGGGGTAGTGGGAGCCGCGGATGAAGTTCATCCCGGCCTCCTTGATGAGTGCGACGTCCCGGCGCATCCCGGAGTGGGTGACGGCGTCGCTCCATCCGGCGTGGTCCTGGTGGACGTTGGCGCCGTGGATCGCGAACCGCTCCCCATTGAGGTGAAAGCCGTCGGTCGCGGTGAACTCGAAGGTGCGGATGCCGAACTCGGTACCCGTGCGGTGGCATTCGGCGCCCTCGCTCGTCCGCAGCGTCTGCTCGAGTGTGTAGAGGTGTGGGGAGTCCGGGTGCCACAGGCGTACGTCTTCCACGACCAGACGCTGCCGGTGCACCGTGGTCGAGCGGGGCGGGAGGTTCACCGATGCGACCGCCTCGACGGGGCGTGTACCGGGACCGGTCACCTCCGCGGCCAGCAGTCCGACGAACGGCGCGTCGGTCTCGTTCACCAGCTCGGTGGTGACCTCGACGGCCGCGCCGTCGGTGCCGACGCCGAGCGTCACCACTCCCGTGCCGTACCAGGCGATCCGCGTCCGCTCGGCGATGATCAGGGAGACGTCGCGGTAGATGCCGCCGTTGAAGACGTGCTCCCCCGCCCTGGGCGCCAGCCGTGGGTTCCACTCGTTGCTCACGCGGACCGCGAGCTGGTTCGTCCCCGGGCGCACGGCCTCGGAGACATCCACGACGAAGGCCGTGTAACCGCCCAGATGGCGGTCCACCGGCACACCGTTCACCGTGATCTCGGCATCCTGGAAGACACCGTGGAACTCCAGCGCGACGTACTTGCCGGTCTCCTCTTCGGCGAGTTCGAAGGTGCGGCGGTACACGCCGCGGCCGACGTAGAAGCCGGTCTCCATGAAGTACGGGATCCCGAACGAGTGGGGCAGCCCCACGTCGTACCAGTCGCTGTCGTCGAAGGCCTCCAGCGTCGCACCCTCGGGATCTCCGTAGGTGAACTTCCAGTTCCGGTTGATCAGTTCCTTGCGGTTCACGCAGCGGTCCCTCCCACGTCAGCGGCGCGGCCCACGCCGCCGCGATTACCTATCTCCCGCAACCCGCTCGCACGCCGCGCCAGATTCCCCTCGCCGACGTCCATGAGTTCTTTGGAATTTATTGATGAATTGACGAGCGATTCGAGTCGCACGGATTCCGGTGCTGCACCTCAAACCGGGCCGTGAACCTTCACGGTCACGGCGTGCAGCACACGCTAAGGAGGCCGACCCAGGCTGTCAAGGTTTCCCGCACGTTAAAATTCAACAGCGTTTCGCCACCCAGATCACATACCAAAAGCCCCGTTCACGGCCGTAGAACGGGGTTTGCCGAATCAATTTGCAACGGCAGAGCATTAAACGCCGCTCGCGTATCCTGCCTGCGGCGGCTATTCACTCAACTGTTTGTTTCAGCGATGTATTCGGGGTGGCGTCACGCCGATTCCCGCCACAGCAGGCGCGGCATGACGGTGCGGTGCAACGACTCGGTGTGGGTGAAATTGCCCGCCGCAAGGGTGTCGGCGATATCGAGAGCACTGGTGACAAGTGCCTCGCGGTCGAGTGAGATGGTGCTGACCGTCGGATGCACTGCCTCGCCGAGCGTCAGGCCGTCGACACCGAGGATCCTCATACGGCCAGGGATCTCGATGCCCAGCGCCTGGGCGGCTTGGATGGCACCGATGGCCATCATGTCGTTGAAGACGAGGACGCCGTCGACATCCGGATACTGGGCCATGAGCGCGCGGAAGGCATGGCCGCCGCCGGCCATCGACTCCTCCCCCGCGACGACCGCGGGTTCCGGGGCGCCGAAGGCGAATTCCTCGAAGAACCGCCGGCGCGGCGTCGGCGAGTAGGTTGGTGACGCACGTAGGGAATAGGACGAGTCGATCATTCCCACTCGGCGAACACCCTTGGCTTCGAGCGCGGCCATCGCCTGACGGACGCCCGCACGCAGGTCGATCTCGACAGAGTGAAAACCAGGACGCGAACAGCGGTCATCGAGCAGGATCGCCGGAATACCCTGCACGGCCGCGGCCAGTTCGTCGTCGGACAGCCTGAAATGCCCGACGAACAGGTCGACGTGTCCGGCCAGCATCTCGACGGCGGCGGTCTCGTCCCCGGACTCCCCCGAGGCCATCATCACCTGCCAGCCGCGCTCGGCGGCGGCCGCGAGAAAGGCGCCCGCGATCTCCGTGTAGTACGGATTGCTGAAGGAACCGACCAGCAGGCCGGCAGCGCGGGGCCGCTGTCGGCCGACCAGGTTGCGCGCGAACCGGTTGGGCCGGTAACCCAGCTGGGCACTGACCTCGAGAACACGTCGTTTGGTGGCCTCGCTGATGTCGCCCAGGTCGTTGTGGGCGCGTGTGACCGTCTGCCGGGACACACCCGCGGCCATGGCGACATCGTTGATCGTGACCCGCCTCGCCATGTTCACCTCCTGGTTCGTCCGTGAACGTTCACGGCAGGCTGTCGGTTGACGACCGTAGGCCCGGCGTGGGGGCCTGTCAAGACCTGCGGTCCAGGCCCTTACGTGGCAGGGCCGTCGGGCGCGGTGAAGCGGAAGAAAGCCAGTCGGAAGTCGCCCTGCAGGGTGAGGCACAGGTCGTGGTGGCCGTCGCCCCGCGCCGCCATCTCGGTGGTCACGGTCGTCCAGGTGTGGCGGCCGCCGGTGACCGGTACGGCGAACTCCGCAAGGAGTTGGCCTCCCGCCCGCACCTCCAGTCGTGCCTCACCCGGTCCGGTGGCCTCGCGCGCGACCTCGGCTTCGAAGTGCGAAGCACCGGTCAGGTCCGCGGAGCGGAACAGCAGGGTCGCGGGGCGAGCGGGTTCTGCTGGGGTGACGGCATCGCCCGTGGCGCGGGTGGCGTCGACAAGAGTGATGTCGGCGTAGTCGTCGAAGTCGACGGCCAGAGTACGTCGGCCCACCAGTTTGCGCGGCGTGGGGGCGGTACCGCTGACGACGAGCGGCGTGCTGAGGACGATGTCCTCGGCCGAGCGGGCGATGAGCACCTCGTAACGGCCGGGATCGACGGTGAAGGCGCCCGCGGCGACATCCCAGTGCGCCAGTCGTTCGGCAGACAGGACGAAGGTCACCTCCCGGCTCTCCCCCGAGTGGAGCCGCACCTTGCGGAAGTCCGCGAGCCGGAGCCGGGGGGCTTCGTAGCGGGCGTCGACCGCTCGGACGTAGAGCTGGACCACCTCGCTCCCGGAGCGCGTGCCCGTGTTGGTCAGGGTCACCGAGACGTGCACCGCGCCGTCCTGGGCCATGGCGGGCGTGGAAAGCCGCAGGTCACGGCAGGTGAAGTCGGTGTACGACAGGCCGTGTCCGAAGGGATAGAGGGGTGCCGTCCGGTGGTACTGGTATGTCCAGCCCGCCTTGATGATGTCGTAGTCGAGCGGGTGCGGCAGTGCGTCGCCGCCCTGGTACCAGGTCTGTGGCAGCCGGCCGGCGGGCTCGGCTTCGCCGAGCAGGACGTCGGCCAGGGCGCGGCCCGTTTCCTGTCCGCCGTGGGAGGTCCACAGCACGGCCGGCAGGTGGGTGTCGGCCCAGTCGACGGCGTAGGGGTAACTGCTCATGACGACCAGCGCGGTCTCCGGGCGGACGGCGGCGACCGCGCGCAGCAGCGTTTCCTGTGTCTGGGGCAGGCCGGTTCCGGTACGGTCCTCGGTCTCGCGGCCGTTGATCATCGGGTGGTTGCCGAGAACGACGATCGCCACGTCGGCCTCCTTCGCGGCGGCCCGTGCCTCGGCCGCGCCGTCGCGCAGCAGCTCGCGCTGCCACCGCTCGGCCATCTCGGGGGTATCGGCGGTGACGCGCACCCGGCCGTCGGTGGGATCGAGGGCGGCGTAGCGGCCGGTGAAGACGTTGCGCAGCAGGAAGGTGTCGTTGTCGCCGCCCGGGTCCGGTTCCAGACGAAAAGTCTCCTTGATGAACCAGGTCTTGAGCACCGTCCGGTCCGCGACGAGTGAGGCGTCGTCCTGGAGACTGAGGCAGCGGCCGGTGTCGGCGTCGCGCAGGGTGAGGACGCCGTCGCCCCACTCCTCGGCGTCGAAGGCGGTCCCGCCCAGAGGCTCGCCGGTGGTGCGGGATCGCAGCGCGATCCGGTCGGCGCCCGGCACACAGGCCACCTCGCCGCTGTCTTGTCCGAGCGCGGTGCGCAGGCCGGCCGCGACGCCGACCTGGTACGGCAGGGTGCCGCTGTACCAGTCCTCGTACAAGGTGTCGGCGTGTGGCCCGATGACGGCGATCCGCGGTGCGCGGTTCGCGTTCAGGGGCAGCAGCCCATCGTTCTTGAGCAGCACCACGGACTCGGTCGCGGCGCGCAGGGCGAGGGCGCGGTGCTCGGGGCTGTCGATCACCTCCGGGCCGATTCCGGCGTACGGGTCCAGGTCCGGGTCGAACTCGCCGAGGCGGAAGCGGAGTTGAAGCTGGCGGCGCACCGCCCGGTTCACGTCCTCCTCTTCAATCAGCCCGCGCTCCATCGCCTCGCGCAGTCGGCCGATCACGGTCGCACTGTCCTCGCGATGGTCGGTGAAACTGTCGATGCCGGCTTTCAGCGCGGCGGCATGGGATGCCGCGTGGTCCTCGAAGTAGTGCTCCATTTCCACCAGGTTGGAGGGCGCTTGCTCGTCGCTGACCACGAACAGCTCGTGGCCGGTGGTCCGGGCCCAGGTCCGCAGCTCCGTCTCGATGAGCGGACTGACGTGGCAGGGGCGGCCGTTGACAAGGTTGTAGGCGGCCATCGCGCCGGTGGCCGCACCGGAGGCGACGACCGGGCGGAAGGCGGCCAGGTCGTACTCGTGCAGCACACGGGGGCGCAGGCCGGAGGAGGTGACGCAGCGATCCGTCTCGTTGTTGTAGGCGAGGAAGTGCTTGAGCACCGGGGCGACGCGCAGGAAGTCGGGATGGTCGCCGGCCAGGCCCTGGCAGTAGGCGGTGGCGAGGCGCGCGGTGTGCAGCGGGTCCTCGGAGTAACCCTCTTCGTTGCGGCCCCACCTCGGATCGCGCAGCAGGTTCACCACCGGCGCCCAGGTCTGGAGGCCGTTGGTGCCGGACCCGGTCGAGGTCGGCCGGTGCCGGTGGAAGGCGCGCACTTCGACCGACACCGCCTCGGCGACGGCACGCACCAGATCCTCGTCCCATGCGGCCCCCAGCCCCACCGCCTGCGGAAAGACGGTCGCCACCCCCAGCCAGGCCACCCCGTGCAGCGCTTCCGTTCCGGTGCGGAACGAGGCGATGCCCAGGCGTGGGACGGCCGGGACGTACTGATGCAGCATCGCGACCCGCTCGTCCAGTGTGAGCCGGTCCAGCAGGTCGCCGACGCGCTCCCCGAGCGGAAGCGCGGGATCACGGAACGGCAGCTGGACGGCAGCGGCGGAAAGGGAGGGAGATCCCACGAGTCAGACCCCTCACAGACGGATGTGGATGGCGGGCCGAAGGCCGGAATGTCGAAGCGCATCGACGCTGCCACCGGCGCGACGGGCTGTCAATGGACCTGCAGAGAGAAACTTTCGTCGAGCTAAGCCTCTTGTTTCGCGCGAAACCTGTCGGTTACTTTTCCACTGTCCAGGTGAAGCGCTTCGACGCACTCGCCCTTCCCCGCCGCGTGATAGGAATCGCTCCCCCGCCACGGCTGCGTCGGCCGTCGGCCTTCACCTCCTGGCGGCGCCGGTGCCGGCCACCCGCCGGAGCACGACCCGACTCCCGTACCGGAGAAGCAGAGCCATGACCACCCGCAGCATCACCGACCGCCTGGGCGGCCTCGCCTTCGGCGGGGACTACA
>NZ_MUNE01001268.1 GCF_002154605.1 Streptomyces milbemycinicus | reverse complement strand
ATCCGGCCCCGCCCGCCCTGGGGCCGCGGTGGACCGGTCCGGCGTCCGCCGAACCACACCGGCCGGAGGATGTCGTCCGGGCTGTGGTGGCGGTGGCGGAGCGGATGTACGGCAGCGCGGAGGACGCCCCCGACGCCGTGGGGTGGCTGCTGGGGGAGGACTTCGCCTTCGGGGAGCCGTACGAGACCACGGGCGCGTTCCTGGGCGACCTGGCCGATGCCGTGGCCCACCAGGGCGACTGCACCGACGACACCGTCGATGCGGTCCCCTTCCTGGCCGAGCTGGCGAGCGACGGCGCCATTCCACCCGCGGTCAGGGTGATCGTGCTCGGCGATCTGCTCCGGCTCGCGTCCACCGGCGCCTCGCTCGCCGTCTTCACGGCCGACCGCGTCGCCGCGCTCGGCGACGTATGGCAGGAGCCCGCCGGCGTACAGATGACGCGGCGGGCGATCGGCCGCGCGCTGCCGCGTCTCCTGGCCCGCTGGGACGAGGAGGGGGACGCGGCCCGGTTCGTACTCGCCGCGCTGGCCGCCACCGCAGCACCGGAGGGCGTCGGCACCCACCTCGTCCGCCGCCTGAAGGATCTCCCCGCCCCGGCCGGCTCACCCCGCGCCGACACGGTCGCCCTGATCGCCGCGCTCCTGGACGACGACGAGAGGGGCCTCGGCGCTGCCCTGCACCGACTGGCCTCCTGGCGCCCCGCCCTCGCGGAGCAGACCGCCACACCCCACGCCGCTGCCCGGCAGGTGGCCGTGGCCGTGCTCCCGGCCCTCGTCATGGAGGACGTCGGCCCGGCCGTCCATCCCTGAGCCTTCTGCACCAAGGACCTGACCACGTTCGATGACTTCGAGGACAAAGGTCTGGACCTCGTTGAACGGTTCGTCGCGCACGGCCGTATATCGGCTGCGAAAGGCACCGCACAGCACGGACCGATCCAACGAGGAGTTCCGCATGTCCCGGAAGCGTCGTGTGACCCGGCCCCAGAAGATCGCCCTGACCATCGGCGCGGTGGGTCTCGTGGGCGGCGGCCTCGCCGTCGGCGTCGGGGTCAGCCAGGCATCGGAGACCGCTCAGGCCAAGGCGCCCACGGAGAACTGCGCCGGGCTCGACACCGCGCTGCGGAACAATCTGAACTTCATCGCCGGCCAACAGGCCAACCCCGACGCCCAGTCGGAGGCCAGGATCGCCAACCGCCAGGAGGTCGTGAAACAGATCCAGCAGCGCCGCCAGGTGGCGGGCTGCACCGAGACCGTCACGCCCTCCACCCCCACCAC
>NZ_MUNE01001267.1 GCF_002154605.1 Streptomyces milbemycinicus | reverse complement strand
CCCCCACACCCCCCACGAGCAGCGCTACCCCACCGAGCCCCAGCAGCAGCCCGGTCAGCGCCGACTCGGCCGCCTCGCGCGCGGCCAGCGCGTCGGAGGGCCGGGAGACCACCACCTGATTCGGATGCTCGGGGTTCGCGGTCGCCGCGAGTACGTCCCGTACGGCCGTCACCCGGTCTTCCTCCGTGCGGACGTACACGGTCGACGGGTGGCCGTCGAAGCCCAGGTACCGCTGGGCCGCGGGCCAGCCGACCAGTGCCGCCTGGTCGATCTCGGGGGCCAGTGGCACCGGGTCCACGATGCCCACCAGCGAGAACCACGTGCCGCCCAGCCACAGCCGGGTGCCCGGGGTGTGCACGTCCAGCCGCCGGGCCGCCTGCCGGCCGAGCACCACCCCCGGGTACTCGGCGGTGGCCGAGTCCAGCCATCGGCCCGTACGGACCTTCCCGCCCACCGACGCGAGCAGTCGCGGGTCGGCCGCCAGCACCTCGATGCTGCCGGTGCGCCCGCTGGGCATGTGCTCGTTCCGGTACACCTTGGCGTCCTTGACCGCGCCCGTCGCCGCGACCTGCAGCACCGGGCCGATCCGCCGGATCATCGCCGTGGACTCCTCGGGCAGCTGGGAGCTTTGGCCCATGGCCTGGCTGGGGGAGACGCGCAGCAGATTGGTGCCGAGCCGGTCCAGACGGCGGTCCACCTCGGCCCGCCCGGACATGGAGATCCCGACGACCGCGAGCATCGCGGCCACGCCGATCGCGATGCCCAGCGCGGACAGCAGCACGCGCAGCGGGCGGGTACGCAGCCCGGTGCCGCCCAGGCGGACGAAGTCCGCGGGCCGCAGCCGGGCGGCCCGCAGCCGCCGACTCCCTCCCTGCCGCCGACTCATGGCCGCCTCCCGGAGGAAGCCGCATCCGCTGCGGCTGACAGCGTTGCCGGGGCCGCCGCGCCCGCCCC
>NZ_MUNE01001266.1 GCF_002154605.1 Streptomyces milbemycinicus | reverse complement strand
GCGCCTCGATTCCTCGGCCCGCCAGACCCGCCGGGCCGAGGAATCGAGGCGCAGATCCGCCACCCCCTCCATGCCGTCGCCCGGCGCGGTCTCCTCCTCGCCCGCCCAGGGGGCGGCGCGGCGCAGCAGGGCGCGCAGCCGGGCGAAGACCTCGTCCACGTCGAACGGCTTGGCCACGTAGTCGTCCGCGCCCGCGTCGAGCCCCTCGATCCGGTCGGCGGTCTCCACCCGGGCGGTCAGTATGAGGATCGGCGTACGGTCCCCTTCCGCGCGCAGCACCCGGCACACCTGCAGCCCGTCCAGGCCCGGCATCATCACATCCAGCACGATCACATCCGGGCGCTCGCGGTGGGCGGCGGCCACCGCCTCGATGCCGTCGGGCACGGCGGTGACCCGGTAGCCCTCCAGCGTCAGGGCGCGCTCCAGGGCGTGGCGGATGGCCCGGTCGTCCTCGGCGAGCAGCACGGTGTTGTACGTCGTCACACCCCGAGTCTGCCAAGCCGGACGGCGTGCGGGCGCCGCGGAGCCCTCCCCAGCTGCGGCTCCGGCTGGCTTCTTACCCTGCTCTCACCTTGTTCTCGCGGCCGGCTTACCGTGCCCCGCCATGGTGTTCACAACGATCCGGGGGGACCGATACCCCGGTGTTGCCACCGGCCGGAAAGACACCACATGAAGATCGCATTCCTGCTCCACAACGTGTACGCGATCGGCGGGACGATCAGGACCACGCTGAACCTGGCGGCGGCCCTGGCCGAGCGGCACGATGTGGAGATCGCCTCGATGCAGCGGCACCGTGAGACGCCGCGCTTCACCGTGGACCCCCGGGTGCGGCTCGTCCCGCTGGTCGACACGCGTCCGAGCGGCCTCGACGCGCACGACCCGCGGCTCGGCGAGCCCGCCCGGGACTTTCCCTCCGCCGAGAAGCGGTACCGCCAGTACAGCCGGCTGCACGACGAGCGGGTCGCGGAGTATCTGCGCAGCAGCGACGCCGATGTGATCGTGGGCACCCGCCCCGGCGCGAACGTCTACATAGCCCGGTTCGCCCCGCGCCAGGCCCTGCGTATCGCCCAGGAGCATCTGCGGCACGACGCGCACAGCAAGGCGCTGCGGACCGAGCTCGCCCGCCACTACCGCACCCTCGACGCCGTCGTCACGACGACCGAGGCGGACGCGGCGGTCTACCGGGCGAAGATGCCCCTGCCGGGCGTACGGACCCTCGCCGTCCCCAACAGCGTCCCCCGGCCCCCGGT
>NZ_MUNE01001265.1 GCF_002154605.1 Streptomyces milbemycinicus | reverse complement strand
GGCTGATGCACGCGCGCGTGCGGGCCACGAAACTGCGGCACGGCTGGGACCCGGCCTTCGGCGTGCCCATCAATCAGGTCGACCTGGCGCGCACCTGGCTGGACTTCACCTACAGCCCGCTCAGCGCGCTGGAGAAGCTGGGCATCACGTTCACGGACGAGGAACTGGCCGGCGTCTACAGCTACTGGCAGTACGTGGCCTATCTCCTCGGCGTCGACCCCGGCTTCTACCGCAACATCGCCGACCATCGGGAGGCCGGAGAGTGGTATGCCGCAATCAACGCCATCAGCGGAGAGCCGGACGAGCATTCCGTGGCGCTCACCTCCGCGACGCTCGAGGTCCTGACCGGAATCCTGTCGGAACTGACGCTCAAGACCCCGCTGCCTCTCACCGGTGACCTCGTCGCCGCGTTCGCCCGCCACATCCTGGGTGACGAGCTGTCCGACCGGCTGGGTGTCGCGCAGACGGACCTCGTCCCCCTGGTCGGGCTGTTCGCGGAGCGCAACAAGCAGACCCGTCGCTGGCAGCGCATGTCCTCCGAGGCCCAGCAGCAGGGGCTGAAGGAGAACATCGAATTCCGGCGCTTCCTGATGGGCCTCACCGAAGGCGCCACCGTCTACGAGCAGAACCTCGCCTGACACCCCACCCACCCCCACGCC
>NZ_MUNE01001264.1 GCF_002154605.1 Streptomyces milbemycinicus | reverse complement strand
CCCCGACCACCGACCCGACCCTGCCCACCGCCACCGCGCCGACGGCCCCGGCGACCCAGCCGACGTACACCGTGCCGACGGGCGTCCCGACGGAGGTTCCGACGACGGCCAACCCCGGCGACCAGGGCGGCCCGGGCGGCCAGGGCGACCCCGGGGGCCCCGAGGCGGGCGGCTGAGGCACAAACACGCAGGGTGGTGACCAAGGTCACCACCCTGCGCACATGCCTACGTACGGCCCTGTAGCCCTGAGCTCCCGCTGAGGACCCGACCAGAGATGCTGAGGACCCGACTAGAGATACAGCCCCGTGGAGTCCTCGGACCCCTCCAGCCGCTCGGCCGCGACCGCGTGCAGATCGCGCTCCCGCATCAGCACATACGCGACGCCGCGCACCTCGACCTCGGCCCGGTCCTCCGGGTCGTAGAGCACCCGGTCGCCCGGCTCCACAGTCCGCACGCTCTGCCCGACCGCGACCACCTCGGCCCAGGCCAGCCGCCTGCCGACCGCCGCGGTCGCCGGGATGACGATGCCGCCGGTCGAGCGCCGCTCGCCCTCCGGGATGTCGGTTCGGACCAGCACCCGGTCGTGCAGCATCCGGATGGGCAGCTTGTCATGGGAGGTGTTCGTACTCACGCCCCTGACCGTACCTGGCCCGGCGGCACACCGGAGGCACGGGCCGGACACAGCCCGCTGAACGCCCCCGGACTGCCCCTTGACCGCCCCCGCC
>NZ_MUNE01001263.1 GCF_002154605.1 Streptomyces milbemycinicus | reverse complement strand
CGGGCGGATCCGCCCGGACGTCTCCCGCCTGATCGGATGTCATTGCTCCGCCACCCCTGTTCTCCCCTCTCACGTCAGCAGTTCCCTTGCCAAGGCACCGCATAGGAGCTGCCGATTTCATACAGCCCTGGTGTGGAAACTTTGAAACGGATCCAGTCACCATCACGCTCGATACAACCAGCGCTGGTGCGTAGCCAGGGGGAATAGGGGATACGCAACCTAACCATGCCAGGCTTGGGAACTTGTACTGAAATTTTTGCATTGTCGCTGCTGACGACTGACGCATCTGCACCTGAGATAATTGGCCTGGCACCCTTCACCCGATAAATCTGCCACTGGGAGTCGTGCCATACCGGCTCCAGCCAGCTCGGTCTGCTGCGGACGAGCTTGGCTTCGTCTTTTGCCGCCCAGTCAGGCTCACCCCCCGGCAAGACGACATAACCTACCGCCCACTTGTCGAGCCATGCGCGATATTTCCCAATCGTGAACTGGTTTTCATAGAACAGGCCCCCACGTTCTACATCGAGCTGACGATTCCACCCCCGTGCCAGATTCACGTGAGGACCGAGTGCGGTGGTTTCACGATGATTGACAGC
This sequence comes from Streptomyces milbemycinicus, assembly GCF_002154605.1. Taxonomy (GTDB): domain Bacteria; phylum Actinomycetota; class Actinomycetes; order Streptomycetales; family Streptomycetaceae; genus Streptomyces; species Streptomyces milbemycinicus. The sequence continues at coordinate 83 of NZ_MUNE01001263.1, read as the reverse complement.
AGGTACTACCTCCACACGCGTGCGGTCCGCGTGCAAACGGTCGAGCGCTTTCAGCACACCTTGCGTGTGGGACGCCCATGACG
>NZ_MUNE01001262.1 GCF_002154605.1 Streptomyces milbemycinicus | reverse complement strand
GGCCCTACTGCCGGACGGTCTTAGTGTCGCGGCGTCACCGTGACATGGATGCGCGTTTCACGCAATACCCCTCGCACACTTCGCGCAGGGTGTGTCATCATCGAGACCGTCGGGGCGGCGCCTGCCGCCGTCTCCCGCCGTCCCCGCAGTTCCGCGCCGTTCTTCTGCGCTGTCCCTGGTCGTTCGAGGAGGTACCGGTGGAACCGACGCCCAGCAGGCGGCTGCTCGCCGTCGCGGACGACCTGTCCGGCGCGGCCGAGACGGCCGCCGGGCTTGAATCGCGCACAACGCGCAGTCGGGTGGTGCTCGTTGGGGGCTCGGCCGCCCCGCGCCACCCGGGCGAGGCGACCGTACTGGACCTCGACTCGCGCCATCTGCCCGCCGCCGACGCGGCCGAGGCGGTCCGCGCCGCGCTGGCCCTGCCGCCCCCGGGCGACACCCTGGTACTGAAGAAGATCGACTCGCTGCTGCGCGGCAATGTGGCCGCCGAGGTGGCCGCCCTCGCCGCGGACGGCGCGGGCGTGGTCGTCGCGCCCGCGCTGCCCGCCGCCGGACGCACGGTGCGCGCGGGCGTCGTCCACCTCGGCACCACCCCGCTGCACCACAGCGAGGCCTGGCGCGCCGAGCCGGTGCCCCCGCCGCACTCGGTGGCCGCCGCGCTCGGCCCGGCCCGCACCGCGCTCGTCCCGCTCACCGCCGTACGGGGCTCCCGGCGCACCCTGCTGACCGCGCTGCGGGCCGCCCTGGCCGAGGGGCGGGTGGCCATCTGCGACGCGGAGACCGACGCCGACCTGGACGCGATCGTCGAGGCCGCGCTGGCCGACGGCCCGTCCGGCCCGCCCGGCCCGTCGGCCAGCGCGGCCTCGACGATCGCGTCCAGGTCGGCGTCGGTCTCCGCGTCGCAGATGGCCACCCGCCCCTCGGCCAGGGCGGCCCGCAGCGCGGTCAGCAGGGTGCGCCGGGAGCCCCGTACGGCGGTGAGCGGGACGAGCGCGGTGCGGGCCGGGCCCAGCGCGGCGGCCACCG
>NZ_MUNE01001261.1 GCF_002154605.1 Streptomyces milbemycinicus | reverse complement strand
GGCGATCAGGCGGGCGACCGGCGGCGAGACCGCGACCGCGTAGCCCGCGATGACGATGATCGCCATCTGCAGGGTGAACTCGATAAGTGACCAGAATCCTTTGCCCCATGCGTCCACGAGGCCGAAGCCAGTGGTCGCTTCCGGGTCGCTCGGCTTGCCGAGCAGACTCTCGCCGGAGACGAGCCCCAGGGCGAGGACCACGAAGGTGCCGATCAGGACGAAGCCGAGGGCATCGGGAAGCCATTTCTCGGAGAAGCGGGTGAACCGCAACGCCAGCCGGGCAAGCCAGGTTTCCTCGCGGCTCGCCTCTGCTTCCGACGTCTTGAGGGGGTTCGTGGTCATACGCATCTCCTGATCGCGGGGCAGAGTGCGCAAGATCCTCATGGGGAGCCGGTGAACGAGGCAATGGGGAGATCGCACACCGGTTGCCGCCAGACCATGTGGAGCATCCCTATCGATCACCGGCAACGACGGAAGGAAAAACTGGTACTAGACAGGACTGGACATGTATGGCTAGCTTCCTGACATGCCTAAACAGGTCCTCAAGCATCAGCGCATCGCCCGCGTTCTGGCCCGTGAGATCCACAGCGGCGTTCTGGAACCGGGCAGCAGGCTGCCCGGCGAACATGCGCTCACCCGGCGCTTCGCGGTCAGCCGGACCACGGTCCGCCAAGCGTTGGACGAGCTCAGCAAACAAGGGCTGATCTCCACGCACGCGGGCGTCGGCTCGTTCGTCGCCTTCGACGGCAGCCTGCTGGACAACAGCTTGGGATGGACCAGGGCCCTGGCCGACCACGGCGCCCGGATCACCACCGAGGTGCTCCGGCTCGAAGCGGTGCGCGATGCCCGACTTGCAGCGGACCTGGGGCTGGAGAGCAGCGAGTTCATGGCGCTCGACCGGTTGCGCGTGCTGCCGGAGGGCACTCCTGTCTCGCTGGAGCGCAGCAGGGTTCCGCTGGTCCCGGCGCTGGGTGAGGTCCCGGTCCGCGGGCTGCTCGACGACTCGCTGACCAAGACCCTGGCCGCGGCCGGACTGCAGGCCACGCATGGCGACGAATGGGCGTCCGTGAGTCCACTGGCCGCCGAAGAGGCGACACTGCTCCGCCGCCCGGAGGGAGAGGTCTGGCTCAACACCCGCCGGGTCAGCCGCGGAGCGGACGGCCGGATCGTCGAG
>NZ_MUNE01001260.1 GCF_002154605.1 Streptomyces milbemycinicus | reverse complement strand
GGGGGGGGGGGGGGGGGGGGGGGGGCGGGGGGGGCGGGGGGGTTGGCGGGGTCGATGCCGAGGGCCGGGGCGACCGTCTCCAGCTCTCTGAGCAGGCCGTGGCTCGACCCCAGGGGGCCACCGCCTTCGAGGAGTTCGTCGTTGGACAGCGGGCGTTCGAAGTCGACGGGGACATAGGCGCCGGCGTGGTCGTAGTGCCACACCAGATGCGACTGCTGGGCCGTGGGCTCGAACATCTCCAGCAACTGTTCGTAGTCCCCGCCGAGTTCGTCCACCGGCGTGACGGCCAGCCCGCAGACCTGCAGCAGATAGGCGCGGCGCAGCAAGTGCAGGGCGTCGTAGTCGAAGGCCGCGACCGGGGCGACGTCCCCGGACAGGCCCGGCATATAGCCGAAGACGGGCACGGGCGGCAGTCCGGCGTCACCGAGCGCCTTGTCGTACGCGGCGATCTCCTCCGCGAAGGGGTTGTCGGGGCTGTGACACAGCACATCGACGAGGGGGACCAGCCAGAGGTCACATGCCACGCGATCTCACTCTCGTATCCGTACGGTCGGTGGTCGGCCCAGCGTAATGCTCCCCGTACGCCGCGCGAAGGGCCCTGTACGTCAGGGGGGCGCTGTGGTGGTGGATGTCGTCCCGGACNNGCCCATGTCCGGGCCCGACGGCGTGCCCGACGGTGTGCCCGACGCCGTGTCCGTCGGGGCGCCCGGCGATCCGCTGGGGGACCCGGTGGGCGATCCGCTCGGCGGGTCCGTGGTCGGCTCGTACTCCGATCCGCTCGGCGACGCCGACGATGTCTCGGTGGGCGACTGCGACGGGCTCGGGTCCACAGTCGTCGTCACGGTGCGGGTCGGGCCCGGGCCGGCGGGCGGGGCGCCGCTGCCGCCGGGCAGTACGCGTACGGCCAGGGCCAGCGCCACGGCGACCAGCGCGACGACCAGCCCCGCGGCCACGGGCAGCGCCGCCCGGCGCGCCCGCACCCGCCGCCGGCCGTGCCATACGGCCCGGCCCACGTCCACCCCCGGCGCTCCGGGGCCCGGTTCCAGCCCGCGCAGCGGGGAGAGCAGCCGTGCAGCCTCCCGTTCCAGCTCGTCGTCCCGCATGGCGGCTACTCCTTCCCCACAGGTGGCATCGGAACAATTGGCTGACCGCCGAGTTGGGCGCGCAGCCGGGCCAGGCCCCGCGCGGTCTGGCTCTTCACGTTCCCCTCGGAACAGCCGAGTACCGCCGCCACCTCGGCCACCGGCAGATCGCACAGGAAGCGCAGCACCAGCACGGCGCGCTGGCGCGCCGGGGTGCGCGAGAGCGCGGTGTGCACGACCGTGCGCGTCTCGATGTCCGGTACGCCCGCGACGGGCGGCAGCCCCGGCGTCTCGTGCGGCGCGCCCGAGAGCCGGACGACTCTGGCCCAGCCGAGGCGCTGCTCGTTGAGGAAGCACCGGACGAGGATCGTGTGGACGTAGCGGTCCAGGTCGTCGGCGGCGCGGGCGCGGTTCCAGTGGACGTACAGCTTGGTCAGGGCGGCCTGGACGACGTCGTCGGCGCGGTGCGGATCCTTGCAGAGCAGATGCGCGATGCGGCGGAGCGCGGGCAGCCGCGCGGAGACGTACGCGGTGTACGCCCCTTCGGCCTCCGCTCTGTCCTCGGAAGCCCTGCCCCCGGAAGCCCTGTCCCCGAACACCCTGTTCCCGGACGCCCTGTCTCCGGACGCCCTGTCTCCGGACGCCCTGTCTCCGGCCGCCCGGCTCATGTCCCTCCGTGCAC
>NZ_MUNE01001259.1 GCF_002154605.1 Streptomyces milbemycinicus | reverse complement strand
TCTGCACACCGACCAGATCCAGGGCTTCTTCGACGGCCCGGTCGACCACCTCTTCGCGCTGCCGATCCTCGCGGACTACGTGGGCGCCAAGGTCGACCGTTCCAAGCTGACCGTGGTCTCCCCGGACGCGGGCCGGGTGCGCGTCGCCGACCGCTGGTGCGACCGGCTCGGCGCCCCGCTGGCGATCGTGCACAAGCGGCGCGACCCGGATGTGGCCAACCAGGTGACCGTCCACGAGGTCGTGGGTGATGTGCGGGGCCGGGTGTGTGTCCTGGTCGACGACATGATCGACACCGGTGGCACCATCTGCGCCGCGGCGGACGCGCTGTTCGCTAATGGCGCGGAGGACGTGATCGTGACGGCCACCCACGGTGTGCTGTCCGGCCCGGCCACGGACCGGCTGAAGAACTCGAAGGTGAGCGAGTTCGTCTTCACCAACACCCTGCCCACCCCGAACGAGGTCGAGCTCGACAAGATCACCGTGCTGTCGATGGCGCCGACCATCGCCCGCGCGGTCCAGGAGGTCTTCGAGGACGGCTCGGTGACCAGCCTCTTCGAGGAGCACTGATGGCCACCGGCGACTTAGAAACCGGGACCCGCCGACCGATCTGAGGCCACCCC
>NZ_MUNE01000126.1 GCF_002154605.1 Streptomyces milbemycinicus | reverse complement strand
CTCCCCCGCCGGCCCCCGCTTCCCCGCAGCATCCACAGCATCCGCAGGCGCAACCCCATCCGCATGCGCAGGTGGCCGTGGCCGATGGGATGCGGCCGCAGGCCGGGGCCCAGCAGGCGGGGGCCGGGCTGCGGTACATCTGCGCGTCGACGGTCGGCACCTTCTACCACGCGCCCGAGCCGGGTGCCCCGCCGTTCATCGGGGTCGGGGACATGGTCAAGCCGGGGCAGCCGGTGGGTGTGCTGGAAGTCATGAAGATGATGAGCACCATCGAGTCGGACACCGCCGGGCGGGTGGTGGAGATCCTGGTGCCCAACGCGCAGCCCGTGGAGTATCAGCAGCCCTTGATCGCGGTGGAGCCCGGGCCCGCCGCCGGGCCGGTGTGATCCGCGTGTTCTCCACCGTCCTCGTCGCCAACCGCGGCGAGATCGCGCTGCGTGTTCTGCGCGCCTGCCGGGAGCTCGGCATGCGCACCGTCGCGGTGTACTCCACCGCCGACCGCGACTCGGCCGTGGTCCGGCTCGCGGACGAGGCCGTGCACATCGGTCCGCCGCAGTCGAAGGCCAGCTATCTCAGCGTCCCGGCGGTCATCGAGGCGGCGCACCGCACCGGGGCGCAGGCCATCCACCCCGGTTACGGATTCCTGTCCGAGGACCCGGATTTCGCGGAGGTGTGCGAGGACTCCGGGATCACCTTCATCGGCCCGCCGGCCTCGGTGATGCAGCGGCTCGGCGACAAGGCGGCGGCCCGCGCGCTGATGGCGGAGGCGGGCCTGCCGGTGCTGCCGGGCAGTACGGGCGCGGTGGCCACACCGGCCGAGGCCAAGGACATCGCCGGGCGGATCGGCTATCCGCTGATCCTCAAGGCGGTGGCGGGCGGCGGTGGCCGCGGTATGGCGGTGGTCCGCGAGCCGGACGCCCTGGTGCCCGCGTTCAACGAGACACGGGCCCACGCCCGCGCGGTGTTCGGCGATGAGCGCCTGTACATGGAGCGGTTCGTGGAGCATGCCCGCCATGTGGAGGTGCAGGTGCTCGCGGACCGGCACGGCAAGGTGGTCCACCTCGGTGAGCGCGACTGCTCCGTACAGCGGCGCCACCAGAAGATGGTGGAGGAGGCCCCCGCGCCGAATCTGCCCCAGGAGCGGCGCACCGCGATGTGCGCGGCGGCGGTGCGGGGCGCGGCGGCGGTGGGCTATGTGGGGGCGGGCACCTTCGAGTTCGTGCTCACCCCCGACCACGAGTTCTATCTGATGGAGATCAACTGCCGGCTGCAGGTCGAGCACCCGGTCACCGAGATGGTGACCGGGATCGACATCGTCCGGGAGCAGATCCTCATCGCGGCCGGGCAGCCTCTGACGTTCGGTCAGAGCGATGTCGTACGGCGGGGGGCGGCGATCGAGTGCCGGGTCAACGCCGAGGACCCGGACCGCGCCTTCGCGCCAACACCCGGCTCGCTGACGGAGTTCGTACCGCCCGGGGGGCCTTTCGTACGGGTGGACACGCACGCCTTCCCGGGCTGGCGGGTGGGCCCGGACTACGACTCGCTGCTGGCGAAGACCGTCGTCTGGGCGCCGGACCGCGAGCAGGCGCTGGCCCGTATGGACCGGGCGCTGGGCGAGTTCCGGGTCGGTGGCGGCGGCGTACGGACGACGCTGGGGTTTCTGCGGCGGGTGCTGGCGCGCCCGGAGTTCCGGTCGGCGACGCACACCACGGGGCTGATCGAAACGATGGGCCGAAAAGATGACTCATCGTCAGCCCATTCGCGCGGCGAACGAGTGAAGACCACGGCGATCTCCACTCGGAGGGCTTACAACCAGCCCGAAAGCGGGCCGCGCCAAGTGGCAGCGGGGCCTCGCGTCGCTGACGGTTGATAAGACACCTACGCGATCCCTTTGTCTGGCAAATGTCAGTAATCGTGCAGGTGCCGGAAGGAATGACTCATGCGATCAACTCGCGCACTCATCGCCGGGACGGCGCTTGTCGCATCCCTGACTCTGGGCGCACCTGCCGCCGCGTTCGCCGCTGACGTCTCCGACCCGGGCGGTCACGGCGGCTACTCCAGCGGTCAGGAGTCGGAGGACTACGGCTCCGGCGGCTCCTGGAAGGAGAAGGAGAGCAAGGGCAAGGAGGAGTCCGACTTCGGCAAGGGTAAGGAAGAGGAGTCGGGCTTCGAGAAGGGCAAGGAAGAGGAGTCGGGCTTCGAGAAGGGCAAGGAAGAAGAGTCCGGCTTCGAGAAGGGCAAGGAAGAAGAGTCCGGCTACGGCAAGGACGACTACAGCAAGGGCAGCTACGGCAAGGAAGAGGAAAAGGGCGGTTACGGCAAGGAGGAGCACGGCTGGGGCGGCAGCAGCTCGTACGGCAAGGAGCGCGAGCGCGAGCACGAGAAGCCGCACGGTGGTGTCCACACCGGTGGCGGCGGCATGGCCACCACCGGTGGCGGCATGGCAGCCGGCTCGGTCCTGCTCCTCGGTGGCCTCGGCGCCGGTGCCTACGCCCTGCGTCGCCGCAAGCCCACTGGGACCGCGATCTGAGCTGACCGCTTTTCATAGCCCCGCTGCCGTGGCCAACACCGCTTGTGGCGGTTGGCCACGGCAGCGCCACGCTCTTTGCCGGTGACCTCTCCACCGGCCAGAAAGGCAGAATCCATGGGCAAACAGGGCGGTGCCGACAGCAACACCCGCGTCATCCGCTGGGCCGCCGCATCGGCCCTCATCGGCGTCTTCCTGATCTACAACTCGGTCGACGCGGCCTCCACGCAGCCCTCGCAGAAGAAGCCCGCGATCTCCGGACCGACGCTCACCCCCCGCCCCCAGACGGCCGCCCCTCAGGAGGTCCGGCTCGGGCCCGCGCTGCCGCGCTCGCCCGCCAGACATCTGGACATCCCCTCCATCGGGGTGAGCGCACCGTTCACCGAGCTGACGCTCGACCGGTCGGGGGTGCTGATCCCGCCGCCCTCCGACAACAACAACCTGGTCGGCTGGTTCAACGGCGGGCCCTCACCGGGCGAGCGGGGCAACGCGATCGTGGCGGGGCATGTGGACACCAAGACGGGCCCGGCGGTGTTCTATCCGCTCAGCTCGCTCAAGACCGGGAGCCGGGTCACCATCACCCGCGCCGACGGGATCGTCGCGACGTTCGTCGTCGACTCGGTGGAGACGTTCAACAAGGCGAACTTCCCCGACGAGCGGGTGTACGGGCAGACCCCCGACGCGCAGCTGCGCCTGATCACCTGCGGCGGTTCGTACGACCGCGCCGTCCGCGACTACACCGCCAATGTCGTCGTGTTCGCCCACCTCGACTCCTTCCAGTGGGCCTGAACCCGCCCTGCCGAACCGCCGGATGGGGCCCGGGCCGCCGGGTGCCCGCGTGAACACCGTCACGCGGGCACCCGGCTGTGAGTGGTCATGCGGCCACGCGGTCCGGCACACGGCTGTCGAACGCGTGCAGATACGGGTTGACGGGGCTGATGCCGGTGACGCTCAGCCCGGCCTCCGTCATGCGTGTCACCAGGCTGTCCGAAGAATGTTTCCGGCCCCCCACGTTGAGGAGCAGAAACAGGTCCATGGCGGTGGTGAACCGCATCGAGGGGCTGTTGTCGAGAAGGTTCTCGATCACCAGCACCCGGGCGCCGGGCCGGGCCGCCGCCACCACGTTGGCCAGCGTCCTGCGGGTGGACTCGTCGTCCCACTCCAGGATGTTCTTGATGATGTACAGGTCGGCCTGCACCGGGATCTCGCGCCGGCAGTCGCCCGGCACCAGCCGGGCGCGTGAGGCCAGCGGCCCGCCGTCGCGCAGCCGCGGGTCCGCGTTCGCCACCACCTGCGGGAGGTCGAGCAGCGTACCGCGCAGCGTCGGGTGCTTCTCCAGCAGGGACGCCACGACATGTCCCTGGCCGCCACCGATGTCCGCCACCTCTTTGGCCCCGCCGAGGTCGAGGAAGTCGGCGAGCTCCACGGCGGACTGTCTGCTGGAGGTGGTCATCGCCTTGTCGAACACGCGGGCCGAGTCCGGCGCGTCCTCGTGCAGATAGGTGAAGAAGCCCTTGCCGTGGATGTCGTTGAAGGCGATGGTGTCGGAGCGTACGGCCGTATCGAGCCGGGGCCAGGTCTCCCAGGTCCACGGCTCGGTGCACCACAGACAGATGTACTTGAGGCTGTCGGGGGCGTCCTCGCGCAGCAGCCGGGACATCTCGGTGTGCGCGATCCGGCCGTCCTCGGTCTCGGCGAACACCCCGCAGCAGGCCAGGGAGCGCAGCAGCCGGCCCAGCCGCTCGGGCTCGGCGCCCACCGCGGTCGCCAGTTCCGCGACGGTGGCGGGCCGCTCCCCCAGGGCGTCGGCGACGCCCAGGGAGGCCGCCGCGCGGACGGCCGCCGCCCGGGCCGCGCCGAAGACGAGCTCCCGCAGCTGCGGGGCGGCCTTCGACGGGACGCCATCGGCGGAGGCGGTGTGAGTGCCGGTGACGCTGTTCGTGGCGGCGGGATCGGTCGCGGCGGTCCTTACCGACGTCATGACGCCCCCTTCGCACACTTGCCGGCGGGCTCGGAGACCGTGCAGGTGTTGCCCTCGAAGGTGTTGCCGGGGCCGGCGTCACGGTCGGCCAGGTCGGCGGGCAGGTTGTTGGCCAGCACGTTGTCCTTGATGGTGTTACGGGCGTTCTTGGCGCCCACGACACTGGGGAAGAGCACGATCCCGCCGGACATCGGCGAGGCGCCCACGTTGTCCCGCACCGCGTTGCCCGTCACCCGCGTGTCCTCCACGCCGGTGAGGAGGATGCCGGTGCCCTGGATGAAGTCGAGGCGGGGAGTGGGGGCGCAGTACTTGTTGTTCTCGTAGACCTTGTTGTTGACGACCGACAGGTCCCCGGCTCGGGGCGTCCCCTCGTCGCCGACGACGAACACGCCGCCGCAGTTGCCGGTGAGGGTGTTGCCCTGGACGGTCAGGACCCGCAGACGCCGGATGCCGACCCCGACCCGGTTCCCGGTGAGCCGGTTGTCGCGGACGACCGCGCCCTTGGTGTCGAGGGCCGCACCCTCCTCGTCGACGGTGTTGGCGAGGAAGATGCCCGACTGGCCGTTGTCCTTGGAGGTGTTGGTGCGGAAGGTGCCGCGGGTGGACTTCTCCTGGCCGATGCCCTGCTGACCGTTCTGCGCGGCGGTCACCTGGCGTACGTCCATCCGGTCGGTGTGCTTCCCCCAAATGCCGTTCTTGGCGAAGCCGGTGACCTTGAGCGAGCGGATCCGCACATCGGTGAGGGGCTGCTCGGCCGTACCGGTGACGCAGATACCGGTCTCGGCCTTGCCGCAGTCGTCCGCGGACGCCTTCTCGGGCGGCTTGATGACGGTCTTCTTGCCCTCCCCGCTCAGAGTCAGGTTCGAGGTGGTGATCAGCACGTTCTCCCGGTATGTACCGGCCTTGACGAGGATGGTGTCGCCGGGCTTGGCGGCCTTCACCGCGGCCTGGATCGACTCCCCCGGCTTGACGACGTGCTGGGTCTTGGCGTGAGCGGTGGGCAGCGGACCGAGTTCGATGACAAGGGCGGCCGTAAGGACCGCCAGGTAGCGAAGCTGTCGAGTGCGCATGAACAGGAAGCTAGGTGGGGTGCGCACCACCTGCCACTTATGACCACTGATGCACTAATTGCCATGCGTTCAGTCGTCGCGGTCGAGCACCCGCGAGCCCCCGACCGGCAGATCCCACAGCGCCTCGCGCGGCAGCCCCGCCGCCTCCCATGCGGCACGGACCCGCAGCAGCGGCTGCAGCGGAGGCTCGGCGGAGAGCAGAAAGGTCGACCAGTGCATCGGCATCATCACCCGCGCACCCAGATCCCCGAACGCCCGTACGGCCTCCTCCGGATCGGTGTGCACCGGACGGAGCATCCAGCGCGGGTCGTACGCGCCGATGGGCAGCAGCGCCAGGTCGATGCCCGGATAGCGGCGGCCGATCTCCCCGAACCAGTGTCCGTAGCCGGTGTCGCCCGCGAAGTAGGTCCGGCTGCCACCCGGGTCGGTGATGACCCAGCCGCCCCACAGGGAGCGGCAGGTGTCGGTCAGGGTGCGCTTGCTCCAGTGGTGGGCGGGTACGAAGTCGAACCGCACCGGCCCGTCCGGGCCCGGCAGTTCGGCCGCCTCCCACCAGTCGAGCTCGGTGACGTCGGTGAAGCGGCGCGCCCGGCACCAGGGGGCGAGCCCGGCCGGTACGAACAGGGGGGTGTCGCGCGGCAGCCGTCTGAGTGTGGGCGCGTCGAGGTGGTCGTAGTGGTTGTGGCTGATGACCACGGCGTCGATGGGCGGCAGATCCTCCCAGCGCACCCCGACCGGGGTGACCCGGACCGGGGTGCCGAGGATCCGGCGGGACCAGACGGGGTCGGTGAGCACCGTCAGCCCGCCCGTCCGCAGCACACAACTGGCGTGCCCCGCCCAGGTGACCGCGGTGTCGCCGGGTCCGACGACCGGTGCCGGGCCCGGTTCGAAGGGGAGTTCGGGGATCTGCAGCAGCGCCTCGATCGGCGGGCGCAGCCGCCCCTCCCGGGCCAGCCGGGCGATCGCCCGGACACCGGGCAGCGGGGAGGTGAGGCGGTGGGCGAACGACCGCGGCCAGGCGCGGAGCTCACCGCGGGGGCGCGGGGCGGCGAGGCCCCCGCCGGGCGGTCGGGCAGGCTGCGACTCCCCCGGCCTGCGGCCGGGAGGCGCCCCCTGCGGCAGCACGAGGTCTCCCCCGGCTACCGCTGTCCCCCGGCCACCGCCGGGAGGTGCCCCCTGCCGCGATGTGGCGGGCGACTCCGACGGAGCGGCGAGCCGCCGCAGCCGGCGCCGCGGGCCGGAGAAGATCTCGCGGATGGGGCCCAGCCGCGGGGTTGTCCACGGCGGTGTCCATGGGGCAGGGCGCGCCCGCCCGGCGGGGCGTCGCCCGGCCGGCTGGGCCTGGTCGGCCGGTTGGGCCTGGTCGGCCTGGTCGGTCATGACAGTGGACTCCCTTCGGTGCCGGTCGGCCTCGGTCCGGCCCGGGTCAGCTCGCGGAAGGCCGTGTCGAAGGCGGTCAGCGCCTCGGCCACATGCGGCACCCGCAGCGGGTCCGCGGCGGCGAGGGCGGCCAGCCGCGCCTGCTCCCCGGTGCCGAGCAGCGGCAGCGTCGACAGCCGCACCCGCAGGGTGTGCGGGGCGTCGCCGAAGCGGTGGCCGCCCGGTACGGGGTGGCGAAGCCGCCGGGTCAGCTCGCGCTCCAGCTCCACCGAGTCGGTGATGCCGCGGGCCGCGAGGTCGCCGCGCAACTCGTCGAGGTCGGCGTACAGCTGGCGGCCGGCCTGCGGCGGGCGGCACAGCGCGCCGACCGCGGTCAGCGCGCGGTAGACCGCCGCGGCCACCGCCCCGTGGACGCGGGCCGCGGCCGCGGTGCGCTCGCGGACCGGCTCGGGCTCGTCGAGGGCGTGGGCGGCGGCCGCGGCGACGGGCGGCAGCGGCGCGGCGCGCAGCGCGTCCAGGGTGGACAGCACCCGGGCGCGCAGCTCGACACCGCGCTCGGTGGCGGGGAACCGGGCGACCGCGGCGGGCCAGCCGGGCGGGGTGAAGGCGCCCGCCAGATCGGTGAGCACCACCACGTCCTCGGGGCACATCTCGGCGGGGCTGAGCAGCACCGTGCCATGGGGGTGGTGCACGGTGTCCCGCCAGGTCTCGTCGCTGACGATCAGCATCCCCTCGGCCACGGCCGCCTCGCACACCTCGTGCAGCAGCTCGGGCGGGGCGGTGGTGCCGGTCGGGTCGTCGGCGACGGACAGCAGCAGCACCCGCGGCCCACCGCCCTCCGCGCGCACCCGGCGTACGGTCTCCAGCAGCGCGAACGGGTCGGGGACGCCACCGCACTCGGCGGGCACCGGAACGTGGTAGGCGGGGCGGCCGACAAGCCGGGCCAGCGGTGCGTACCAGGAGGCGCAGGGCCGGGTCAGCAGGACGTCACCGCCGGCCGCGGCGAGCAGGGAGAGCAGCATCGGCTGCCCGCCGGGGGCCGCCGCGACATGCTCCGGGTCGGTCCACAGGCCGCGCCGCTCCCAGTAGCCGCAGGCGGCGGCGCGCAGCGCCGGGCCGCCGCCGACCGGCTCGGGGGCGGTACGGCCGGCCGCCTCGGCGAAGCGCGCGGCCAGCTCCGGGAGGACCGGCAGACCGCCGTCCTCCGGATCCGCCGGAGTCGGGGCGGTCAGCTCCCGCTGCATTCGAAACACACCTCCGGATCGACAGAATCGCCTATCCATCCATCTGTCCCGACTTGTCCACCTTCGCAGATCGGCGGGTGCGGCGGCGGAGCCGACACGTGGCCGGTGCCGTTTGCCCGGTGCGGCGGCGGGCACCCGGCCCGCATGACAGGGATGCCTCAGCAACACGACGTGGTGGACCTGCTCACCGCGGACCACCGCGAGGTACAGGAACTCTTCGAGGGGTACCGGACGAGCGCCGACCCCGGGGAGCGGCGGCTGCTGATGGAACAGATCACCGTCGAGATCGTGCGGCACTCGGTCGCCGAGGAGCAGTATCTGTACCCGACGGTCCGCAAGGCGCTGCCCAACGGGGACGAGGTCGCCGAGCAGGAGATGGAGGAGCTGTCCGAGGCCGAGCGGATCCTGGGCGACCTGGAGCGGCTGGACACCGCGGACCGGCGGTTCGACGCGCTGGTCCGCGAGCTGTACGACGTGGTGTCCATGCATATCCGCGGCGAGGAGGACGTGATCTTCCCCGAGTTGCGCGAGCGGCTGACCCCCGAGGAGCGGATGGCCCTCGGGCTGCGGGTCGGCGAGGCCAAGTCCGCCACCCCGACCGAGCCGTACCCCGGCGGGACACAGGGCCGCGGGACACAGGGCCGCGGGACACAGGGCGGCGGGACGCAGGGCCGCGGGACGCGGAACAACCCGTCGTCCCACTCCGGCGGGGTCGGCGACGGGGTCAGCAACGAGCGTCCGCTGGCCGAGCGGGTGCGGGAGTGGCTTTCCGGCTGATCGCCCCATGGATCCGCGGTGTTTCCTTCCTCGCACCCCGGTTACCCGTCGCCTCGTGGCAGCAGGACCGTGAGCGGCACCAGCGGCACCAGCGGCACCAGCGCCCGACGGGCACAAGCGTTCGAGGAGGGCCTCATGACCGAGTACGGCTATTTGCTGGCCGCCGAGGAACACGGGCCCGCCGAGCTCGTCGAGCAGGCGCGGATGGCGGAACAGGCGGGCTTCTCCCATCTGTGGATCTCCGACCACTACCACCCCTGGAGCAGGGCCCAGGGCCATGCCTCGTTCGTCTGGTCGGTGATCGGCGCGCTCGCCCAGGCGACCTCGCTGCCCGTGCAGACCGCGGTGACCTGCCCCATCATCCGTATCCATCCGGCGATCGTCGCCCAGGCCGCCGCCACCAGCGCGGTGCTGCTGGAGGGCCGTTTCCGGCTGGGGGTGGGCTCCGGAGAGGCGCTGAACGAGCATGTGCTGGGCGATCGCTGGCCGCAGGCGGCCATCCGGCTGGAGATGCTGGAGGAGGCCGTGACGGTGATCCGCCAGCTGTTCGAGGGGCACCAGGTCAGCCACCACGGCAAGCACTACACGGTGGAGAGCGCGCGCCTGTACACGGTGCCCGAGGAACCGGTGCCCATCGACATCGCGGCCTTCGGCTCGGCCGCCGCCGCGCTGGCCGGGCGGGTCGGCGACGGCTTCATCACGATGGTCCCCGACGCCGAGCTGGTCGCGCGGTTCCGGCGCGGCAGCGGCGCGGCCGGCAACGCCAAGCCGGCCAGCGGGGGCCTTCTGGTGTGCTTCGGCCCGGACGCCGACGACGCGCTGCGCACCGCTCACCGGCTGTGGCCGGCCGTGGCGCTGCCGGGCGCGCTGCTGACCCAGCTGGCCACCCCGTCCCAGTTCGAGCAGGCCTGTGAACTCGTCACCCCCGAGCGGCTGGCCGAGCGGGTGACCTGCGGCGACGACCCGGACGCGCATGTGGCGGCGCTCAGCGCGTACGCCGACGCCGGTTTCGACACCGTCTACGTCCACCAGATCGGCCCCGAGCAGCGCGGCTTCTTCGACTTCTACCGCACGAAGGTGCTGCCGCAGCTGACCGGCTGAGCCCGTCGACAGAAGCGCAAAAGCGCAGAAGTGCAGGAGTGACCACCATGACCGAAAAAGTGGCCGACTACGTGCTCGCCCGGCTGCGCGAGTGGGGTGTCCGGCATGTCTTCGGCTACCCGGGCGACGGGATCAACGGCCTGCTCGCCGCATGGGGACGGGCCGACAACGAGCCGCGGTTCGTACAGGCGCGGCACGAGGAGATGGCGGCGTTCGAGGCCGTCGGGTACGCCAAGTTCAGCGGGCGGCTCGGGGTCTGCGCGGCGACATCGGGCCCCGGCGCGATCCACCTGCTGAACGGCCTGTACGACGCGAAGCTCGACCACGCGCCAGTGGTGGCGCTGGTCGGCCAGACGTACCGCAGCGCGATGGGCGGCTCGTACCAACAGGAGGTGGACCTGCACAATCTGTTCAAGGACGTCGCGTCCGACTTCCTGGAGACGGTGACGGTCCCCGAGCAGCTGCCGAACGTGCTCGACCGGGCGATCCGCACCGCGTACGCCCGCCGCTCCCCCACCGCCGTGATCATCCCGGCGGACGTCCAGGAGCTGGACTACTCCCCGCCCACCCACGACTTCAAGATGGTGCCCTCCAGCCTGGACCGCAGCGGCTGGTCCGCGGTGCCCTCCGCGAGCGCGGTGGAGCGGGCCGCGGATGTGCTCAACGCCGGTGAGCGGGTGGCGATCCTGGTCGGACAGGGCGCGGCGGGGGCGCGGGCGGAGGCCGAGGCGATCGCCGAGCTGCTGGGCGCGGGGGTGGCCAAGGCGCTGCTCGGCCTCGATGTGCTGAGCGACGAACTGCCGTATGTCACCGGCCCCATCGGGCTGCTGGGCACCCGCCCCTCGTACGAGCTGATGCGGGACTGCGACACGCTGCTGACGATCGGCTCCAGCTTCCCGTACACCCAGTTCCTGCCGGAGTTCGGTCAGGTCCGGGCCGTGCAGATCGACCTCGATCCGCACATGATCGGCATGCGCTACCCGTACGAGGTCAACCTGGTCGGCGACGCCCGCGAGACCCTGCTGCGGCTGATGCCGCTGCTGCGGTCCAGGGAGGACCACGCGTGGCAGGACGATATCGTCGCGGGGGTGCGGCGGTGGCGGGAGGTGATGCGGCGGCGCGCCGAGCTGACCGCCCATCCGATCAACCCCGAGTACGTCGCCCACTGCCTGGACCCGCTGCTGCCCGGGGACGCCATCCTCACCTGCGACTCGGGCTCGGTGGCCAACTGGTACGCCCGCCATCTGCGGATGCGCGGCCAGATGCGCGGCTCGCTGTCCGGCACGCTGGCCACCATGGGCTCGGGGGTCCCGTACGCGATCGGCGCGAAGTTCGCCCGGCCCGACCGGCCGGTGGTGGCGCTGGTCGGGGACGGCGCGATGCAGATGAACGGCATGGCCGAGCTGATCACGGCGGCCAAGTACCGGCATGCGTGGGACGACCCCCGGCTGGTGATCGCGGTGTGGAACAACCACGATCTGAACCAGGTGACCTGGGAGATGCGGGCGATGAGCGGCGCCCCGCAGTTCCTGCCCTCGCAAGCGATCCCGGATGTGCGGTACGCGCGGTTCGCCGAGTCGCTGGGGCTGACCGGCATCCGGGTGGAGAAGCCCGAGTACGTGGAGCAGGCGTGGCACGACGCGCTGAACGCCGACGGCCCGGCGGTGGTCGAGTTCCTGACCGACCCCGATGTGCCGCCGATCCCGCCGCATGCGACCTGGGAGCAGCTGGAGGCCACCGTCGAGTCGATCGCCAAGGGCGACGCGGACCGGGCGGGCATGGTGCGCCACGGGCTGAAGGCGAAGGTGCAGGAGTTCCTGCCGCACCGGCACCACCGCGACCACCGCGGCGGGAAGAACGAGGAGAAGGGAGCGTCCCGATGACCGATCGAAAGGAACGGCAGCGCGAGATGTACCGCGCCGCCGACCCCGCCGAGGGGCCGCTGACCACGGACCAGGGGGTGGCGGTCGACCACACCGACGACTCGCTCACCGTGGGTGAGCGCGGCCCGACGCTGATGGAGGACTTCCACTTCCGCGAAAAGCTCATGCACTTCGACCATGAGCGGATCCCGGAGCGGGTGGTGCACGCACGGGGCGCGGGCGCGTACGGATACTTCGAGCCGTACGAGTCCTGTGCGGAGTTCACCCGGGCCGCCTTCCTCCAGGACCCGTCCGTGAGCACTCCGGTGTTCGTCCGGTTCTCGACGGTGCAGGGGCCGCGCGGCTCGTCGGACACGGTGCGCGATGTGCGCGGCTTCGCCACGAAGTTCTACACCTCCGAAGGCAACTACGACCTGGTCGGCAACAACATGCCGGTGTTCTTCATCCAGGACGGCATCAAGTTCCCGGACTTCGTGCACGCGCTCAAGCCCGAACCGCAGAACGAGATCCCCACCGGCGCGTCCGCCCACGACACGCTGTGGGACTTCGTGTCCCTGCAGCCCGAGACCATGCACATGATGATGTGGCTGATGTCCGACCGGGCCATCCCGCGCAGCTTCCGCATGATGCAGGGGTTCGGGGTGCACACCTTCCGGTTCGTGGACGCGCGGGGCCGGGGGACCTTTGTGAAGTTCCACTGGAAGCCCAAGCTCGGGGTGCACTCGCTGGTCTGGGACGAGGCGCAGGAGTGCCAGGGCCGGGACGCGGACTTCAACCGGCGCGATCTGTGGCAGGCGATCGAGGCGGGCGAGTACCCGGAGTACGAGCTGGGGGTGCAGCTGGTCCCGGAGGAGGACGAGTTCACCTTCGACTTCGATCTGCTCGACGCCACAAAGATCATTCCGGAGGAGCAGGTGCCGGTCCGGCCCATCGGCCACATGGTGCTGAACCGCAACCCGGAGAATTTCTTCGCCGAAACCGAGCAGGTGGCCTTCCACACCGGCAATGTGGTGCCCGGTATCGACTTCACCAACGACCCGCTGCTGCAGGCCCGTAACTTCTCGTATCTGGACACCCAGCTGATCCGGCTGGGCGGGCCCAACTTCGCGCAGCTCCCGGTCAACCAGCCGGTGGCCCCGGTCCGCACCAACCAGCGCGACGGCTACCACCAGAGCGCCATCCACAGCGGGACGAGCTACTCCCCGAACTCGCTGGGCGGCGGCTGCCCCGCTATCGCCGGCCCGGACGGATACGCGTTCTCGCACTACGCCGAGCGGGTCGACGGCGCCAAGATCCGCAAGCGCAGCGAGAGCTTCAAGGACTTCTACAGCCAGGCCGCGCTGTTCTGGAACAGCATGAGCGACTGGGAGCGGCGGCACATCGTCGACGCGTTCCGCTTCGAGCTGGGCAAGGTCGGCGCGGTGGAGGTGCGTGAGCGTACGGTCGGCGAGCTGGCGCATATCGACCAGACCCTGGCCACGGCCGTGGCCGAGGGCATCGGGGTGGCGCCCCCCGCCCCGGTGAACACCGAGCACAAGCCCGTGGCCTCCCCCGCGCTCAGCCTGGAGAACCTGCGCGGCGACGGCTCCATCCGCACCCGCCAGATCGCGGTGCTGGTCACCGACGGGGTGGACACCGAACAGCTCACCCAGGCCCAGGAAGCGCTGAGCGCGCAGGGCGCCGTCGTCGAGGCCCTGGCCGACCACGACGGGAAGGTGCGCGGCGCCGACGGGAACGGCTATGCGGTGGACCGGGCGCTGCCGACGGTCGCCTCGGTGCTCTACGACGCGGTGCTGCTGCCCGGCGGGCCGACCGGCACCCCGGAGCTGAGGTCGGACGAGACGGCGATGCGGTTCGTCCGGGACGCCTACCGGCACGGCAAGGCGATCGGGGCGCTGGGCTCGGGCGTGGGCATCCTGTCCGCGCTGGAGCCGGAGGGCCTGCACATCGCCTCGGGCCATGGGCATGTGTGCGCGGACCGGGGTGTGGTCACGGACGCCACGACCGGGACGGCGAGCGAGGAGTTCACCCGGACCTTCACCGAGGCCATCGCCGCCCACCGGCACTGGGACCGCCCCCGGCTGCCCACCTGCTGAGCACGGTTGTACGGAACACGGGCACCGCGCCTCGGGCGCGGTGCCCGTGTTCCTGTCCTGTGTTCCTGCGTGTTTTCAGGCCTATTCAGGCCTCGCGGCCGAGGAGCGCGAGCAGCCTGGTCTGGGCGTCGGCACCCGACGGGGGCTCGACGGCTGCGGCGAACATCCCGCTCTTCTCCAGCTCCGCCGCGTACGGCGCCACCGCCCGCACCGAGAAGTCGACCAGCGGCTTCGGGATCCGCTCGTCCGCCCCGATGGCCCGGGCCAGGTCCCACGCATGGACCGCGGCGTCGATCGTGATCTCCGCGCAGTACTCCGCGGCGGGGGTCTCACCGAAGGAGAGCTCGACCGTCCGCTCCAGGGCCCCCGGGGCGGTGAACGCCTCACGGGCCGCGGTGGCCGCCTCGTCCCAGGCGGCGACGGGGTCATCGCCCAGCAGATCGCCCTCGAGGCTGTCGCCCTGCTCGGCGATCGTCCGGCCCTCCCGTACCAGCGGCGGCACCCACATCTGCTCGACCGCCAGATGGTTGACCAGATCGCGTACGGTCCACTCGCTGCACGGCGTCGGCTCGTCCCACTGGTCCGGCCGGATGGCGTGCACCCGCTCGGTGAAGAGGTCCAGCGCCTCACCGTGCCTGGCGAGCAGCGGATTGCCGCGGCCGGACCGCTCAGCCATGTTCGTCGGCTTATCGGTCATATGCGACAGGTACCCCTGGCCCGCAGGGCCTAACACGGCAACCGCACCCCGCCACGGACACGCAGAAGGAACGGACACGGCATCGGGCGCGGGCCCCTGAACTCCCGCACCCGATGCCGCTCCTCACTCCCAAATGGCCGCTCGGCCGACCACCGGGTCCCCTCCCCCGGGCGCGGTCAAACGTCGTGTCGATGGCCGCGCGGAGGGTACGCGGTGAGGACACGGGGAGGACCGGAAGCGAAGACGAGGACGAGGACGATGCCATGCAACGAGGCAGCAACCGAATGAGCGCCCACAAGGACGACGAGCTGAAGCACGAGCTGCAGGAGCTGATGCGCTCGGGCCGCCCCACCCGCGTCGACGAGTGGCACGACCCCGAGCCCGGCGCCGACGACGACCCCGAGGTCACCACGGGCCCGGTGCCACCCATCGGTGGCCTCGGCGAGTCCGAGGCGCTGCGGTTCGAACTGGCCCGCCATGTGGGGCGCACCCCGTTCCCGGCCAAGCGCGGGGCCCTGCTGCACGCCCTGCACGAGGCGCATGCCCCCGACCGGCTGACCGAGCTGGTGGCACAGCTGCCCGAGGACCGCACGTACCGCACGGTGCAAGAGGTCGTCTCCGGGCTCGGCCTGCGCCTCAGGACGTAGCACCCGGGACAGGCCCCCTTCGGCCGAATGATGAGACGCCTCTCTCGCCATACGAGATAGCGGCGTACGGTGACGACAGTCCATCAGGTCGTCTCGAAGGGGAGCCGAGCCATGCCCGACAACACCAGCCCAGCCACCGCCGCCGCCGCTACCGCCACCGTCGTCTACACGCACGGACACCACGAGTCGGTGCTGCGCTCGCACACCTGGCGCACCGCGGCCAACTCCGCCGCGTATCTGACCGGACTGCTCAAGCCCCATATGCGGATCCTGGACATCGGCTGCGGCCCCGGCACCATCACCGCCGACCTGGCCGAGCTGGTCCCCCAGGGCGAGGTCATCGGGGTGGACACCGCACCCGATGTCCTGGAGCAGGCCCGGTCGGTGGCCGCGGAGCGCGGAGTGTCCAATGCCCGCTTCGCAGTCGGCGACGTCCACAAGCTGGACTATCCCGACGATTCGTTCTGCGTCGTCCATGCCCATCAGGTGCTGCAGCACCTCGGCGACCCGGTGGCCGCGCTGCGCGAGATGCGCCGGGTGTGCAAGCCGGGCGGCATCGTGGCGGTACGCGACTCCGACTACTCCGCCATGACGTGGTACCCGGCCGCCCCCGGCCTGGACGACTGGTTGGCCCTGTACCAGCGGGTGGCCCGCGCCAACGGCGGCGAACCGGACGCCGGGCGCAGGCTGCTGTCCTGGGCCCGCCAGGCGGGCTTCACCGATATCACCTCGACCGCCGGCACATGGTGTTACGCCACGGCCGAGGAGCGGGCGTGGTGGAGCGGCCTGTGGGCCGACCGCACCGTCGCCTCGTCGTACGCCCAGCGGGCGCTGGAGGTCGGCCACGCCACGGAGGACGATCTGCGGCGGATCGCGGACGCGTGGCGGGAGTGGGGCGCGGCGGAGGACGGCTGGTTCACCGTCCTGCACGGTGAGCTCATCTGCCGCGTCTGAGCCCCCGTACGACGCCCGCACGGCACCCGATAACACGCGCGGCGCGCGGGCTCACGCCACGTATGACGCCCGGCGCCTCGTCAACTAGGCTCGCTCGTATGGACATTCTCGGGACCTCGCTACGGGTGTGCGTCGATGATCTGGACGCGGCGATCGCCGTGTACGAACGGCTGACCGGCGCCGAGGCGCTGCGCTTCCAGCGCGGGGGTGTCGCGGTGGCGGCCGTCGGCTGCTTCTTCCTGATGAGCGGTCCCGAGGCGGAGCTGTCCATCCTCCGCAAGGTCACGGCGACGCTCGCGGTGACGGACGTGGACGAGGCGGTGGCCGATCTGAAGGCGGTGGGCGCGGAGATCATCGCCGGTCCGCTGCCCACCCCCATCGGCCGCAACCTGGTGGCCCGTCACCCCGACGGCTCGGTCTTCGAGTACGTCGACCGGAACCCCGGCCAAGCCGCCTGACAGCCGCCGCTAGGCCGGCCGCATCCGGAACTCGTACCGCTCCGGGAGCGGGTGCTCGGCGCGCGCCCGCTCCCGTACGTCGTCGGTCACCGGCTCCCCGTCGCCCGCGACGATCCGCTCCGCGATCGCGTACCAGGTGTCGCTGAGCGTTTCGTCGCCCTCGCGCAGATCCGCCACCTCGAAGCCCCCGTCGAAGATCGCCCGCGCGGCCACGGCATCGCCCTGAGCCAGCAGCACCTGGGCCATGAGCAGCCGGAAGCGGCCACGCTTGCGGACGGCGGGCCGCAGCGCGTCGAGCACCGTACGGGCGTCCTCGGCACGCCCCACGGCGAGCAGCGCGGCCACCGACTCGCGGCCGAGCGCGGCCTCGGCCGCCTCCGTCGCGGCCGCCTCCGTCGCGACGGGATCCGTCGCGACGGGATCCGTCGCGACGGGATCCGTCACGGCCGGATCCGCGAGCGCCGCCCCGCCGAGCGCGTGGCCGACTGCCGCCCGCGCATCCTGCGCTCCCGCGAGGGCTGGAGCCCGGTCCCGGCCCTCCGCGAGGATCAGGCCCACCGCCCGCAGCAGCCGATCCGCAGCGCGCGCCGGGTGACCGGCAGCGGTGTCGGCGACGGCCAGACAGCGCAGCGCCCACGGCGTCTCCGTACACCGCAGCGACCGCTCCCAGCTGCGGGTGGCCTGGGCGCGGTCGCCCGCGTGCCACTGGGCGACGCCCAGGTGGTATTCGGCGGCGGCCGTGGCGGGCGCCGACTCCAGGAGGTCGCGCCAGGCCGGGGCGGTCAGGGAGCAGCCGGGGTCGGCCGGGGATTCGCCCGCCGCCCAGGCAGGAAACGCGCCGGTGCGCAGCAGGCGGCGCCACGGCTCCTGGGGCTCGCCGAGGGTGTCCGGGTGGAAGGGGGTGCCGGGCAGCCGGTAGCCGCCGCGCTCCACCTCGAGCGCGCCCCAGCCGGAGCCGGTGGCCAGCCGCTCGCCGGGTTCGGCGTCGGCGTACGGGCGCCAGGCGGCGTAGGCCGCCGCCACGGCGGCGCGTGGCGCGGCGGACTCCAGCCGGGCCTCGACCTCCCGCCGGGCCGCCGCCCAATCCGCGCCGTGGACCGCCGCCGGGTCGGCGGCCAGCGGTCCGTACGCCTCCAGCCAGGCGAACTCCTCCCCCGCCTCCAGCCGGACATGTTCCAGCTGGGTGCGGGCGAGCCCGGCCTGGATCTCGGCGTAGCCGGGGGTGTCTGGCTCGGTCAGCCACCCCTGCCAGCGCCGCCCGCCGGGCCCCGCACCCCACAGGAAGAGCTTGCGGCCGCGCAGCTGGTCGGTGGAGGTCTGGACGAGGCCATGGCCCTCCCGGTCGAGCGAGGCGATCCAGGGGCGCGCGTCCGCGGGCAGGTCGTAGAAGTAGTCGGCGGGGTAGTCGCCGTGCAGCGGGTACGTACGGTCGGTGCCGTCCCACTCGGGGACGGGGACGTGGCGCAGGGTGCGGCTGTAGCCGAAGTGCCAGGCGGCGTCGGCGGGGGCGAGGACGCGGGTGCCCGCCGCCTCCGGGACGGCGATGTTGGACCACCAGTAGACGGGCGCGGGCTGGTGGTGAGGGTTGCGGATCCGCACCCCCACATACAGGAAGTCGGAGTCCTCGGGCAGCCACAGGTCGACCTGGAAGGGCAGGTCGCGCAGCCGCTCCCACTCCCACAGCCGCACCATCTCGCCGCCGTCGGGCGCGGGGACGCGGGCGGCGTGCAGCGGGGCGCAGGCCAGGGTGGTGTGGCCGGTGGCGCCGATGTTCCACTCGATGCCGCCGGAGAACCAGGCGCCGCTGAGGCCGAAGTCGGCGGGTTGCAGCACCGGGTTGCGGTAGAGGAGTTCACGGCCGGTCGGCTTGTGGTGGAGGGAGTGCACCCGGCCGCCGAGACCGGGCAGCACGGTGGCCCGCAGCCGGTCGTTCTCGAGGACGAGGGCGTCGAGCCCGGCGGCGGCCCGCCCGCGCCCGTACCCGTCGCGCAGCCGCACCGGCAGCACCGAGCTCAGCGGCTCGTACGCGGCCTGGCGGGCCATATCGGCGGGCAGTGTGGCGCGCGTGGGCTCGTCGATGCGGTGCACCTCGCGCGGGAGCCGCAGCGCGGGCAGGGGGTTCTCGGGCCCGAGCGGGGCGGTGGGAAGGGTCAGGGTGGTACGTCGCAGGCTCGTCGCCACGGGCTGCCTCACTCCGACTGCCTTGGGTCGCCCCCGGCTGCGGCGACCGTCCGGTGACCATGGAACAACGGCGCGGCCGACCTGAACAGAGCGTCAGCGCAGCGCTTCGAACATGTCGCTGGTGATGGCGTAGCGCTCGTGGTCACGCCACGCGCCGTTGATGTGGAGGTAGTCGGGCGAGAAGCCCTCGAGCCGGAAGCCGTACCGCTTCACCAGCGCCAGGGACGCCTCGTTGCCCGGCTGGATGTTGACCTCGATGCGGTGCAGCGCGAGCGTCCCGAAGGCATGGCCCAGCACGAGCCCGAGCCCTTCGGAGACATAGCCGTGCCCGGCGTGGGGCGCGAAGGCCCCGTAGCCGACGAAGCCGCACTGGAAGGCGCCGCGGACGATGCTGTTGATGTTGATGAAACCGGCGATCGCGCCGGTCTCGGGCAGGCAGACCAGGAACCCCTCGTGGTCGTCCCGCTCCAGCTTCGTCATGAAGGTGTCGAAGGCTTCGTCGGTGGAGGGCGCGGTCAGCCACGGGTGGTGGAGGGCGGCGCTGGTGCGGGCGAGCCGGGTGAACTCCGCGCGGTCGGTCCGCTCGGTGTGGCGGATGGCCACGCGGGGTCCCACGGCTACGTACGGCGTGTCGGGCATCCGCACATCTAAGCCCGTCGGGCCGGTGCCCGTCCAGCAACCCTAGGGAGCCTGCTCCAGCAGCGCGTACGCCGCCGCGTACCCAGGTCCATCGGCAGAGTCGGAGTCGGCGGCGACCGAGGCGAGGTGGCCGGTGGGAAGGTCGGTCAGTGTCCAGGGGCCGACCGGCACCGACTCCTCTCCCGTGCCGACGTAACTGATCGCCGGGTCCTGGGACAGACCGGTGCCGATGCCCTTGAGATACGCCTCCTTACGCGTCCAGCAGCGCGCGAAGGCGGCGGGGCGGTCGGCGGCGGCGAGCGCGGCCAGTTCGGCGCGCTCGGTGGGGTGCAGGCTCTGGGCGACCTGGTCCACGACGGAGACGGGCTGCACCTTCTCCACATCGGCGCCGATCGGCGAGCCCGCGAAGGCGACCAGCACCAGATCGCCGGCGTGCGACATGTTGAAGTGCAGCGGCGTGCCGACGACGGCGGGGCGGCCGTGGGGCCCGCCGCAGCCGGGGCAGTCCTCCCGGGTGAACGGCACCGCCGCGGGCTCCATGTCCAGGTAGCCGCCGAGCAGTTCCCGCAGCCCCACATGCGCGGCCGTGTACCGCTGCTGGTCCTCGGTCCGTACGAACTTCGCGGCGCGCTCCCGCTCCTCGGCGTCGAGGATCTTGCCGGGCGCGCCCTGGTCCATGGCGGAGATGTACCGGGAGACGCTGAGCAGCCAGGTCTCGGGCGCGCCGGGCGGCCACGCTCCGGCCACGGCGGCGGGCAGCGGATCGCGGCCGACGACGCGCGGCGCACTTGGGGATGTCAACTCGCTCCTCCAGGTGGGTCGGTGAGGCGGGCTCGGATCACACTACGAGGTTGAGTCGGCCAGCTCCAGGGCCGGAATGCCGGGCGGAGTCAGGCCGAACGCCCTTGCGTACAGGCCGAGTTCGGCCTCAACGGCGCGGATCATGGTGTCCGCCCGGCGGAAGCCGTGGCCCTCGCCCTCGAAGGTGAGATACGCGTGCGGGACACCGCGCCCGGCGACCGCCGTCAGGAAGCGCTCGCACTGCACGGGCGGGCAGACCCGGTCGTCCAGGCCCTGCAGCAGCAGGAAGGGCGAGGTGACCCGGTCGGCGCGGTACGCCGGGGAGCGGTCGCGGTAGCGGTCGGGGACCTCGGCGAGCGGCCCGATCAGCGACTCCATATAGCGCGACTCGAAGTCGTGCGTCCCGTCGTCGGTCCACTCCGTGAGGTCGAGGACCGGATATTTGATCGTGGCGCACGCGTACAGCTTGGTGGTGACGAGCGAGGCGGCCGCGGTCCAGCCGCCCGCGCTGCCGCCCCGGATGGCGAGCCGGGCCCGGTCCGCGCTCCCCTCCTCGGCCAGCGCCTCGGCGACGGCCGCGCAGTCCTCGACGTCCACCACGCCCCACTGCTCGCACAGCCGGTCCCGGTAGGCGCGGCCGTAGCCCGTCGAGCCGCCGTAGTTGACCTCGGCGACGCCGATGCCGCGCGAGGTGAAGTACGCGATCTCCAGGTCGAGTACGAGCGGGGTGCGGTCGGTCGGGCCGCCGTGCGCCCACACCACGTACGGCGGCGCCTCGCCCTCGGGCGCGGTGTGGTCGGGGTTGTGCGGGGGATAGATGTGCGCGTGGACCTCCCGGCCGTCCGGCCCGGGGAAGGTGCGCTCGACCGGCTGCGGGTAGTAGGCCGGGTCGACGGGGTCGGTGTGCGCCGCGCCGATGACCCGGGCGTAGCCGGTGCGGGTGTCCAGCTCGACCACCTCGTACGAGCTGTGCGCGCTCGCGGCGACGCCGACCACCCGGCTGTCGGCCACCGCGAGCGTCGCCTCCCACTCGGTCCAGCGGCCCGGCGCGTCGACCAGCTCGCCGCTGCGCGGATCGAGGATGCCGAGCCGGGCGGCGCCCCGCCCGTGCACGACGGCGATCAGCCCGCCGGGCAGCGGCGCGAACCAGCGCCTGCCGAGCCTCCACAGCGGCCCGCCGAACTCCTCCTCGCGTGGGCAGAGTACGACCGGCCGTGCCTCCCCCGCTCCCCCGTCGGTGCCCGGAGCGGCGTCGGCGTCGAGGGCCGCGCCGACGCCGGGAGTCGCATCGGTGCCGGGGGCCGCGCCGGCCTCGGGGCGTCCGCCCGTGCCGCCCGCCGGGCTCGCGCCTCCGCCTCCGGCGAGGGGCGCGCCGCCTCCGGCCCCCGAGGCCGTGTCGGCGCATACCTCACCCGGGTCGAGCCGGTGCAGATTCCACCAGCCCGTGCGATCGGCGGCCACGAGCAGCGTGCCGTCGGCGGCCCATTCGGCCTGGGCGACCGACTCGCCCGGCCCGCCGAGCACCGCGCGGGCCCCCGCGAACGTGCCGTCCTCCGCCACCCGGGCCACCATCAACGCCGTGCCGTCCCACGGCATCCGCGGATGGTCCCAGGCGATCCAGGCCACCCGCCGCCCGTCCGGGGAGAGCTGGGGCCCGGTGACGAAGCGGTGCCGGTCGTCGGTGAGCTCGCGCACCGCCGTACGGTCATCAGCCGCCGAGCCGTCCAGCGGCACCGCGGCGATCACGCGGCGTACGTCGGTCGGCCCCTCGCCGGTGAACTCCTCCAGCACGCCCCACACCTCGCCGCGGTCGGCGTGCAGCCGCAGATCCGCCCAGCGCAGCCCGCCGCCGACGTCCGACACCGGGGTCAGCGGGCGCGGCGGGGCGCCGGTCGGGTCGTCCGGCTCGTACACGTACAGCCGCTGGTCGGCGAAGTGGACGAAGACGACGAGCGGGCCGCCCGCCGGGCGGGGCACGGCGGCCCACGGCAGCCCGCCGTATTCTATGACCCTGCTGCGTACGTTCCACGGCGCGGGCAGCGCGCCGGCCTCGGGGCCGCCGGGCCGGCGCCGCATCAGCGTGTGGCGGCCGCCCTCGTCGGGTCGCGGCGCGGTCCACCACACCTCGTCGCCGACCGTGCCCACGTACTCCGGGCGGCCGCCGTGCGACGCGGCGAGCGCGGCGTCGACCGGGGACCGCCAAGCGCCGTAGGGGGTCGTGGCCACCGTGCTGTCACCCATTCCGTCACCCATCCCGTCACCTAACCCCAATGCCAGTGATTTTGTGGTGAGTTTGAGACAGCGACACGCCGTCGCTTCGGCGTGTCGCCGTCGCAAACTCACCGCAATTCCCTCGTCGACCTGTCTCAGGCCCTCCGCAGGAAGTGGTCGAGCACCCGGACGCCGAAGTGCAGCGCGTCGACCGGCACCCGCTCGTCCACGGCGTGGTAGAGCGCCTGGTAGTCGAAGCCCTCGGGCAGCCGCAGCGGCGAGAAGCCGTATCCGACGATGCCGAGCCGGGAGAACTGCTTGGCGTCCGTGCCGCCGGACATGCAGTACGGCACGGCGTGGCCGCCCGGGTCGAAGTGTTGGACCGCGGTCCGCATGGCCGCGAAGACCGGGCTGTCGGGCGGGGCCTGAAGGGCCGGCGACCGGTGGTGGAACTCCCAGTCGACGTCGGGCCCGGTGAGCCGGTCCAAGGTGGTGTGGAACTCCTCCTCGCCGCCCGGCACGATCCGGCCGTCCACATACGCCGTGGCGCTTCCGGGGATGACGTTGACCTTGTAACCGGCCTCCATGACCGTCGGGTTGGCGCTGTTGCGGACCGTCGGCTCGATGAGGGCCGCGGCGGGCCCCAGCTCGGCCAGCAGCGCGTCGACGTCGAAGTCGGCCTCGAAGTCGGCCTCGTCCACATCGGCCTTGACCCCGCGCAGCGCCGCGATCTCGGTCAGCGCGGCCTTCACGGTCGGCGTCAGCCGCACCGGCCAGCGGTGTTCGCCGATGCGCGCCACGGCGGCGGCCAGCCGGCTGACCGCGTTGTCGCGGTTGACCTTCGAGCCGTGTCCGGCCGTGCCCCGGGCGGTGAGCTTCAGCCAGGCCGTACCGCGCTCCCCCGCCGCGATGGGGTAAAGCCGTATCCCGGACCCGGCGTGGAAGGTGAAGGCGCCCGATTCGCTGATGCCCTCCGTGCAGCCCTCGAACAGCTCGGGGTGCTCATCGGCGAGAAAGCCGGAACCCGCCTCCGCGCTGTCCTCCTCGTCCGCGGTGAAGGCCAGCACGATGTCGCGGCGCGGGCGCACCCCCGCGCGGGCCCAGGCGCGGACGGCCGCGAGCACCATCGCGTCCATGTTCTTCATGTCGATGGCGCCCCGGCCCCACACCACGCCGTCGCGCACATCCCCCGAGAAGGGGTGCACACTCCAGTCGGCGGGCTCGGCGGGCACCACGTCCAGGTGGCCGTGGACCAGCAGCGCGGGGGCCGACGGGTCGGTGCCCGCGATCCGCGCGACGACGTTCGTACGCCCCGGGTCCCGCTCCAGCAAGGTGGTGTCGATGTCCACCTCGCCCAGCCGCTCCGCGACGTACTCGGCGGCGGGGCGCTCGGCGCAGTCGCCGCCGCCGCGGTTGGTGGTGTCGATACGGATCAGCTCGGAGGTGAACCGCACCACCTCCTCCAGCGCCCGCGCATCTATCACCTCGGGCACCTCCAGCTCAGCCATACTGCTCCTCCACCGCGGCCGATACGAGCGTGGTGACCGCCTTGAAGCAGCGGATGCCCTCGTACATGGTCGGCGAGGTGTACGCCACCCGCCGCACCCCGCTGCGCTCCACCCCCGGTACGACGGTGGCCGCCCCCACGAGGTGTTCCGCGTCGAATTCCAGCTCCACGGTGAACGGTCCGGTCTGCACCGGCTCATGACGCACCGCCAGCGGCGCCGCCTCCCGGGCCGCCGCCCGGATGTCCGCCGCCGTACGGGCCGGGGTGCGGCACACCGCCGCGTACCGCGACACGTAGTCCTTCACCGCGACCGACCGCGCCCCGGGCGCGTACCCCTTGGCGTCCTCACACGTCCGGTCGTCCCCGGTGACCAGCACCACCGGCACCCCGTACTCGGCGACGACCAGCGAGTTGAGCCGCCCCTCGCTCGCGGGCACACCGTCCACCCACACACCGGTGATGGAGTTGGCGAGATAGGTGTGCGCGAGCACACCCTCGGTCCCGGCGCCGGTGTGATAGCCGACGAACGCGATCCCGTCCACGTCGCCGTGCTGCACGCCCTCGACCATGCTCAGGCTCTTGTGCTTGCCCGTGAGCATGACGGCCCGCTCGTCCAGCTCCTCCAGCAGCAGATTGCGCATGGTCCAGTGCGCCTCGTTGATCAGCACCTCGTCGGCGCCCCCGTCGAAGAAGCCGGTGACCGCCGCGCTCACGTCGGAGGTGAAGAGACGGCGGCAGCGCTCCCACTGTGGCGTGCCGGGCAGCACGTCCGCGGGCCAGGTCACACCCGTGGCGCCCTCCATATCGGCGCTGATGAGGATCTTCATGCCCCGTCACGTTACGCGCCGAGGGGGCGACCGGCTACAAGGCCGAGCCGGGTCGCGCGCTTACGTCGTTTCGATGCGAATATCGATGCGCAGGCGGTAGTGCGCAGGCGCCTTCCGGTTCCTGGAGGAGCCCGAGAACCCGTGAAAGACATCGGAGGAACCCATGCTGGCGTCCTGGTACGACGCACAAGGCCCGGCCGCTGACGTGTTGCACGTCGGCGATCTGCCCGACCCCCGGCCCGGCCCCGGCGAGGTCCGCGTCCGCGTCGCCGTGTCCGGCGTCAACCCCGGGGACACGAAGAAGCGACGTGGCTGGCTCGGTTCGTCCATGCCGTACCAGCGCGTGATCCCGCACAGCGATGCCGCCGGTGTCGTCGACGCCGTCGGGGACGGGGTCGACGCGCGCCGGATCGGGCAGCGGGTGTGGGTGTACGGCGCCCAGTCGTACCGGCCCTCCGGCACCGCCGCCCAGTTCACGGTCGTGCCCGACCGGCAGGCCGTTCCCCTGCCCGACCACGTCGGCGACGAACTCGGCGCGAGCCTCGGCATTCCCGGGATCACCGCCCACCGCGCGCTCTTCGCCGACGGCCCCGTGGAGGGCAGGCTCGTGCTCGTCCACGGCGTCCTCGGCGGTGTCGGCTCCCTGGCCGCCCAGCTCGCCCACTGGGCGGGCGCCACCGTCCTCGGCACCGTACGTCGCGGCAGCGACCTCGGCCGCGTCGACCCGGCCGTCGTCTCCCACGCCGTCGCCCTCGACGGCGACGACCCGGCGGGCGCGATCCGCTCGTACGCACCCGAAGGGGTACACCGCATCATCGAGGTGTCGCTCTCCGCAAACGCCGACCTCGACAACGCCGTGGCGGCGCCCGACGCCGTCATCGCCGCCTACGGCACCCACGCCGACCGGACCGAACTCCCCTTCTGGCCGCTGCTGTTCAACAACATCACCTTGCGCCTGCTGGGCAGCGACGATTTCCCTGCTGAAGCCAAACGGCAGGCGGCCCGCGACCTCACCGCCGCGGCCGCCGTCGGCGCCCTCACGGTCGACGTCGGCGACCGATACCCGCTCCCGGCCATCGCGCAGGCCCACGAGCGCGTCGACAGCGGCGCCCGCGGCCGGGTGCTCGTCACCATCCCTCACTGACCCCCTTCCCTGCCCGGGGCACGCCGCCAACTATGCTTCCCGTGTCTTCTTGTCATGATCACCCAGACCGGAGTTCCACCATGCCCCTCATCCGGTTGTCCGCAACAACATCGCTCCTCACGGCTGTAGCGGCCGGCGCGCTGCTCGTCGGCTGCTCGGCCGAGGTCAAGGTCGAAAAGTCCACGCCGAAACTATCCTCGGACAAGCTGGCCACCACAGTCGCCGAAAAGCTCGCCGCCAGGACCGGCCAGGCCAAGCCGAACATCACCTGCCCCGAGGACCTCGAGGGCAAGGTCGACACGACCACCCGGTGCAAGCTCACGGCGGACGACGGCAGCACCCTGGGCGTCACGGTCACGGTGACCGGCGTCGACGGCAACAAGATCAACTTCGACGTCAAGGCCGACAACACGCCCACCCCGGCCCCGAGCTGACCACCACGCCAACGCTTGGACCCCTGCCGGCGGCGGGACCGCTGTCCCTCACCTCGTACGACATGCGATGCTCGGCACCGTGCACAGCAGTCACATAAGCCCTGTTTTCGTAGGCCGCAGCGCCGAGCTCACGGCGCTCGACGAGGCCCTGTCCCGGGCGAACGCCGGGGAGCCCCGCGCCCTCTTTGTTGGCGGCGAGGCCGGCGTCGGCAAGACCCGGCTGATGCAGGAATTCCTCGGCCGGGCCGCCACGGACGGGGCCGTCGTCGCCCTGGGCGGCTGCGTGGAAACCGGCGCCGACGCCCTGCCCTACCACCCCGTCTCGACCGCCCTGCGCTCCCTGCGCCGCCGGCTCGGCGCGGAGCTTGACGCCGCCATCGCCGGCCAGGAAGGCGAGCTCGCCCGGCTGCTGCCCGAGCTCGGCGAGATGGACCGGGGACGCCCCGAAACCGAGGGCCGTGCCCGGCTCTTCGAGCTCACCGTCCGCCTCCTCGAGCACCTCGCCGCGGACCGGACCCTCGTTCTGGCCCTGGAGGACCTGCACTGGGCCGACCGCTCCACCCGCGAGCTGCTCAGCTATCTGCTGCGCGCCCTCACCCACAGCCGCCTGCTCATCGTCGCCACCTACCGCGCCGACGACCTGCACCGCCGCCACCCGCTGCGCCCCGCCCTCGCCGAGTACGAGCGGCTGCGCACCGTCACCCGCCTCGAACTGCCCCGCTTCGAACGCACCGAGGTCCGCCGCCAGCTCGCCGCCATCCGCGGCGAGGCCCCGCCTGAGCAGCTGCTGGACCGGGTCTTCGAACGCTCCGAGGGCAATGCGTTCTTCGTCGAGGAGCTGGCCTGCAGCATCCTCGAAGGCTCACCGGGCGGCATCAGCGACTCCCTTCGCGACCTCTTGCTGGTCCGCGTCGAGGCGCTGCCGGACGAGGTGCAGCGCGTGGTGCGGATCGCCGCCGAGGGCGGCTCCGAGGTGGAATTCCGGCTGCTGGCCACTGTCACGCGCCTCGCCGAGGACGAGCTGATCGAGACCCTGCGTACCGCTGTGGGCGCCGCCGTCCTGCAGCCTTCCGAGGAGGGCGAGTCCTTCCGCTTCCGGCACGCCCTGATGCGCGAGGCGGTGACCGGCGACCTGCTGCCGAGCGAGCGCTCCCGGCTCAGCCGCCGCTACGCCGAGGCGCTGGAGGCCGACCCCACGCTCGTACGGTCCGAGGAGCGGGCCGGGCGGCTGGCCGGCTACTGGTTCGACGCCCGCGACCCCGCCAGAGCGCTGCCCGCCGTGATCGCCGCGGCGGCCGCCGCCCGCGGCCGGCACGCGTTCGCCGAGCAGCACCAGCTGCTGGAGCGGGCAATGGAGCTGTGGGACGACGTCCCCGAGGAGCTGCGCCGCGAGACGATGCGGCAGGGCATCGAGAACGGGCTGGCGCCGGCCATCTACCCGGACATGCCCGGCGACTTCGTGGACCTGCTCGCCGCGATCAGCGTCGCCGCGCGCCTCGCGAGCGAGCGGGAGCGGGCGCTCGCCCTCGGCAAGCGGGCGCTGCGCGAGCTGGAGGGCGACCCCCTGCGGGCGGCCTGGTTCTGGATGGAGCGGTACCACCTGGTGCGAGACCTGTCCCGCTCCGACGGCTGGGACGAGATCTCCCAGGCCCAGAAGCTGGTCAAAAGCCTGCCGCCGTCCGTCGTACACGCCGAGGTACTGACGTATGCGGCGCACTGGTACGTCGTGCACCAGCCGGCGCCGAGCGCCCTCGAGACCGCGGAACAGGCGGTGGAGCTCTGCCGGATAACGGGCGCCGACATCACCGGACTCGCAGCCCAGCACACCCTGGCCTGGCTCACCATCCACTCGGGCAACGTCGAGGCCGGGCTCGAGCGGGCCCGCGACGTGTGCGCCCGGGACCTGGAGCCGGGCAACGCCAACGTCCTGCTGCGCGGCTACGGCAACCTGGCCACTGCGCTGCACGGCCTCGGACGCTACGCAGAGGCCGTCGAGACCGCCGAGGAGGGCAGTGGCCTGGCCGAGCGGCACGGGCTGCCGAACACCGCCTCGTACATCGACGGCAACCTCGCCGAATCCCTCATCCACCTCGGCCGCTGGGCCGACGCCGACGAAGTCGTCGAGCGGGCCCTCGGCCGCCGTGGGGTGAGCGTCCGCATGCGGGCGCTGATCGCCGAGCGGAGGGCCGAACTGGCTCTGGCCCGGGGTGCGTACGACGAAGCCCGGCGCCGGATGGAGGAGGCCGACAGCAGCACCACCGGCCCTTACCCGGAGCCACAGCACACCCTGGCCATGGGCCGCATGGCCATCGCGCTGGCGGCCGCCGACGGCCGGATTCTCGACGTCCGCTCCCTGCTGGAGACGGCGGTCGGCGAGGCCATCCCCTTCGGCCATCACCGCTACGGCTGGCCCCTGTTGTACGAGGCCGCGGCGGCGGAGGCGCGGGCCCGTGGGCTCGCGGTGGCCGAGCCGGGGCGCGAGGCGGCGGTGGAGCGGATCCGCAAGGCGATGGAAGACCAGCCCCAATTCGTACCGCTGTGGGCCGCGCAGGCCCTGATGATCCAGGCCGAGCTGCTCACCACCGAGGGCCGGGACGCCACCGCCCACTGGCGGGAGGCCGTCGCCGCCACCGAGCAGCTGGAGGCCCCGCTGCTGCTGGCCACCGCCCGGTTGCGACTCGCGGAGGCCCTGATTACCACCCAGCGCCTGCCTGAGTCCCGCGAAACGGCCGGTGAGCTGTTGCGGCAGGCCGAGGCGGTAGCGCGCGAGCTGGGCGCAGCGCCACTCGAGACGGAGATCACCACGCTGGCCGGCCGCGCCCGGATCCCGCTGCGGCATGCCGACGAGGAGACGGCCCCGCCCCCGACCCCGGCGGCGGCGCTGGGCCTGACCGCCCGGGAGCGGGACGTGCTGCGGCTGGTCGCCGCCGGGCGGAGCAACCGGCAGATCGCGGAGGAGCTGTTCATCTCACCGAAGACGGCGAGCGTGCATGTCTCCAACATCATGGCCAAGCTGGGCGCTTCAGGCCGAGGGGAGGCCGCGGCCATCGCGCACCGGCTGGGGGCCTTCGAGGAGTGACACTCCGCTCGCCTGCGTAGGACGCTCCGCTAGAGACGGACCCGAGCCCAGACGGTCTTCCCGACCACCCGCTCCCGCACCCCCCACGCCTCGGCGAACGCAGCCACGATCGCCAGCCCGCGCCCGGACTCGGCATCCGGCGTCGCATCGGCGAGGACCGGCAACCCCTCGCCCGGGTCCGACACCTCGATGCCGATCAGCTTCTCGGCGTCGTAGGCGATACGTACCTCGTAGTACCTCCCCGGTACGCGGCCATGCCGCACCGCGTTGGCCGCCAGCTCCGACAGCACGAGCAACGCGACCTGCGCGGGGCCGGGCTCCACCCTCCACGCACAGAGAACGGCCGCGGCCGTCTGGCGAGCGCGATGGACAGAGAGCGGGACGGGTGTAAACCTCTGCTTCCAGCCATGGCGAGGGTTTACGTCGTGACTTTGTGCGTTCATGCCCACACTGTCAGTGCAGGTGACTAACGTCACCAGTAACAGAACGTCGACTGCGGCTGCCGACAACTCCTGTCGAACGGGGGTTGATCGGCGTTGAGCCGCGTTGAGGGGGTGGATGGGATGGCAACGCCCAAGAAGAAGGACTCCGCACCGCCGACCATGCAGTACTTCGCGGCTGTGCTGCGGATTCTGCGCGAGCATGCGGGGTTGACGCAGGAGGAGCTGGGCGAGCTGATGCACTACACAGGGTCAGCGGTGAGCGCGGTGGAGACGTGTGCGAAGCCGCCGACGGACGAGTTCATCGAAGCGGCCGAGAAGGCACTGGACGCGAACGGGTTGCTGCGCTCGGCTATCACGTTTTTGCGGCTGGAGCGGTATCCGGTGCACTTCCAGGGCTTCGTGCAATTGGAGCAGGATGCGCTGAGTGTGTCGTCGTACTGCCCACAGCTGATTGATGGGCTTCTGCAGACACCGCAGTACGCACGGGAGGTGCTGGGGTGCGCATTTCCTCCGTTTGACGAGGAAGAGGTCGATCTGCTGGTCGCGGCCCGCATGGACCGCAAGGCGCTCCTCGACCGCAAACCAGCAGCAGTGGTCAACGTCATCCTCGAAGAGGCAGCGCTACGCCGACTGATCGGTGGACCAGAGGTCATGGGCCAGCAGTACGCGTACCTCCTCGAATGCGCGGCGCGGCCCAACGTCGTCATCCAGGTCCTGCCGATGAGCCGAGCCGGACACGCGGGCCTGCAAGGGCCGATGACGCTACTGGAGACGCCCGACGAGACGTCCATGGCCTACATGGAGAGCAACGGCAGGAGCATCCTGTTGTCCAAGCCAGATGAGGTAGGTGTTCTGGCCCGCCGCTATGCCATGATCAGGTCCCAGGCCCTCGGGCCGGACGAATCCGTAAGCTTCATCGAGCAGTTGATGGGTGAGCTATGAGCAGACTCGTATGGTTCAAGAGCACCTACAGCGACTCCAGCGGGGGCCAGTGCGTCGAGGTCGCCACCACTCCCGCCACCGTCCACGTCCGGGACTCGAAGGTCCCGGACGGGCCGAACCTCCACATACCCGCCGACGCGTGGGCGGACTTCCTCGCCTTCGCCACCCGCTACCGGTAGGCGGGGCGGGCTGCGCTTCGCTTCGCCCGGGCCTATGCGCCATCTCGCGGCATTCGGCTCACGCGAGTGCGGCTTTCGTCTCGGACCCTCCGGGTCCAAAGCGCCAGCGAGAAGGGGGAAGGGGTGCGGCCGGCCTGGTGCCCCGATTCCTCGGCCCGGCGGGCGGCTGGGCTCAAAGAGGCTCCGCTGCGCTCCGCCGCAGCTGCTGCCGCGCAGTGGCCAAGCAGTCAGTCCAGCGGTCCGCTGGACCGGAGCCCGGGAGCGCGACGGATGGGCAAGCAGCGGGGGACGGGATCGCCTCTCCACCCACCTGCTCTCAGAAAAGCACTTGATGCAGTACTTGATGCAGAGCAAGCACTTTTTTGAGAGCAGGTGGGGGGAGAGCCCCAACCGGACCGGCCTCCACCGCTTCGGGCGCCCAACCGCCGTCCCCCCGCTCGCGAGCCGGTGGGCTGGACGGCGACGAAGCCTCCGGCCGCCCCCGCCCCTTCCCGCTGCTGGCCGCTGTGCGCCGAAGGCGCGAGACGATGCCCGCACGCGGCAACCGGACCATGCCGATGCAACGGCGCTGGCCCGTACGTCGCGCTCCCGAGCCCCCGGTCCAGCGCACCGCTGGTCCCCTTGCCTGGCCACCGCGCGGCAGCAGCTGCGGCGGAGCGCAGCGGAGCCTCTTTGAGCCCAGCCGCCTGCCGGGCCGAGGAATAGGGACGCCGGGCCAGCCGCCCCCCTTCCCCCTTCTCGCCGGCGCTTTGGACCCGGAGGGTCCGAGACGAAACCCGCACCCGCCCGAACCGAATGCCGCGAGAC